>NZ_JAQYWT010000249.1:0-10574 GCF_036322545.1 Streptomyces sp. SP18BB07
AGGCGACGCCGCCGGAGGACGTCTCGTTCACCAGGCGCGACTTGACGGCTTCGGACTCGGTGAAGGCGTAGAGCGCGAGGGGCTTGTCGCGTTCGTTGATGAAGGCGATGGCGGCATCGAGGTCTGCGACTTCCACGACGGCGAGGATGGGACCGAAGATCTCCTCCTGCATGATGGGCGATGTGGGGTCGACATCGGTGAGCACCGTCGGCGCGATGTACAGGTCGTCGCGGTCGTGCCGGCCTCCCACCGCCGCCCGGCCGGAATCGAGCAGACGGGTGAGCCGGTCGAAGTGCCGCTCGTTGATGATCCGGCCGAAGTCGGGAGAGGTCTGCGGGTTGGTGCCGAACTGGGCGTCGACCGCCGCGCGGAGGGCGGGAACCAGGGCGGCGGCGGTGGCGGGATCGGCCAGCACGTAGTCGGGGGCGATGCACATCTGCCCCGCGTTGCCGAACTTGCCGCCGACCAGCCGCTTCGCGGTCTCCTCCACGTCGGCGTCGGGGGCCACGAAGACCGGATTCTTGCCTCCGAGTTCGAGCGTGACCGGGGTGAGGTGCTTCGCGGCTGCGGCCATGACGATCCGGCCGACCGTGCCGTTGCCGGTGTAGAAGATGTGGTCGAAACGCTGTGCCAGCAGGGCCGTGGTCTCCTCGACGCCCCCCTCGACGACGGCGAGCACGTCGGGGTCGAAGTACTCGCGCAGCAGGCGGGAAGCGACCGCCGAGGTGTGCACCGCGATCTCGCTCGGCTTGGCCACCACGGTGTTCCCGGCGGCCAGCGCGCCGATGATGGGGTCGATGAGAAGGTGCAGCGGGGCATTCCACGGAACGATCACCAGGACGACCCCGAGCGGGTCGTACGTGGTGTAGGCCGTTGTCGCGGGACCACCGAAGTGGGCGGGAACCTCCACCGGGCGGGGCTGAAGCCAGTTCTCGAGGTTCGCCAGTGCCTCGTCGATGTCACCGATGGTGAAGTCGATCTCGTGCGCCTTGGCCTCGGCTGCGTTCTTCCTCAGATCCGCCCAGAGCGCTTCGACCAGCTCCTTCTCGTTCTCCACCAGCAGCGCCCGCAGCCGCTGCAGCTGGTCGACGCGCCAGTCCAGTGAGCGGGTGACGCCGGTGTTGAACGTCGCACGAAGGCGGCCGACCACCTCCGCGGCCGTTTCGCTCTGGTGCGTCCTCGACTCGGTCGCCTGTGTTGTGGTCATGAGGTGTGCTCCGTTCTTGACGCAGGCCACGCCGTCAAAGGCGTTGGTGGCATGCCGTGGTACCGGTGATGGGCAACCCGGTGGATGACGGATGAAGGATCAATCCGTGCGTTCACTGTAACCCATGTACGCGCCAGCGCGAACATAGGGCGGAGGTTATCCTTCCCTCATGGCCAGTCGCACCTCGTCACCCCTCGTCCACCCCGACACGGACGACCTCGACCTCTTCAAGATCATGAGCGCGCTGACCGACGAGACCCGGCTCACCATCGTCGTCACCCTCTCCATTTCCCCCGGTCTGGCCTGCAGCGGCTTCACCCAGGACGTCACCGCGTCCGTACTCACCCGCCACTTCCGCGTCCTGCGCGAGGCCGGTCTCATCCGGCAGCACGATGTCGGCACCCGCCGCATCAACACCCTGCGCAAGGAAGATCTGGACCAGCGCTTCCCCGGACTGCTCGACCTCGTCCTCAAGGAGAGCGTCGGCCGCGTGGAGCCCTACGTGAACACCGAGAGCGCCTGACGCTCCGGCATCGCTCCGCGGCTGCGATGAACCGGACCCACCGCAGCCAGGCGTCCAGCTTGCGGCCGGCTTCGATCACGTCGAACAACACCTCATGCGCCGAGCGGCAGTAACCGGTGCCCCAGCAAGGCGATACGCCACCGGCCCCGACGTTCCCGCTTACACGGAGGCGGCGTACTACGCCGAACCCGGTCCCCCGTCGGCGGAGGCACTACGATTGCCGGCCAGCCGGGGCACCGACGCGACAAGCAGGTTCCGGCGGGCCGACTTCTCCCCGCACGTCTGCCGCGTCGACATCAGGTACCGCTCCAGGTGACGCACCCGCAGCTCCCCCCGTCGCGGCGGTTCCGTGAGCCCGTCGACCGTGGACACCTCCCGGTCCCAGCTCGTGTCTTGCAGACGAGGTCCACGCCCGTCGCGACGACGCCACCACTCGTACGCCGCCCGGTCATCCATGGACGCGTCGCGCCAGTCGACGCCAGCCTCGCGCGAACCACAGAAAGCCGAAGTACGTGCGCAGACCCCCTGGCTGACTACAGCTTTGGCCAGCTGCCCAACGCGAGGTTCGCGACTTGCAGCAGCTCAGGGCGGGAACTACCACTCGCGGCCTGGACGGCAATCCCATTGGCGACTGTTCTCAGGTAGAGCGCAAGAAAATGAGGATCCGTGGAAGGCGGAAGGTCACCGGCGTCCACCGCCTGTTGGAACCGGCGCGTCAAGTGGGCTATCCCATCCTCACGCCATGCGATGAGTGCGTCTCGGACTGGGCGGCTCTCATCCCCGGTAGCCAACGCACCCAGCACGCCAAGACAGCCCGTGGGCAATCCCGGCATGGTTGCCGCCTCGACCGTCCCGTGGAGCACGGCCGTGGCCACTGCTGCGCTCGTGGGCTCGGCCAGAGCTCGGGCGAAGTAGGTGGTCAAGCCCTCGGTGTACCGCTCCAGCGCCTTGTAGAAGAGGTCTTCTTTGCTGCCGAACGCCCTGTACAGGCTGGGGCGGCTGATGCCCATCGCTTGGGTGAGGTCGTCAAGGCTGGCGCCCTCGAAACCCTTTGACCAGAACACCAGGACTGCACGGTCGAGTGCCTCGTCGATGTCGAACGCGCGAGGCCTGCCGGGAGGGACCGGTGTTGTCGAGGTCATTTCTTCATCCTACCCCTTCGATACCGATCGGTACGGATGTGCTAAAGTATTTTCGTACCAATCGGTACGCTATACAGAGAGGTGGCATCGTGTCACAGACCGTACTCATCACTGGCGGTACCTCAGGCATCGGCTTGAGCCTCGCGCAATCCTTCGTCGAGCTCGGGGCGTCTGTCGTCGTCTGCGGGCGTTCGCAGGTCGCGCTTGACCGATTCACGCAGGCCCACCCGCAGGCGCTGGCCGTGCGGGCCGATGTGACGGACGCAGCTGATCGGGCAACGCTGTTGCAAGCAGTCGCTGATCGCTTCGGGCGTCTGGACGTGCTGGTCAACAACGCCGGTACGTTCGAGGAACGAGACTATGCCGCCGGCAAGAACCCCAACGCGACTCTCGATGACGAGGTGGCGTTGAACCTCACCGCCCCCATCCACTTGACGGGTGAAGTGCTCGAGCGATGGCCATCGCCCGACGCGATCGTATTCATCACCTCGGGGTTCGCTCTGGTCTCACCCACTCGCGCACCCACCCACGGCGCGGTCAAGGCCGGCCTGCACGGCTTCGCGGACGGCTTGCGCCGTCAACTCGCCCCGCAGGGCACCCATGTCCTCGAGGTCCTCCCACCGTCCACGGACACACCCATGAACGCCGAAGCCACGGGGAAGAAACTGGCTCCCGAGCAGGTGGCGGCAGTCACGATGAAAGCCCTTCGGCGGGGGCGGAACATGGCATTCCCCGGTCAGACGAAAGTCATGCCGGCCATGCTGCGCATCGCGCCGGGCACACTGCGACGCGTCGTCGCCGAGCTCTGAACCCCGTAGGAACCCTTCCCCCGACAACACCTCACCGAGGGGGCCGAGTGGACTCCCGCCTCCCGCGAAGCCGACGGCAAGCAGCCGTTTCGGCTAGGGCCAATGCCGTGACTCTGTTGGTGATCTTGCCGGGGTCAGTTGGGGGCGGCGCAGAGGGCGCGGAAGTGGCTTGGTGCCCGCCGGGGGGGGGCGGGTCGGTTCGGCGATCCAGTCGGCGGTGCGGGCGACGTTGCAGGCCAGTGCGGTCAGGACGTGCCCGAGGTGCGTTTTCGGCAGGCCTCGGTAGCGGGTTCGGCTCAGCGTCATTTTTGATCAACGTACTTGAACAAGCAAGCAAAAAAGGCATGTTGAAGGAGCACCATGTATGACGTTGTAGTGGTGGGCGGGCGCCTGGCGGGCGCCGCCACGGCAGCTCATCTCAGCAAACAAGGGCGAAGCGTCCTCCTCCTGGAGAAGGACACTTTTCCCAAGGACGTGCTTTCGACGCACTTCATGTGGCCCCGCGGCACCAGCTACCTGGCTCGACTCGGCGTCCTGGACCGGGTCGTCCCGGTGGCCCCCTTCTTCGAGGAGGTGGACCTGGTGATCGAAGGCGTCAGCATCCGCTCCGGAGTGGCGGAGGAGGACCTGCGTAACCGATTCCGCAGCTTGCACGGGGACGACAAGGACGTCGTCAACGCCTCATTCTCCGCCCGCCGTGACCTACTGGACGACCTGCTGCTCGCGTACGCGGCTGAGTGCGGCGTCGAGGTCCGGCAGGGCGCGCGGATGACCGAACTGGTCGAGGAGGACGGCCGGGTGGTGGGCGTGCGGTGGCGGTCGAGCCCCGACGGGCCCGAGACGACCGAGCGGGCCAGGATCGTCGTGGGCGCCGACGGCCGCCGCTCGCACGTGGCACGGCTGGCAGGCGCCGCGCGCAAGGACGTGCGGCGGAACGGATCCTTCGCCTGCTACACATACTTCGACAGCCACCTTCTGAAGGTTCCCACGCTCCGGCGCCGGGGGCGTCTCGGTATGGCTTTAAGCCCGACCAGCGGCGGCCGGACGATGGCGTTGGTCTACGGCCCCAGTGACTGGTACCAGGCCTTCCGGCAGGACAGCGCGGCCCATTTCACCCAGGCGTTGGGCTACGTCAGCCCGGACATGGCGGCCCTGGTCGGCGGCGCGGCACGCGTCTCCGGATTCTTCATGACCAACGACCAGACCCCCTTCATACGCGAGGTGTCCGGCGACGGCTGGGCTCTGGTCGGGGACGCGGCATCGTTCAAGGACCAAGCCACCGCCAGTGGCATGACGCACGCCCTCAGGGACGCCGAACTGCTCGCCCAGACCATTGGCCCCGCCCTCGCCGCCGGAGACGACCTCACGAGGGCGCTGTCGGACTACCGCGAGCGCCGTCACCTCGACAGCTGGAAGTACTACGACTTCGTCTGTTCCCAGGCTGAGATGCGGGCAGCGGAGGCCTCTGAGGTAAACCTGTTCCGCGCGGTGAGCGCCGACCTGCGCCACGCCGGCACGCTCCTCGGAGTGTTCAGCGACACGGTCGACCCCGACGCCGTCTTCTCCGTCGACAGCATGCAGCGCATCCTGTCCTCGAACTCCAGCGTCGTCCCTCCGGCGGACGAACCGACCGTGGCGTCCGACAGCAACCCGTTCGCCGCACAGGACACGGCGGAGGACGAGCACCTGGCACTCACTCACACGGTGCGCAGCTTCGCCTCCCCGGCCGGCAGCCGACTACTGGAGCGGGTGGAGCCGTTCCACCGCTGGTACAGCGCCCGCGTCGAATCGGAGACGTGGCTGTACTCCAGGACCCTTGCCGCCGCGCCGCTGTCCACGACCCGGCTCCTCGATGCCGGTGGGCGGGTCCTGGAGGGGATCAACTTCGCTTCCCAGGATTACCTGGGGCTGAGCAACCACCCCGAGGTGGTCGAGGCGGCGACCGCCGCCATCGCCGAGTTCGGTGTGCACAGCGCCGGTTCGGCAGCGGCCATCGGCAACACCGTCCATTCCCGGCGCCTTGAACAGAGCATCGCCGAACTCGTGGAAACGGACCATGTCGTCCTCTTCCCGACCGGCTGGGCCGCCGCGTACGGACCGATCAACGCCCTGGTCCGCCACTACGACCACGTGGTCATGGACCACTATGCCCACGCCAGCCTCTCCCAGGCGGCCCACGCGGCCTCGCGCAACGTCCACCGGGTGCCGCACCTGGACAACGAAGCCGTCCACGCCGTACTGCGCGAACTGCGCGACCGGGATCCCCACCACGCCATTCTGGTCGTCACCGAAGGCCTCTTCTCCATGGACGCCGACAGCCCCGACCTCGCCCGGCTCCAGGACATCTGCCACGAGTACGAGGCGACCCTCCTCGTCGATGTCGCCCACGACCTCGGATCCACCGGGCCCGGAGGGCAGGGCCAGATCGGGATCCAGCAGCTCGCCGGCCGTGTCGACCTGGTGATGGGCAGCTTCTCCAAGACCTTCGCCTCCAACGGGGGGTTCGTGGCCACCGCCTCGCCCGCCGTCCGAAGCTACATCGAGACCTACGCCACCTCGCACGTCTTCTCCAACGCCTTGTCGCCCGCCCAGGCCGCGGCAGCCAACTCCGCATTGCGGATCGCGATGTCCCCCGAAGGAGCACGGCTGCGCCGACAGACACTCGACGCCGCGTCGGCACTGCGTGAAGCTCTGGCCGACCACGGACTGGCCTGCCTGGGCAGCCCGGGTCCGATCGTTCCCGCCGTCATCGGCGACGAACGCGTAGCACGCCTCACACACCGTAATCTGCGCCCGCGCGGAGTGGCGGCCATGGTCGTCGAATACCCCGTGGTGCCAACCGGCTCCGCCAGACTGCGCCTACAGGTCATGCCGTCCCACACGCCCGAACAAACCGGGCAGGCCGCCGCCGCGATCGCCGCCGCGGTGTCCGAGGCCCGAACTGCCATCGACAGCCTCGACGCCGCTTCGGGCCTCGCCCGCCCCGACTCGCGCTGAAGCGTCCCAGGACGAGCGGCCTGCCGGCGTTCGACGCCGTCGTTGCGGACCAGGCCGAATTCCTGACCCGCCACCTCCTGAACAACTGACCGGCCCGTTCCGGATTGAAAGGATTCTCCATGTCCAAATTCCCCCTCCACCTGGTTCCTTCCCGCAGAGCGCTGACGACCGGGCGCTTCATCGTCGCGGCCACCCACTTGTTCACCCCGCGGCTGGCCGCGCGGGTTTTCCAGCTCACGGCCAGCGGTACCCCCGCGATCCCTTATGCGCGGATGTTCGCGATCCGCAACGCTGCTCTCGGGCTTGGACTGCAACGGATGGACAGTTTCACCCGGTCCCAGCAGCAGCAGTTTCTTGCGGTGAACATCGTCATGGACTCGGTCGATGCCGCCGCTTTCCTGGCTGCGGGCCTGCGGCGCGACGTCAGCCGTACCTCGGCCATGCTGTCCGCCGCCGTGGCTCTTTCTGCGGTGGTAGCCGGTACCACGGCCCTCATCGAGCACAAGCAAGCGGCCGCCCAAGAAACGGAGCCAACAACGACGGCGCCATCGAACAGCGACTGGAAGTGACCGCACCGGCGGTGGCACCGCAGCTGATCCACCGCACCGCCTCCATTGGCTGGAGGCCGCCGAGGACGGGTTGGCGGTCTCTGTCGAGATCAGCATCTGGCGGATGAGGTTCTGGCAAAGACGTGGACGACGGCGCCCGATGCCGTCGACGGCGAGGGCGCCCGGCTTCCCCCGACGGGGCAGGCCGGGGCACCGGCTGCTCGCACTGGTGGCGATCGCGGGGCGGACGGCGAGAGCGAGGATGCCGCCGGTGAGGGCGAGGACGGGGTAGCCGGAGGCGGAGACGACGAGGCCGGAGCTCAATCCCCCGGTGGCGCCGGCGACGGCGACGGAGACGTCGACCATGCCCTGGGTAACCGCTGAGCTGCGACCGGTGTCGTTCACTTGGCCTGAAGGACCTCGTTGCGCAGTGCGCGCAGCAGAGTCAGGGCGTGATTGTCGGCGTCGGTGAACGCGTTGATCGCCAGGAGGATGGATCCCGCGACCAGCTTCGCGGTGGCGGGGTCGTCGCCTGAGAGAGCAGCCTCATTGTGCAGGGCATCGGTCAGGACGAAGACCATGCGGGCCAGCGGATCATGGTTGATCTCTGCGACCAGCCGGCCCGTTTCGTCGTAGTCCATGGTGGCGTCGATACCGAATGCGGCGATCAGGACGCGGTGAAGTGTGTGCTGTCCGTAGGCGGGGCCAGCGGTGCCGGCAGCGGGCGCTCGCCAGCATCGCCTGCCAGGGCCGCCAGGGCATCGTCGTTGTTTCCGACGACGGCCTCCAGCGCTGCCAGGGCTCGCAGGTGCTCATCGTCAGTCAGCTCGATGTCCATGGCACCGCACTGCAGGCCAATGCCCGGAGCACGCGGCGGCGTTCGGCGCGAACCCACCGCCAGTGTCTGGCAACCGGCAGCCACCGTTCAACGTCGTCCCGGCCAGGACCTCAACCACAGACGCCCTGCGCAGCAGCGGCACCGTTCCCCCACTGCCCAACCGCAGCACGCTCGCGCCACCCGCGCCGTCCTGAATCCGACACCGCCCATCAAGGCGTGCGTGCCGACGACGTGCCTGTTCCCGCCCGGGTCGCATCCGCGCCCCAGCTGGCCAGCAGTCGCAGAGCCTCCGCCGACGGGGAGTTCGGTTCGGCGTGGTAGGTCACCAGCATCTGCTCGTGGGCGTCGGCCTGGTGGAACGACTCGAGGCGGAGATCGAGTTCGCCGACGAGCGGGTGGTGCAGGCGCTGGATACCGTGGCACCTCTCCTTGACGTCGTGGGTGGCCCACAGACGCCGGAACTCCTCGCTCTTCACGGAGAGTTCGCCCACCAGAGCGGACAGCCGAGGGTCCTCCGGATGGGAGCCGGCGTCCATGCGCAGCTGAGAGACGACGTCGCTCGCTTTGTGCTCCCAGTCCACGAACAGGTCGCGGTACTCGGGCCTCAGGAACACCAGCCGCGCCCAGTTCTGCTCCCTCGCCGGCAGCTCGGCCCAGTCGCCGAAGACCGCCGCGGCCATCCGGTTCCAGACGAGGATGTCCGAGCGCCGCCCCACGAGGATCGCTGGAACACCGTCCATAGTGTCCAGCAGCGTCCGCAGGGGACCCCGCACCTGCTGGGCGCGAACAGCCGGCTTCTTCTTCTGTTTCGGCTTCGCCAGATGCGTGAGGTGGGCGTGCTCGGCGTCGCTCAGTCTGAGCGCGCGGGCGATGGCGTCGAGGACCTCCGCCGACACGTGCCGCCCGTTGCCCTGCTCCAGCCGCGTGTAGTACGCCACCGACACCCCGGCCAGCTGCGCCAGCTCCTCGCGCCGCAGCCCCGGCACCCGCCGGTACCGCCCGTAGTCCGGCAGCCCCACGTCCTCCGGCTTCAGCCGGGCCCGCCGGGTGCGCAGGAACTCACTGAGCTCGGCACGCGAGTCCAGAGCGCCGGCGGCGGGCTCGCGCACCGGTTCGGGGTATTCGTCCATGCCTCGAGTATCCACGGTCGGACGCACACCTTCCTGACCCAACCAGTGGTAGGCACAGCGCACGTACGCAAAGCCGTGACCTGGGTGGATGCCGGATCGTCCAGCACGCTGGCCACTGTGCCCCGCTGGAAGACGGCCGGGGCGTGGCCTGGATCAAGAACGGAGTACATCCCATGAGCGCAACACAGGGGATCGAGTCGAGGACGCACCAGAGCGAAACGGCCGCGGAGGTGGTCGGCCGCCTTCGTGCGACGTTCAACACCGGCGTCACCCGCCCACTGGACTGGCGCATCGACCAGCTGCAGCGGCTGCGGGCGCTGCTGGTCGAGAACGAGAAGGAGCTGATCGAAGCGCTCTGGGCGGATCTGAGGAAGAACGCCGCCGAGGCGAAGACGCAGGAGATCGACTTCACCGTCGCCGACATCGACGAGGCACTGGCGAGTCTCGAGAACTGGCTTGAGCCCCGCCCGGTGGAGGTTCCCGCCCACTTCGGTGGTCCCGCGACCACGGCCTACACCACGTACGACCCGCTCGGGGTCGTCCTGGTGATCGCTCCGTGGAATTTCCCGCTGCACCTTCTCATCGACCCCATCATCGGCGCACTGGCCGCCGGGAACACCGTGGTGGCCAAGCCGAGCGAGATGTCGGTGCACACCTCGGCAGTGGCTTCACGCCTGCTGCGACAGTACTTCGACGCCGACGTGCTCACCGTGGTCGAGGGAGGTGCCGAGGAGACCACGGCCCTGCTGGCGCAGCGTTTCGACCACATCTTCTACACCGGCAACGGCGCGGTCGGCCGGATCGTCATGGCCGCAGCAGCCAAGAACCTCACCCCCGTCACCCTCGAACTCGGGGGCAAGTCGCCGGTCTTCGTGGCCCCCGACGCCGACGTGGACGAGACCGCGAAGCGGCTGGTCGGCGCCAAGTTCGGCAACGCAGGCCAGCAGTGCATAGCCCCCGACTACGTACTGGCCGATCCCGCCACCGCCGCCGCCCTGGTTCCCGCCCTCCGCGCGGCGGTCGACGCCCAGTTCGGCACCAACCCGCAGACTTCGGCCGGCTTCGGCCGGATCATCAACGAGCGGCACTTCGACCGGCTCACCCGCCTGCTGGACTCCGGCCAGGTGGCGGTGGGAGGCCAGCACGACCGCGACGACCTGTACATCGCACCGACCGTGCTCACCGATGTCGACCCCACATCGCCCATCATGCAGGAGGAGATCTTCGGCCCGATCCTCCCCGTCGTGGAAGTCGCAGACCTCGATGCCGCCATCGCCTTCATCAACGAACGCGACAAGCCCCTCGCGCTCTACGCCTTCACCGAGTCCGAAGCCGTCAAGTCGCGCCTGGTGAACGAGACGTCCTCCGGCGGCGTCGCCT
>NZ_JAQYWT010000250.1:0-59357 GCF_036322545.1 Streptomyces sp. SP18BB07
GCGATCCGGCGGTGGCGGGGCGGTCGGCGGACGTTGGGCGATCCGGCGGTGGCGGGGCGGTCGGCGGACGTTGGGCGATCCGGCGGTGGCGGGGCGGTCGGCGGACGTTGGGCGATCCGGCGGTGGCGGGGCGGTCGGCGGGCGTTGGGCAGGCCGGTGGGCGCGGGGCGGTGGGCGCGGGCGCGCCTCGGACCACGTCGGCAGACCCACCTCGGCCGGCGGCCCGCCGGGGCTCACCGCTACGCCGGCCGCCAGCTGCGCAGCACCGCGTAGAACTGCTTCTCGGCCGTCTTCCAGTCCGCCGCGGGCGAGGACATGTAGATCGTGTACTCGACACCGTCGCGGGAGAGGTACATCTGCTCGATCGCCCGGCGCGGCCCGGGGAACTCCGTGTCCTTCGCCGGCGCGGTCCAGGTGAAGTCCCACAGCGCGCCCGGCCGGTCGCGGAAGATGTTCTCCTCCAGCTTCACCCGCTGGTACTGCGGCCGCGTCCGCACCTGTTCCTCCAGGTCGAGCTGGTGGTGGTACGGGCTGTCGAAGTCCGGCGAGTCGTCCACGGCGATCCGGAGGAAGTGCTCACCGCCGTCGGGCGTGTAGTCGATCTGCGTGCCCTCCACCTGCCGCTTCCACCCCTTGGGCAGCGCGAGGCTGAAGCCCTGCGGGTCCTCGACCCGCTCCCACCCCTCGGGCACCCCGTCGGCCGTCTGGCCCCCGTCCTCCGACCCGCCCGATCCGTCCGTGGTGGAGCCACTCCCGGCGAACCACCCGCCCGCGTAGTGCGTCGCGACGGCACCGCCGCCTCCGACCAGCACCGCCAGCAGCAACACGAGGGCGACCGTACGGCCTCGGCGGCGCCGCTGGGCGGTCGGAGCGGAGGGCACGGTGGAGTTCATCCGATAGACGCCGGACGCCGGAGCGGCCGACGCCCCGGCCCCACCGAAGCCACCGGTCCCGCCACCCCAGCCGCCAACAGCCCCGGTGGAGTACTCCGCCCCCTGCGCACCACCGCCGTACGCACCCCGCGCCCCCGACGCGCCCTCCGCGCCGTAGGCACGCGCATCCGGCACACCGCTGCCGCCGGGGCCCCTGTCGGCGCCGGACGTAGCCTGCGCACCGTGCACACCCTGCGCACCGGGCACATCTACGCCACCGGCACCATTCGTTCCCCCGACGCCACTGGTTCCACCCAGACCACTGGTTCCGCTAGTTCCACTGGCACCACTCGCTGCACCGGTACCACTCACTCCTCCCGAGCCCGGCGCACGCCCCCAGCCCACCACCCCGCCGGGGCCCGCCCCCTCCGGGTCGCCCGAGCCCTCCGATCCGGCCCCCGCACCTCCCGCATGCTCCCGAGTCGCCAGATACGCCTGCGCCTCCCGGGGTCGCCGCCCCTCCGCCGCCTCGGTGAGCATCTGCTCGGCCTCGTCGGGACCGGGACGCACGGCGGGGTCCTTGCACAGCAGCGCGGTGATGACGGGCCCCAACGCCCCGGCGTCCGCCGGTTCCTCGGCCTCCTCGCTCACCACGGCCTGCATGGTGGTGAGCGGAGTGGTGCGCCGGAACGGCGACTTGCCAGCCACCGCCGTGTAGAGGGTGGCGCCCAGGGACCACAGATCGGAGGCGGGCCCGGGCTCCTGCCCGCGCACCCTCTCGGGGGCGATGTAGTCGACGGAACCGACGATCTCGCCGGTCCGGGTGATGGTGGTGTCACCCTCGACCTGCGCGATTCCGAAGTCGGTGAGCATGACCCGGCCGTCCTCGGCGAGCAGCACGTTCCCCGGCTTCACATCGCGGTGCAGCACACCGGCCCGGTGGGCGGCCCGCAGCGCGCGCAGCACCCACACACCGATGCGCGCCGCCTCGCGCGCCTCCACCCGCCCCCGGTCCCGCACGGCGTCGGCCAGCGAGACGCCCTCGACCAACTCCATGACGATCCACGGGCGGTTGTCGTGCTCCAGCACGTCGTGCACGGTGACGACGGCCGAGTGGTTGATCCGCGCGGCCGCGCGCGCCTCGGCCCGGGTCCGCCGCAACAGGATGGCCTGCTCGCTCTCCGAGACGTACAGCGCGGCCGTCAACTCCTTGACCGCGACCGCCCGGTGCAGCACCTCATCGTGCGCACGCCAGACCCGTCCCATGCCACCGCTGCCGATCGTGTCGACGAGCCGGTAGCGCTCCGCGAGGAGCTGGCCCTGCATCTGATTCACGTTGCCCCGCAATGTTCTTGACAGGGTCAGAGTAGGGAGCGGCCCGCGACCCGGGGAACCGGCCGGGCCGCACAGAGACCGCACTGTGACGGTTCTCGCTTCCGCGAACGGAACGCAACCTTCCGCCGCCGACCCGAACAGCCGACGCGCCGAACAGCCGACCGCCCCGACGCATGTCAACTCCCCGACGCACGCCGACGGTCGGCCCGCCGGTCGGCTGATGGCTCAGGTGGTCACTCAGCCGACCGCTCAGCCGGTCGCCTTGTACGTGGCCGCCGCCTGCTCGTACAGCCGGGTGACCTCGTCCCGCTCCGCCTCCGGCCCGCGCACCTGCACCACGTGGTACCGCCCGTCGAGCAGGATCACGAGGTTGCGTACGAAGACGCCGCGCCCCTCGGAGTCCTGCCAGGTGAACTGCCCCTCGGCCGAGGTCACCCCGCCCACCTCGATCAGCCGCATGCCGGTGGAGGTGGCCCAGGACGAGTCGCGGAAGGGCTGCAACTCGCGCTCGTCCTCACGCTGGTACTTCAGCGGATCGCTGCCGTACGTCCCCGTGCTGTCCCGCCCGGGAACGAGGATCAGCTCGAAGCCGCCCTGGGAGTAGACGATCTGGCCGCGGCCGTTCCGGCCGGCACGGTCCCAGCCGGTGGCCACGGCGACCTGGAACCCCTCGGGGTCCTTGCGCAGGGTGAACCCCTGGGCGACCTCGGGATCGCCGGTCTGCGTCTGCGTGGACCCGGACGACTCCGACGGCGAGGGGCTCGTGTCGCTCTGGCTCTCCTCGCCACCGTCGAGTGAGCTCGAGTTCTGACCGGGCCGGGAGTCGCCGCTCGCCTCCGGCGCCGAACTCGGCTGCCCGACACTGTCCGTACGGCTGCCGGTGTCAGCGCCCTCACTGCTCGGCGTGGCCTTCGGCATGAACACCATGGCGTACGTGATGGCGGCGGCCAGCGCGAGCAGGATCAGCAGGAGCAGGTTCCGGCCCAGCTTGCGGGCCTGGGGCCGACTGTCCTGCCGAGTGCGCTTGTGGCGGGCGTGCGCGCTGGTCGCGGGCAGCCCGGCCCGCCGTCTGCGGACGAGTTCGCCCCGCCGCCGTACGATCGGCAGCCGGCTCGCGTCGACGGGCGGCGCGGGCACGACGTGCGCACCGGCCTCGGGTTCGGGCGCCGACCGCACCAGGGAGCGCAACCAGCCGCGCAGTTCCTCGAAGTCCAGCCGCTCGGTGGGGTCCTGCCGCAGCAGCGACTCCACGACCGGCCGCAGCGGTCCGCACTCCTCGGCGAACGCGGGCGGCTCGGCGCACACCAACTGCACCAGCTCGGCGGTGTTCTCCTCCGGGTACGGCGCATGCCCCTGCACGGCCCGGAACAGCAGCGCCCCGAGCGCCCACAGATCCGTGGCCGGTCCGATCGGCGCGGCCAACTGCCAGTTCTCGTGCACCGGTCCGGCCTGCTCCGGCGCCCATCGCTCCGTGACCGGCCCCACCAGGGCCATCCGCGCCTGGCGTGCGCGCTCGGCCGCGAGCGCGGTCGCGGGCCCCCGCCGAGGAGCGGCCCCGGCCCCACCACCGTCCCAGGGCACGGCATCCGTCACACCCACGGGAACCGGGGCGCCGGGCGCGGCGTCGGCGTACGCACCACCGCCCGTGCCGTAGCCGATCGTTCCGCCGCCGACCGCTCCGCCACCGTACGGCGCATCGCCGGGCGTGGCCCCGCCGTGGGCACCGTAGCCGCCGAGGGCTCCGCCGCCGGTCGTCCTGCTGTCGGCCGTACCGCTGTCGGCCCCACGGCGGTCGCCCGCACCGGACGCGTCCGCTCCCCCGCGCGGCAGGGCTCCGTGCCAGGCGCTCGTGGGTCCGCCGTTCGCGAGGACGCCGTAGGGGTCGGCGATCTGGTGGAGCGGCACCGGGCGCGTCGCCGCACCGGACGTCGGGCCGCTGTCTCGTCCTGCCTCCGACGTCCCGTCCTGCGGTGCCGGCCGTTGCGCGGGCAACCCCGTGCCCGGCCCGC
Source organism: Streptomyces sp. SP18BB07 (assembly GCF_036322545.1). Taxonomy (NCBI): domain Bacteria; kingdom Bacillati; phylum Actinomycetota; class Actinomycetes; order Kitasatosporales; family Streptomycetaceae; genus Streptomyces; species Streptomyces sp. SP18BB07. The sequence goes on from NZ_JAQYWT010000250.1 coordinate 4,217, forward strand.
CGCGTTGGTCGTCCTGCACCCGGGCCGCGGCCCGGGCACCAGCCCGGTACGCCGCGATGGCACCCGCCCGCGCCGCCCGCGCGTCCCCGCCGGCCTCCAGCGCGCGCTGTCCCCCGGAGGGATCCGCCCCCGGAGCCGCGCTCCCCGCCCGCGCCTCTATCGCGGCCCGCCGCGCGGCCTCGGGATCCTCGACCGCGCCACCGGGCCCACCGCCGTGGACCACACCACCAGACCCACCACCGCGCGCGCCGCCGAACGTACCGCCGCCGCCTCCGGGCAGTGCGCCGCCGCGGGCCCCGGGGACACCGCCGGGCGGCACCGAGTCACGCCGGACGTCCCGCACCCCGCCGGGCGGCACCGGAACCTGCCGTGGCCCCTGCCCTCCACCCGGCCCCACGGCAGACGACCCCGCGCCACCGACGGGGGACGACGCGGGCGGCCTGTCCTCGAACTCCCGCGCGGGCACCGGGTCGTACCCGCACAGCGCCTCTTCCGCGGCCCCGACGGCCAGCCCGGTCAGCATCACCCGGCCGTCGTCGCAGACCAGTACCGTGCGGGCGGTGATGTTCCGGTGGACCCAGCCGTGCGCGTGCAGTGCCCGCAGCGCGGTGAGCACGTCGGCGGCGACCTCCGCCGCGCGGTACGGCGTCAACGGCTGCTCGGCGAGCAGCGTCTCCAGGGTCCGGGCGGACACCAGTTCGCTCACTATCCACAACGAGCCGCCTTCGGCGAACACGTCGAAGACCTGGTCGAGCCGGGGGTGGTCGGGGATCTGCGCGGCGGCCTGCGCGGCCTCGATGGCCCGCCGTACGGCGGGGTCGGTGGACCCGCGCGTGGCCCGAGCCGCACCCCGGCGCGCCCCGCCGTCCCGTGCGACGTACCCCTCGGGCAGACCGTCCGAGTCGAGCATCTCCGCCTCGACCACCTCGGGCAACGGCACCTGCCGGACCAGGACTTCCTGTCCGCTGTAGGTGTCGAAGGCCCGTATCTCGGCGGCGAGTTCGTACTCGTCGGAGGGCGGCAGCGGCAGGCGATAGCGGTCGGCGAGTACTCGCCCCGCGTATTCGTCCACAATGCCCTCCCCCGGCCGCCCGGTTGGTCAATTCCGCTCGCCCAGCGACCCGTTCCGCTCTGGATTGCGTACGGTCCGCAGCCCTTCACGATACGTGCCGGAGGCAACTCTCATTGACTCGATGCGATATCTCGTTCGTCTCGAATGCGCTCGAACGCATCCGATCTTCCCCGGAAGACCCGTCCCCGAACTCACCCGGCGGGCACAACATCCGAAGCCGAGCTCATACCGAGGCGACTCGCCCCGGCCCGCGCACCCGCACGCCCCCGTACGGCGCGCCGAACCGAAGCACGGAGCCGCACAGAGCCACCGCGCCGCACACACCGGCGCACAACACCCGGCCATACGCGCCCCTGCGGCGAGGCGCCGGGCACCTCAGGACTTCGGCTGGAAGGTCTTCGTGAACGTCCGCCACGTGTCCTTGCGCAGCTCACCGCTCCACTTCGCGGCCTTCGCGGTGTACATCAGCGCGTACCCCTGCCGCGAGTCGACGACGAACCCCCGGTCGATCGACCGGTTCTTCGTACCGCTCTCCACATAGGTGAACTCCCAGTCGGCCGCGTTCCAGCCCCGGTAGTCCACCGCCTCTATTCGGATCCGCTCGTACTGCGGACGCGTCATGTAGCGTTCCTGGTTCTTCCAGTCCGCGACCGGGTCGCTCTTCGGCGTGGACGTCCACCCGACGAGCAGCCGCTGACCGTCGGGACCGGAGAAACGGGCGCCCGCGGCGTCCGTGGACTGGTACTTCCACCCGTCGGGCAGCCCGATCGAGAACCCCTGAGCGCTCTTGTACGTGTCGGTCGCGATGTCGCCCGAGCCCGAACCCGAGCCCGAGCCGTCACCGCTGACCGATCCGTTCGACCCGCCCGAGGGGCTCGGCGAACTGCCCCCGGACCCGCTCGAACCGTCGGCCTCCTCCGTCGACTCCCCGTCCGGGCTGGGGTCGGACCCCTTGGCCTCGTCGGCGTCGGTGCCCTTGTCCGCGTCCTTGCTGTCGGCGTCGCTCCCCGACGCCGCCCCGCTGGACGCGGCCGCCTTGGTGTCGGCCCCCTTGCTGTCGGTCGAACTGCCGCCGTCCCCACCGAGGCTGAGCGCCAGCACGGTCCCGAGGACGGCGAGGACCACGGCCACCGCGATGACCGCGAGCGTCCGCCGTGACACCACGTCCGTGATGGGCGCCCTGGGCACCGGCCGCGGCGGCAGATCCGGCGGCGGCATCTGGGGCCACCCCGAAGTCCGCCCCGCCGAGACGGAGTTGCCCGCACCCGCACCGGCACCGGCCCCCTGACCGGCGCCGCCGACCCGCGGTCCGGGCACCCCCGACGCCGACTTGCCCGCCGCCTGCGCCGCGCCCCCGCCGGCCTTCGCGCTGTCGGCACCGGTGGACACCCCGACGGAAGCGGACCGCGTCGTCACGGCCGCCGGAGCCGAGGCCGAGGACTTCACACCGGCCGCACCGGAAGCGGCACCGGAGGCACCGCCCGAAGGCCCACCGGAAGCCTCCCGCGCGACACCGGCACCGGAACCGGAACCAGTACCGGCAGCCGCCGTCCCGGCCGCGGCCCCAGCCGTCCCCTTGCGCATCGACCACCGAGGCGCGCGAGCCCGCTCGCCACCCCCGTTCTTGCCGCCGGCCCCGGCCCCGCCGCCACCGGAACCGCCCTTCTTCGAGCGCTCCTCCGGCACCGGCGGCAACGGCACGACCCGCGTGGCGTCCACCGGATCGACGTCCTTGACATCGGGCGCGTGGATCACGCTGTTGAGCATGGCCCGTGCGCCGGCGTCGTCGAGGCGCCGCTCGGGGTCCTTGGTGAGCAGGCCGAAGATGACGTCCTTCAGCGCCCCGGCACGCTTCGGCGGCGGCACCGGCTCGGTCATCACCGCGGTCAGCGTCGCTATGGCCGACCCCTTGTCGTAGGGCGGCACCCCCTCGACCGCCGCGTAGAGCAGACCGCCGAGGGACCACAGGTCGGCGGCCGGCCCGGGCTTGTGCCCGCGCGCCCGCTCCGGCGAGATGTACGAGGGAGCGCCCACGAGCATGCCGGTCGAGGTGATGGAGGGGTCGCCCTCGACCTGCGCGATACCGAAGTCGGTGAGGACGACCCGGCCGTCGCGCTTGTCGATGAGCACGTTCGACGGCTTCACGTCCCGGTGCAGGATGCCCTCGCGGTGCGCGGCGCGCAGCACGTCGAGGATGGCGAGCCCCACCTCGGCGGCCCGCCTCGGTTCGAGGACGCCGTCCTCACGGATGACCTCGGCGAGCGACTTGCCCTCGACGAGCTCCATCACGATCCACGGCCGATCGTCCTCGTGGACGACGTCGAACACCGTCACCGCGGCGTTGTTGCGGATCCGCGCGATCGCCTTGGCCTCGCGCAACGTACGCGTGATCAGCCGCCGCTTCTCGTCCGCGTCGATGCTCGACGGGAACCTCAACTCCTTGACGGCGACCGTACGGCCCAACGTCTCGTCCTCGGCACGCCACACCGTGCCCATACCGCCGCGACCGAGGACCCCTCCCAGCCGGTACCGCCCGGCGAGGAGACGTGCGTCCTTGTCCTGACGGGATTCCCCAGCCCGCTCCGCCTCCGACATGCGTCCCCTCATACAACCCGCCCTGACAGAGCCTCCATTGTCACCCACCCGCCAACCGCCCCACGCCCAGGGCCCCCCTCAACCGGCCACCCCACCTCCAAGCCCCTCACCGCGCCCGCCCACACTTCACAACGGGGCCCCGATTCCCGGTCCGGGGGCGCAGCCCCCGAGGTGGCGGGGGCGGCCCGACTACAGCGGCACGATGTCCGGCGCCCCCAACCGCGCCGCATCCGCGGTCAAGTCGTCCGGCTGCCGCTGCGACTCCCGCTCCGCCTCCACCCTCTTCTCATAGTGCTGAACCTCCCGCTCGATCTGGTCCTTGTCCCACCCGAGCACGGGTGCCATCAACTCCGCCGCCTCGCGCGCACTCCGCGTCCCCCGGTCGAACGTCTCGATCGAGATCCGCGTGCGCCGCGTGAGCACGTCGTCGAGATGCCGCGCCCCCTCGTGCGAGGCCGCGTACACCACCTCGGCCCGCAGATAGTCGTCGGCCGCGTGCAGCGGCTCCCCCAATGACGGATCCTCCGCGATCAGTTCGAGCACCTCCTCGGTCGCCGACCCGTACCGGTTCAGCAGATGCTCCACCCGCACCACGTGCAGCCCGGTGCTCGCCGCGATCCGCGCACGCGCGTTCCACAACGCCCGGTACCCCTCCGCGCCCAGCAGCGGCACGTCCTCGGTGACGCATTCCGCGACCCGCTGGTCGAGCCCGTGCACGGCGGCGTCCACGGCGTCCTTGGCCATGACCCGGTAGGTCGTGTACTTGCCGCCGGCCACGACCACCAGCCCCGGCACCGGATGCGCCACGATGTGCTCCCGCGAGAGCTTGCTGGTGGCGTCGGACTCCCCCGCGAGCAGCGGCCGCAGCCCGGCGTACACCCCCTGCACGTCGTCCCGCGTCAGCGGCACCGCCAGGACCGAGTTCACGTGCTCCAGCAGATAGTCGATGTCCGCGCTGGACGCCGCCGGATGCGCCTTGTCGAGGTCCCAGTCGGTGTCCGTCGTGCCCACGATCCAGTGCCGCCCCCAGGGGATGACGAACAGGACGGACTTCTCGGTCCGCAGGATCAGCCCGGTCGTGGAGTGGATCCGGTCCTTCGGTACCACCAGATGGATGCCCTTGGAGGCCCGGACGTGGAACTGCCCGCGCTCGCCCACCATCGCCTGGGTGTCGTCGGTCCACACCCCGGTCGCGTTCACGACCTGCCGGGCGCGGATCTCGTACTCCCCGCCGCCCTCGACGTCCTGCACCTTGGCCCCGACGACCCGCTCGCCCTCCCGCAGGAACCCGCTCACCCGCGCGCGGTTGGCGACCTTCGCCCCGTACGACGCGGCCGTGCGGACCATGGTGGCCACGTACCGCGCGTCGTCCATCTGGGCGTCGTAGTACTGCAGCGCCCCGACGAGCGCGTCCTTCTTCAAGCAGGGCGCGATACGCAGGGCGTGGTGACGGGTCAGGTGACGGTGGATCGGGAGCCCGCGCCCGTGTCCGCGTGCCATGGACATCCCGTCGTACAGCGCGACGCCCGAGCCGGCGTACCACCGCTCCCATCCCTTGTGCTGCAAGGGATAGAGGAAGGGAACCGGCTTCACCAGATGGGGGGCCAGCCGCTCCAGCAGCAGCCCACGCTCCTTCAGAGCCTCGCGGACGAGGGCGAAATCGAGCATCTCCAGATAGCGCAGACCGCCGTGGATCAGCTTGCTGGACCGACTGGAGGTACCCGACGCCCAGTCACGCGCCTCGACCAGGCCCGTGGACAGACCGCGGGTCACGGCGTCCAGGGCTGTGCCCGCACCGACCACGCCACCACCCACGACCAGCACGTCCAGCTCGCCCTCGGCCATATCCGCCAGTGACTCGGCGCGCTGCGCCGGTCCCAGTGCCGCTGTCCTCACCGCTGCCTCCCGCTGTCCGTCGCGTCGGCCTCATCCGTCCATGCCCGTCAGGCGAGACCCAGCTCTTTCGTCCCTCTCGCATCCCCTGCCCAAAATTCTGACCGCGTTGCCCGAGTTCGGCCACCACCGGCCCCCAGCCTGTGGATAACTCCGCAGGACGCGCACAGAAAAACACTCCCCCAATCCCGCATATCGGTCATATTTCCGCCTAATGTGACATTGCGCTCGCTCATCCAGACCACCGGGCTTGCGCGTCTGTCCCGCTTCGGTTACTGGGAAGGACGGCCCCGCCATGCCCGCAGATCTCGCCGTGATCGGACTCGGCCAGTTGGGGCTGCCGCTGGCCCAGGCCGCCGTCGCCGCCGGCATCGCCACGCTCGGTTACCGCACCGGCCCCGACTCCGGCTCGCTCACCCCCGGCGAACTGCGCCGCATGCTGGCCCGCGGCTTCAAGCCCACGACCAGCCCCGCCGAACTCGGCCGCGTCCGTACGGCGGTCATCTGCGCGCCCACCCCCCTCGGCGCCGACGGCGCCCTCGACCTCACCCAGGTCGAGGAGGCCGCCCGCACCCTGGCCGCCCGGCTGCGCCCGCACACCACGGTCATCCTGGAGTCCCCGGTCCCCCCAGGCACCACCGGTGAACTCCTGCGCCCCCTCCTCGAAGAGGGCTCCGGACTACGCGCCGGCCGCGACTTCCACCTCGCCTACTCCCCCGCGCGCGTGGACCCGGGCAACCGCGCCTACGGCCCCGCCAACATCCCCAAGGTGATCGGCGGCCTCACCCCCGCCTGCACGGAGTCGGCGGCCGCCTTCTACGGCCGCCTCACCGACAAGGTGGTACGCGCGCGTGGCCTGCGCGAGGCGGAGACGGTCCACCTCCTGGAGACCAACTACCGCCACGTCAACATCGCCCTGGTCAACGAGATGGCCGCCCTCTGCAACGACCTGAACGTCGACCTCTGGGACGTCATCCGCTGCGCCGAGACCAAGCCCTTCGGCTTCCAGGCCTTCCGCCCCGGCCCCGGCGTCGGCGGCCACGCCCTCCCCCAGGACCTCGCGGGCCACGCCCCCCGCTCGCTCCGCATGGTCGAGCTGGCCCAGCGCGTCAACCACCGCATGCCCCAGTACGTCGTCCAGCGCGCCGCCACCCTCCTCAACGAGCACGGCAAGTCGGCCCGAGGCGCCCGCGTCCTCCTGCTCGGCGTCACCTACAAGCCCGACGTCCCCGACCAACAGGGCACTCCCGCCGACGAGATCGCCCGCCGCCTCATCGAACTCGGCGCCCACGTCAGCTACCACGACCCGCACGTCCCCACCTGGAGCGTCCTCGACCGCCCCATCCCCCGCGCCGACTCCCTCTACGAGGCCACCGCCGACGCCGACCTGACGATCCTCCTCCAGCAGCACCGCACGTACGACCTCCAGGGCCTGTCGGTGAAGGCCCAACTCCTGCTGGACACCCGGGGGGCCACACCCACAGGGGCAGCGCACAGGTTGTGAGAGGGGGCGCACGGCACAGCCCTGACCTCCGGGGCCGCTGGCAGCCGACCGCCTCCACCGGTACCGTACGGAAACAGGTGGAGCCCGCCGCAGAGGGCACTGCGACGAGCTCCTGGATGGTTCACGGAGTGTCCGCCCCTAGCTTGTGTGGGGGCGGCCGCTTACCTTCCACAACAAGAAAAGTGGAGCCCACCGCAGCGGTCACTGCGGCAGGCTCCTGGATGGTTCACGGAGTGTCCGCCCCTAGTTGGTGTGGGGGCGGCCGCTCACCATCCGAAAAGCCGCAAGATCCACCTCCTCCGGCACTTCACCATCCGAAGACGGATCCGGTCCCAGCGAGTGGGCTTGCGGTGACGTCCCATGGGCGCCCCCTTCCACGACACCGCCCATTGACCCGGTAGGCGGTCCGTCGGAATCGGGCCGGGCCCCGAGGGCGGGGTCCGGATCGTGTCCTTGGAAGGGGGCTCCCAGCCAAGCTGGGGCGCCGGACACGAACGCTATCGCCCGGCTACGCCCGTTCGGCCCACATTCGCCCCACACGCAACCGCGCGCCCCCACCCCCACAACTCACGCCCCCACCGCCCCACTTGGGCACGCAAAAGGGCCCGGTCACCCCAAGGCAACCGAGCCCTCAAGCCCCGCTCAAGCCGAGCGCAGCGTCATCGCATGTGCGTCGAGTCCGCCACCGTCACCTCGACGCGCTGGAACTCCTTGAGCTCGCTGTACCCGGTGGTGGCCATCGCCCGCCGCAGCGCCCCGAAGAGGTTCATGGAGCCGTCGGGCGTGTGCGAGGGCCCGGTGAGGACCTCCTCGACCGTGCCCACGGTGCCGAGGTCGACCTTCTTGCCGCGCGGCAGCTCCTCGTTCACCGCCTCCATGCCCCAGTGGTTGCCCTTGCCGGGCGCGTCCGTGGCGCGGGCCAGCGGCGAACCCATCATCACGGCGTCCGCGCCACAGGCGATCGCCTTCGGGATGTCGCCGGACCAGCCGACACCGCCGTCCGCGATGACGTGCACGTACCGGCCGCCGGACTCATCCATGTAGTCCCGGCGGGCGGCGGCGACATCGGCGACCGCCGTGGCCATCGGGACCCGGATGCCGAGCACGTTGCGCGTGGTGTGCGCGGCGCCGCCGCCGAAGCCGACGAGGACGCCGGCCGCGCCGGTCCGCATCAGGTGCAGGGCGGCCGTGTAGGTGGCGCAGCCGCCGACGATCACGGGGACGTCCAGCTCGTAGATGAACTGCTTCAGGTTCAGCGGCTCGTGCGAGCCGGAGACGTGCTCCGCCGACACGGTCGTCCCGCGGATGACGAAGATGTCGACGCCCGCGTCCACGACGGCCTTGGAGAACTGGGCGGTGCGCTGCGGGGAGAGCGCGGCGGCGGTCACGACGCCGGAGTCGCGCACCTCCTTGATGCGCTGCCCGATCAGCTCCTCCTTGATGGGAGCGGCGTAGATCTCCTGGAGGCGACGGGTCGCGGCCTCGTCGGGCAGGCCGGTGATCTCGTCGAGCAGCGGCTGCGGGTCCTCGTACCGGGTCCAGAGCCCTTCGAGGTTGAGGACGCCGAGGCCGCCCAGCTCGCCGATGCGGATCGCGGTGGCCGGGGAGACGACCGAGTCCATGGGGGCGGCCAGGAACGGCAGCTCGAAGCGGTAGGCGTCGATCTGCCAGGCGATCGAGACCTCCTTCGGGTCCCGCGTACGGCGGCTGGGGACGACGGCGATGTCGTCGAAGGCGTACGCCCGGCGGCCGCGCTTGCCGCGCCCGATCTCGATCTCAGTCACGTCTGTGGCCTTTCCCTGATGCGTTCAGCGTCTACCAGTATCGCCGACGGGCACGACGAGGGCGGCCCCGGATGCACCGAGGCCGCCCTCACCAGGTCCGCTGTCTACTTACGGCTGTAGTTCGGCGCCTCGACGGTCATCTGGATGTCGTGCGGGTGGCTCTCCTTGAGGCCCGCGGAGGTGATCCGGACGAACCGGCCGTTGGCCTGGAGGTCCGGGACGGTGCGTCCGCCGACGTAGAACATCGACTGGCGCAGGCCGCCGACCAGCTGGTGGACGACCGAGGAGAGCGGGCCGCGGTAGGGCACCTGGCCCTCGATGCCCTCGGGGACGAGCTGCTCGTCGGAGGCGACGCCCTCCTGGAAGTAGCGGTCCTTGGAGAACGACTTGCGGTCGCCGCGCGACTGCATGGCGCCCAGCGAGCCCATGCCGCGGTACGACTTGAACTGCTTGCCGTTGATGAACATCAGCTCGCCCGGCGACTCGGCGCAGCCCGCGAGCAGCGAGCCGAGCATCACGGTGTCGGCACCCGCGACCAGGGCCTTGGCGATGTCGCCGGAGTACTGCAGGCCACCGTCGCCGATGACCGGGATACCGGCCTCCTTGGCGGCGAGGGAGGCCTCGTAGATGGCGGTGACCTGCGGGACGCCGATGCCGGCGACGACACGGGTCGTACAGATGGAGCCGGGGCCGACGCCTACCTTGATGCCGTCCACGCCGGCGTCGATCAGGGCCTGCGCGCCGTCACGCGTGGCGATGTTGCCGCCGATGACGTCGACACCGGAGGAGTTCGACTTGATCTTGGCGACCATGTCGCCGACCAGGCGGGAGTGGCCGTGGGCGGTGTCGACGACGATGAAGTCGACGCCGTTCTCGATGAGGGCCTGGGCGCGCTCGAAGGCGTCGCCGGCGACACCGACGGCCGCGCCGACGAGGAGGCGGCCCTCGCCGTCCTTGGCCGCGTGCGGGTACTTCTCGGCCTTGACGAAGTCCTTGACCGTGATGAGGCCCTTGAGGATGCCCGCGTCGTCGACCAGTGGAAGCTTCTCGATCTTGTGCTTGCGCAGCAGCTCCATGGCCTCGACGCCGGAGATGCCGACCTTGCCGGTGACCAGCGGCATCGGCGTCATGACCTCGCGGACCCGCTGCGTGCGGTCGGTCTCGAAGGCCATGTCGCGGTTGGTGACGATGCCGAGCAGCTTCTTGTTGCCGTCGGTCACCGGGACGCCGCTGATGCGGAACTTGGCGCAGAGCGCGTCGGCCTCGGCGAGCGTGGCGTCCGGGTGCACGGTGATCGGGTCGGCCACCATGCCGGACTCGGAGCGCTTCACCAGGTCGACCTGGTTGGCCTGGTCCTCGATGGAGAGGTTGCGGTGCAGCACGCCGACGCCGCCCTGGCGGGCCATGGCGATGGCCATGCGGGACTCGGTGACCTTGTCCATCGCGGCCGAGAGCAGCGGGATGTTCACCCGCACGTTCTTGGAGACGTACGAGGCGGTGTCGATCTCGTCGGGTGCCATGTCCGACGCGCCCGGCAGCAGCAGCACGTCGTCGTAGGTCAGCCCGAGCGTCGCGAATTTATCGGGCACTCCGTCGACGTTGGCAGTCATGACACCTTCCCCAAATGGCCTTGATCGGTGCGGATGTCCATGCTAACGGGAAGCGCGGGGCACACATTCCACGGTACGAAGTACGGCCGGGCTTCGTATATTCGTACGGAAAAGGCGCCCCGCCTGTTCATGCGGGGCGCCCTGGGAGCCGTACGGTCACTGCTCGGCCAGTGCCCGGAGTCTGCTCAGCGCCCGGTGCTGGGCCACCCGGACCGCGCCCGGCGACATCCCCAGCATCTGTCCGGTCTCCTCGGCCGTGAGCCCCACCGCGATCCGCAGCAGCAGCAGCTCGCGCTGGTTCTCCGGGAGGTTGGCCAGGAGCTTCTTGGCCCACTCGGCGTCGCTGCTGAGCAGGGCGCGCTCCTCGGGGCCGAGGGAGTCGTCGGGGCGCTCCGGCATCTCGTCCGAGGGGACGGCCGTCGACCCGGGGTGGCGCATCGCGGCCCGTTGCAGGTCGGCGACCTTGTGGCCGGCGATGGCGAAGACGAACGCCTCGAACGGCCTTCCGGTGTCCTTGTAGCGCGGCAGCGCGAGGAGGACGGCGACGCAGACCTCCTGCGCCAGGTCCTCCACGAAGTGCCGCGCGTCGCCCGGCAGCCGGGACAGCCGGGTGCGGCAGTAGCGCAGCGCCAAGGGGTGGACATGGGCGAGCAGATCGTGCGTGGCCTGCTCGTCCCCGTCGACCGCGCGATGCACGAGCGCACCGATCACTGTCGTCTCGTCGTCGCGCATCGGTCCATGGTGCCTTGCGGCCGTCCGGTCCGTGGCGCCACGTCCATGGTTGTGCACCGAAGCGTTATGAGCAGGCGCGCCGGAACTCATCTCCTGCGCCCTCCCCTCCCGCTCGTTCGACTGCTCCCCTAGGAACTCCACACCTCAAGGATGCGGCATCCGCGGCGAAACGAGCAGCGGGCACCCGGCGGATCGTCTCGTCGCCCCCGCCCGCCGTGCGGCAGGCGGGGCTCCTCCCTCGTGGGGGACCACCCCCGGCACGGTCCACTCAGCGGACCAGACCCCAGCGGAAGCCGAGCGCCACCGCGTGCGCGCGGTCCGAGGCGCCGAGCTTCTTGAACAGGCGCCGGGCGTGGGTCTTGACCGTGTCCTCGGAGAGGAACAGCTCGCGACCGATCTCGGCGTTGGAACGGCCGTGACTCATGCCCTCCAGGACCTGGATCTCGCGGGCGGTGAGCGTCGGCGCGGCACCCATCTCGGCCGAGCGCAGCCGACGCGGGGCGAGCCGCCAGGTCGGGTCGGCGAGGGCCTGGGTCACCGTGGCGCGCAGCTCCGCGCGGGAGGCGTCCTTGTGCAGGTAGCCCCGCGCTCCGGCGGCGACCGCGAGGGCCACGCCGTCCAGGTCCTCGGCGACGGTGAGCATGATGATGCGCGCCCCGGGGTCGGCGGACAGCAGCCGCCGTACGGTCTCGACGCCGCCCAGACCGGGCATGCGTACGTCCATCAGAATCAGGTCCGAGCGGTCGGCCCCCCAGCGGCGGAGGACTTCCTCGCCGTTGGCCGCCGTGGTCACGCGCTCGACGCCGGGCACGGTCGCCACCGCACGGCGCAGCGCCTCTCGGGCAAGCGGGGAGTCGTCGCAGACGAGGACGGATGTCATGACCGTCCTCCGCAGCTGATGCGCGTCACCTTGAGCCTCCAGGCTGGTACGAAATCGTCACCTGTGCGGTCGACACTCACGAGCGGACACGAACGCCTGCCCGAGCGCTTGTTCTTTCAACCGCCTCCGCCCGTCTCAACGACGGTCACTCGAAAGAGTTACGGGATGGCTGGTCACCTTCGGCACTCTACGTGAGGGGGCGGACACGGTGCAGACATGCGCAGGGGACCCTCAACGTTTCATCACAACCTATGCCCCATTCAGACGTTTTTGTTCCCATTTATTGGTGTCTGAGGCTAGATTCGCAATGAGTCATATTTTCATCTCCTTAGATAGTCGATGTACGGTCATGGGCAACATCTCCTCCCAGAACGGCAACAAGGAGACACGCAATGGCAGATTTCTCCCGCCTTCCCGGGCCGAACGCTGATCTGTGGGACTGGCAGCTCCTCGCGGCCTGCCGTGGGGTCGACAGCTCACTCTTCTTCCACCCCGAAGGAGAACGCGGTGCGGCACGGAGCGCTCGTGAGAACTCGGCCAAAGAGGTCTGCATGCGATGCCCGGTACGCGCGCAGTGCGCGGCACACGCCCTCGCGGTGCGTGAGCCGTACGGCGTGTGGGGCGGGCTGACCGAGGACGAGCGCGAGGAGCTCATGGGCAGGGCGCGCCACCGGCTGGTGACGACGTCCGCGTCCGGCAGCGAGACCGGTTCAGACACCTGAAAGAACGTTTCTTCAGCGCCGGGCACCAGATGCCCGCGCCCCCAGGCGCTAGCGCGCGGCCGCTCCGGCCAGCCGGTCCAGCGTCGCCGCGACCGTGGGCACAAGGGCCAGGTCCGGCAGGGTGAGCGCCACGATCTCCCGGTGCACCACCGGCTCGACCGACACCGTGCGGACCCCCTTGGGACGTACGGACTCCACGGCCAGCTCCGGCAGCACGGCGACCCCCAGCCCCGCGCCCACCAGCCCGACCACCGCCGGGTAGTCGTCGGTCGCGAAGTCGATCCGGGGCGTGAAGCCCGCGCTCTCGCAGACCCGCACCAGTTGCCCCCGGCAGCGCGGACAGCCGGCGATCCAGGATTCCCCGGCGAGTTCTCCGATGCCGATGGAGCCCGCGCGGGCCAGTCGGTGACCCTGCGGGACGAGCCCGACGAGCCGGTCCATGAGCAGCGGGCGTACGACCAGGTCGTCCCACTCCCCCTCCTCGGCTCCGGCCGCGCCCTCGTAGCGGAAGGCGAGCGCGATGTCGCAGTCGCCGTCACGGAGCATCTCGACCGAGCGCGGCGGTTCGGCCTCCTCCAGCGAGACCCGGGTGCCGGGGTGATCGGCGCGCAGGGCGGCCAGGGCGGTGGGCACGAGGGTGGAGCTGCCGCTGGGGAAGGAGACCAGGCGGACCCGTCCGGCGCGCAGCCCGGCGATGGCGGCGACCTCCTCCTCGGCCGCGGTGAGCCCGGCGAGAATGCCGGCCGCGTGCCGCACCAGGGCCTCGCCCGCCTGGGTCAGCCGCATCGCACGGCCGGTGCGGACCAGCAGCGGGGTGCCGACGGAGGATTCGAGCGCTTTCATCTGCTGGCTGACGGCGGGCTGGGTGCAGCCGAGTTCCCGTCCGGCCGCCGAGAAGGAGCCGGTGGCGGCGACGGCGCGCAGGACACGGAGATGGCGGGCCTCGATCACGCGGTCGAGCATAAGCCGGGCTTGGACCGCGCGCTGAATATCGCGTCGACGCTTTGACCCTCCGCCGCCCGGTGCGGGTGGCGGCGCCCGGACCCAAGGGGGTCGGTGCCGGCGGGGTGGCCGGGGACGCGGTGTGCAACACCGAGCACCACGGCGGCGACGACCAGGCGGTCTACGCCTTCGCCCGTGAGGACCTGGACGGCTGGGAGCACGAGCTGGGCCGCACCCTGCCCAGCGGGGTCTTCGGCGAGAACCTCACCACCGAGGGCCTCGACGTCTCCGGCGCCCTCATCGGCGAGCGCCGGCGGATCGGCTCCGAGGTGGTCCTGGAGGTCACGTCGGGCCGCGTCCCCTGTCTCAACTTCCAGCGGCATCTGGGCGAGCGGGGCTGGGTCAAGCGTTTCACCCGACAGGGCGCGCAATCAACACTCTCTGCTGCCGAGGCTGTTGGCGGCGGGCGAGGCCTTGCATCCGGAGGTGCTGGAGATCGCGCGGAAGTACGTGGCGGCGCAGGGGGGACGGGCCGGTGCGGGACGGGATGCCGGTGAAGGTGCCACGGCGGTGCGGGGGTTCGCCGGAGCGTCGGCGAAGTCGCTGGTGAACGTGCGGTGGAGCAAGCGGACCCGCGCAGTTCCGGTCACTACGCTTGCGCCATGACAACGGCTCTGATTACGGGATCGACCGCGGGGATCGGTGCCGCCTTCGCGCGGCGGCTGGCGGCGGACGGGCACAACCTGGTGCTGGTGGCGCGTGACACCAAGCGGCTGCGGGAGCAGGCGACCGAGCTGCACGACCGGCACGGCATCGAGGCGGAGGTGCTGACGGCGGACCTCGCGACGGACGACGGCATCGAGTCGGTGGCCCGGCGGCTGGCGGACCGCAGGAGCCCGGTCGACCTGCTGGTCAACAACGCCGGCTTCGGCAACAAGGGCCGTTACCTCGACGTCCCGATGGCCGACGAGCTGCGGATGCTCAAGGTGCACTGCGAGGCGGTCCTGCGCCTCACCTCGGCGGCCACCGAGGCCATGCGCGAGCGCGGCCGGGGCGGTGTGGTGAACGTGGCCTCGGTCGCGGCCTTCGTGCCGCGCGGTACGTACGGGGCGTCGAAGGCGTGGGTCGTGCAGTTCACCCAGGGTGCCGCGCGCGATCTGGCCGGCACCGGGGTGCGGCTGATGGCGCTGTGCCCCGGCTTCGTGCGTACCGAGTTCCACGACCGGGCCGGCATGGGCACCGACAACATCCCCTCCTGGATGTGGCTCGACGCCGACAAGCTCGTCACCGCCGCCCTCGTGGACCTCTCCCGCGGCCGGACCGTCTCCATCCCCGACCCCCGGTACAAGGCCCTGATGGGTGTGGTGAAGGTGGTACCGCGCGGGCTGCTGGGCGGGATCAGCTCGAAGACGGGACGGAAGTACGGGCCGCAGTAGCGGGCGGCGGAACGTGTCCAGCGGGTGAGAGCGCGGCCGCCCGGCGGGACAATGGAGCTGTTCATCCGGACCCAGGGGGGTCGGGAGGCGGTGTGTCATGACATTCGTGCAGCTCATCGACTGCAGGACCAGCCGGTTCGACGAGATGAACCAGCTGATGGACACCTGGGTGGAACAGACCAGGGGGAAGCGGACCGCGACGCACAGCGTGATCGGGAAGGACCGCTCGGACGGGTCGCACTTCGTGGAGATCGTGGAGTTCCCGTCGTACGAGGAGGCGATGCGCAACTCCGGGCTGCCGGAGACGGAGCGGATCTTCCAGGAGATGGTGGCGCTGTGCGAGGAGATGCCCACGTTCACCGATCTGGACGTGGTGCGCGACGAGCAGTTGTACGCGGCGACTGCGCGGCGGTTCCTCGCGACCATCGCCACGAAGGGCGAACTGCCGCCGCTGGACGATCTGCTCGTGGAGGACTACCACGACCACGTGCCCTCCGGGGAGCCCGACGCCATCGGGATGGACGCGTTCCGGCGGACCTGCGAGGAGTGGCGGCGCGGCTTCGACTTCGCGTTCACCGTGGAGGACCAGATCGCGCAGGGTGACCGGGTGTGCACGCGGTGGACCTGGGAGGCGACCCACAAGGGGGACTTCCTCGGGATCGCGGCAACGGGGCGGACGGTCCGGATGACGGGCACGGTCATTCACCGGTGTGCTCCCGACGGGAAGATCACCGAGGGCTGGTGGGAGTACGACCGGCTCGGCCTGATGGGGCAGTTGGGCGCGCTCGACGACCTGGAGAAGTGACCGGCTGAAGCGACCCCGGTCGAAGCGGCCCGGCGCAGCAGGGGTGGTGACGCGGGAAGGCCCGGCACCCCTCGCGGGGGTGCCGGGCCTCGCCTACGGCTTACCGACGTCGTACGTCAGTGGGAGTGGCCGTGACTGTGGCCGTGGCCCGCGTCGGCCGGCTCCTCTTCCTTCTTCTCGACGACCAGGGTCTCGGTCGTGAGCAGGAGGGAGGCGATGGAGGCGGCGTTCTCCAGGGCGGAGCGGGTGACCTTGACCGGGTCGATGACGCCGGACTTGACCAGGTCGCCGTACTCGCCGGTGGCGGCGTTGAAGCCCTGGCCCTTGTCGAGCTCGGCGACCTTGGAGGTGATGACGTAGCCCTCCAGGCCGGCGTTCTCGGCGATCCAGCGCAGCGGCTCGACGGCGGCCTTGCGGACGACCGCGACACCCGTGGCCTCGTCGCCGGTCTTGCCGAGGTTGCCCTCGAGGACCTTCACGGCGTGGACGAGCGCGGAGCCACCACCGGAGACGATGCCCTCCTCGACCGCGGCGCGGGTCGCGGAGATGGCGTCCTCCAGACGGTGCTTCTTCTCCTTCAGCTCCACCTCGGTGGCGGCGCCGACCTTGATGACGCACACGCCGCCGGCCAGCTTCGCGAGGCGCTCCTGGAGCTTCTCGCGGTCCCAGTCGGAGTCCGTGTTCTCGATCTCGGCCTTGATCTGGGCGACGCGGCCCTGCACGGCACCGGAGTCACCGGCGCCGTCGACGATCGTGGTGTCGTCCTTGGTGACGGTGACGCGGCGGGCGGAGCCGAGCACGTCGAGACCGACCTGGTCGAGCTTGAGGCCGACCTCTTCGGAGATGACCTCGGCGCCGGTCAGCGTCGCCATGTCCTGGAGCATCGCCTTGCGACGGTCGCCGAAGCCGGGGGCCTTGACGGCGACCGCGTTGAAGGTGCCGCGGATCTTGTTGACGACGAGGGTCGACAGGGCCTCGCCCTCGACGTCCTCGGCGATGATCAGCAGCGGCCGCGAGGCGTTGGACTGGATGACCTTCTCCAGCAGGGGCAGCAGGTCGGCGATGGCGCCGATCTTGCCCTGGTGGATGAGGATGTACGGGTCGTCGAGGACGGCCTCCATACGCTCCTGGTCGGTGACGAAGTACGGCGACAGGTAGCCCTTGTCGAAGGCCATGCCCTCGGTGAAGTCCAGCTCCAGACCGAAGGTGTTGGACTCCTCGACGGTGATGACACCGTCCTTGCCGACCTTGTCCATCGCCTCGGCGATGAGCTCGCCGACCTGCTGGTCCTGGGCGGACAGACCGGCGACGGCCGCGATGTCGGACTTCTCGTCGATCGGGCGGGCGGTCGCGAGGAGCTCCTCGGACACGGCCTTGACCGCGGCGTCGATGCCCTTCTTCAGGGCGGCCGGGGAGGCACCGGCGGCGACGTTGCGCAGGCCCTCGCGGACGAGCGCCTGGGCCAGCACGGTGGCGGTGGTCGTACCGTCACCCGCTACGTCGTTGGTCTTGGTCGCCACCTCCTTCACCAGCTGGACGCCGAGGTTCTCGTACGGGTCCTCGACCTCGACCTCGCGGGCGATGGTCACACCGTCGTTGGTGATGGTGGGGGCGCCGAACTTCTTGTCGATGACGACGTTGCGGCCCTTGGGGCCGATCGTCACCTTGACCGTGTCGGCAAGCTTGTTGACGCCGCGCTCGAGGGCGCGACGGGCGTCCTCGTCGAACTTCAGGATCTTCGCCATGGGAGCGGTTCAGCCCTCTCGGAAAACGTGGGTGAAACGAACTGCGCCCCCGACGCCCGGCTGATTAGTGGTCGCGGGGGCCAAGGGCGCAGCTCAAAAGCAAGGTGCTTCGCGAGGAAGCGGGTGAACTACTTCTCGACGATCGCGAGCACGTCGCGAGCCGAGAGGACGAGGTACTCCTCGCCGTTGTACTTCACCTCGGTGCCGCCGTACTTGCTGTACAGCACGATGTCGCCGACGGAGACGTCGAGCGGCAGCCGCTGGCCGTCCTCGAAGCGACCCGGACCCACGGCGAGGACGACGCCCTCCTGGGGCTTCTCCTTCGCGGTGTCCGGGATGACCAGGCCAGAGGCGGTGGTCTGCTCGGCGTCGAGCGGCTGGACCACGATGCGGTCCTCGAGCGGCTTGATGGCAACCTTGGAGCTGGTGGTCGTCACGATCCGACCTCCCCCTTCGGAGATCACGGGGTTGACTGTCTGAGGTGGCGACCAGGTGGATCCGTCGTCGCGGGTGCCGGACCTGCCCGTCGCGTTGTTGGCACTCTCCAGGGGGGAGTGCCAGACCTGAGACTATGACCGCGATTAGCACTCGGTCAAGCGGACTGCTAATCGAGCGGGTTGCGGCGGGGCGTCAGAGGTAGTCCTCCAGGCGGCCGACGGTCAGTCCCTGCTCCTGGACGCGGCGCAGCAGCCGGGTCGTCATCTCCGTGAGGGTGGTGCCTTGCAGCTGATCCGGGCCCCGGAAACCGGCGAGGACGATGTCGCCGGGGCGGAGGCGGTCGCCGACGGCGTAGCGCAGGTCGTGGATCTGCATGGACGCGCGCCACAGGACGACCGCGGAGAGGCCGCAGTCGGCGGCGGCGCGGAGCGTGGTGGTGTCGTGGACGCCGTAGGGCGGGCGGAAGAGGGTCGGCCGGACGCCGAAGCGCTGCTTGAGCTTGTTCTGCTGGCCGCAGATCTCGGCGCGCTGTCCGGCGTACGGCAGGCCGCGCAGGGCGGTGTGGTCGAGCGTGTGGTTCTGCACGGTCGCGCCGACGGCCCGCAGCCGCGCGAAGTGCCCGTATCCCGGGCCCACGACGCTGTCCGTCAGGAACATGCTCACCGGCAGCCGCAACTCACGCACCATGTCGACGAACCGGGGGTCCCGCTCGGCCCCGTCGTCGTAGGTGAGGAAGACGACCTTGTCCCGGGTGGGGACGCGATCGACGACGGGCAGCAGCCCCGGTGCGGCCGCGCGGGGGGCCGACGACCGGTCGGGGGGCTGCGGCGCGGCGGCGAGGGGGGCGTCCAGGCCCCAGCGGCGGTGAGGGGGCACTGAGGGGTGGGGGAGCGAGCGGGCGGGGGCGTGTGCGCCAGGGTGAGGGGTGGTGGGGGTGGGGATCGCGGGAGTGGGCTTGGCGGGGGCGTGTGCGCCGGAGCGCGAGACGGAGAGACGGGGGTTCGCCGATCCGCCCGCGCCGGGGTCGGGGGCTGTGGGGGCGGTCGCGCAGCCGGCCAGGAGCAGTGCGGCGAGAGCGGCGAGAGCGGCCAGGGTGCGGGCCGCCGGCGGGCGGGCCGGTGGGAGGCGTGCTCCCCGGCGCATCCTTCGGTGTGCCCCGCGCCCCTCCCCGTCGGCCCTCACAGGTAGTCCTCCAGCCTCGCCACCGCGTACCCCTCGGCGGTGATCAGGTTCAGGAAGCGGCGGATCATGTCGGGCATGGTGCCCTTCCAGTCGGACGGGCCCCGGAAGTGGCTGAGGACGATGTCGCCGGGGCGGAGTTCGCGGTCCGACTCGCGGTAGTCCCAGCGGTCGACGAAGACCTCCTCGTTCCACAGGGGGACAGCCTCGACGCCGCAGGTCGCGGCGGCGCGGAGGGTGTCCCGGTCGTAGCTGCCGTACGGCGGCCGGAAGAGGGTGGGCCGGGTCCCGTACCGCATCTCGAGCACGTCCTGCATCCCGCAGATCTCCCGCTTCTGGGCGGCGTAGGAGAGCGCGGGCAGATGCCGGTGGCGGAGGGTGTGGTTGTGGAGGGCGACGCCACGGTCCCGCATCCGCTCGAAGTAGCCGTAGTCCTCCTTGATCAGGTAGTCGCTGAGGAAGGCGGTGTACGGGATCCGCAGGTCGGTCATCATCCGCAGGAACGCGGGGTCCTTCTCGGCGCCGTCGTCGATGGTGAGGAAGACGACCTTGTGACGGGTGGGGACGGTGGTGAAGACCGGGGGAAGGCTGTCCTCGACATGGCCGTCGACCTCGAATCCCTTGCGGGTCCTGAGCTCCGGCTTCCGCGCCGGCGGCGCGGGCGCGGTCAGCGGCACCTTCGCCAGCCCCCAGCGCTTCGCGGCGGCGACCCGCGCGGCGTGCGCCCGGCGCACCTTCCCGGCGTACGCGTCCAGGGCCCGGGCGGCGGGCGCGTCCAGGTGGCGCTGCCCGTGCTGCCGCGCCCCGTGCTGCCGCGCCCCGCGCTGCTGGCCATGCGCGGGCCCGGCGGTTCCGGAGGTCGCCCCGGCCTCGGCCTCGGCGCTATCTCGCCGTCCGGAGGAGCCCTGCTCCGAGGCCTTCTCGGCGTCTCCCCCGCCGCATCCCGACATCACGGCCGCGACGGCGAGGAGAGCGATGCCGCCCCGGACGCCGCCCCACCCCCTCCCGATCACCCGTTTCGCGCCCTTTACATCATTTTGTCGTACGAATCGCATGGCGCCGCATCCTCGCAGGGCGCCCCGCCTCCACCGCCCCGACACCGCCACCGTCGCCCGACCATCCACCGACTGGCCCACACCACCCTCCCCCCGGCCGCCACCCCGTCCCCCTGACCGACAATGTCCCGGTGAACGACCTCGACCCCGCCGCCTTCCTCACCCCCCTCCTCACCCCCGAGGGCCGCGCCCTCCTCGACGAAGTGCGCGACACCGAGCCCGCGCGGGAGCTGGCCGTGGCGACCCGGCTGCGCCGCGACCACCCGGCGGACCTGGTCTCGGCGGCGCTGGCGCAGGCCCGGCTGCGGCAGCGGGCGGTGGCGAAGTTCGGCGCGGCGGACGCCGAGCGGATGTTCTTCACGGCGAACGGGGTCGAGCAGTCGACCAGGACGAGCGTGGCGACGTACCGGGCCGAGTGTTTCCGGGCGCTGGGCGTGCGGTCGGTCGCCGACCTGTGCTGCGGGATCGGCGGGGACGCGATCGCGTTCGCGCGGGCCGGGATCCGGGTGCTGGCCGTCGACCGCGACCCGCTGACCGTGGCGGTGGCCCGCGCCAACGCCGACGCGCTCGGGCTCGCCGAGCTGGTCGAGGTGCGCGAGGCGGATGTGACGGAGGTGGACACGGCCGGGTACGACGCCGTGTTCGTCGACCCCGCCCGGCGTTCCTCCAAGCGCGGCCGGATCTTCGACCCGGAGGCCTACTCCCCGCCCCTGTCCTGGGCCGTGTCCGCCGCGTTGAAGGCTCCGCTCGGCGCGCTGAAGATCGCGCCCGGCATCCCGCACGAGGCGATCCCCCCGGCGGCCGAGGCCGAGTGGATCTCGGACGGCGGGGACGTGAAGGAGGCCGTGCTCTGGTTCCGCGCGGACGGGACGCCGGGGGCGCGGCGGGCGATGCTGCTGCCCGCCGAGGCCGGCATCCGCGCCACGCCCGACACGATGCTGCCCGACCCCCCGGTCCGTCCGGTGGGCCGGTACCTGTACGAGCCCGACGGCGCCGTGATCCGCGCCCACCTGGTCGCCGAGGTCGCGGAGGAGCTGGCGGGCGGGCTGATCGACCCCACGATCGCCTACGTCACCGCCGACGAGCACCATGTCACCCCGTACGCGGTGGCGTATGAGATCACCGACCGGCTGCCCTTCAACGTGAAGAAGTTGAAGGCGCTGCTGCGGGAGCGCGAGGTCGGCATCCTCACCGTGAAGAAGCGGGGGTCGGCCGTGGAGCCGGAGGAGCTGCGCAGGAAGGTCAAGCCGCAGGGCCGCAACGCGGCGACGGTCTTCCTGACCCGCGTCGCAGGCGCCCCGACGATGCTGATCGGCCACCCGGCGTAGGGGTCCCGGCTCCGCGGGGGGGCTCCGCCGGGGGTGCCGAGGGTGCCGAGGGCGCCGGGGGCGCCGGGGTGCCGGGGGCCCCAGAGGGCCGGAGGGCCCGGAGGTGCCGAGGGCCCGGAGGTGCCGAGGGCCCGGAGGTGCCGAGGGCCCGGAGGTGCCGAGGGCCCGGAGGTGCCGAGGGCCCGGAGGTGCCGAGGGGCCGGGGGGGTGCCGAGGGTGCCGGAGGCGCGGGGAGTGCCGAGGGGTGCCGGAGGCACCGGAGGCACCGGAGGGGTCAGACGGGCCGGGGAGCCGGAGGTGCCGGCGCCCGTCCGCGCCATCGCCGTTACCGGCCACGCGGCCGGCCCCGTAACCGTGGCCGGCGGCCGGCCCCGTAGGCGTGGCCGCCGTCGCGGTCCGTGGCAGCCCGTCGTGCGGCTCCCGGGCAGCGCCTCACGGCACCGCCGCGCTGCTCACCTCGCCCCGCCACGCGGGACTCGCGCCCCGCAGACGGAGCAGCCGCGCGTGGTTGCCCCGCCCGCGGCCCTCACGCGTGCATGCCCCGCCCGCGGCCCTCGGTGCGCCACCCACCCGCTCCACGTCCCGCTGCCTACCAGCCGCCCTCACCCGCCTCTCAACCGCCTTTCGTCCGCCCGTTCACTCCTCTCGCGCCCGCGCCAGCATCAGCGCCCGCTCGCGCGCGTTGTGGGTCAGGTCGGCCGCCCGTAGGAACTCCGCGCGGGCCTCCTCCGTGCGGCCCAGGCGCCGGAGCAGGTCTCCGCGCACGCTCGGCAGCAAGTGGTAGTCACGCAGGGCGGGTTCGGCGGCGAGGCTGTCCACGATCTCCAGCGCGGGGCCGGGGCCCTCGGCCATGGAGACGGCGACCGCGCGGTTCAGTTCGACCACGGGGGACGGGGCGCGGGCGGCCAGCAGGGCGTACAGCGTGGCGATCCTCGGCCAGTCCGTCTCCTCGTAGGTGTACGCCTGGGCGTGGCACGCGGCGATGGCCGCCTGGAGGGCGTACGGGCCCGGTGCCCCGCCCGCGGCGGCGGTGGCGCGACCGAGGGCGGTGAAGCCCCGGGCGATGAGGAGGCGATTCCAGCGGCGGCGGTCCTGGTCCCGCAGGAGGACCGGCTCCCCGGCGGGCCCCGTGCGGGCGGCCGCCCGCGACTCCTGGAGCTCCAGCAGGGCCACCAGGCCGTGCACCTCGGGTTCCTTGGGCATCAACTGGGCCAGGACCCGCGCCAGTCGCAGGGCGTCCTCGCAGAGCGCCGGGCGCAGCAGGTCGTCGCCCGCGGTGGCCGCGTACCCCTCGTTGAAGATCAGGTAGATGACCTCCAGGACGGAGTCGAGGCGGGCCTCGCGGTCGGGGCCGTACGGCACCTCGAAGGCGACGTTCCTCGTGGCCAGCGTGCGCTTGGCGCGGACGATGCGCTGGGCGAGCGTCGGCTCGGAGGTCAGGAAGGCGCGGGCGATCTCGGTGGTGGTCAGGCCGCCGAGGAGGCGCAGGGTGAGGGCGATGCGGGCCTCGGCGGACAGCACCGGGTGGCAGGCCGTGAAGACCAGGCGGAGCAGGTCGTCGTCGATGTCGTCCGGGTCGGACGGCTGGTCGAGGTACGGTCCCGCCGCCTCCAGGTCCCGCCCGACCTCCGCGAGCTTGCGCGCGTACCGCTCCCGGCGGCGTACGAGGTCGATCGCCCGGTGCTTGGCCGTCGCCATGAGCCAGGCGCCCGGATTGTCCGGCACCCCGTCCCTCGGCCACCGCTCCAGCGCGGCGACCAGCGCGTCCTGCGCCAACTCCTCCGCGATCCCGACGTCCCGCACGATCCGCGCGACACCGGCGATGACTCTGGGCGACTCGATCCGGAAGACGGTCTCGATGGCCGTGTCCGGGTCCGGGTCCTTGGGCGTGGGCGTGGTGGGCTGTGAGGTCACAGCCCACCATCAGACACGACGTCCCAGGCGCCCGAGAAGCGGCCTCGCCAGGCGGGCTCAGCCCTCCATGATCTCCCGCACCTCGCACGTCACCGTCCAGTACTCCTCGTGCACCTTCAGGAACCGCTTGGTCCACTCGATCGCCTCGGCCATGTCCTTGCACTGCATCAGCGCATAGCCGCCGACGACCTCCTTGGACTCGGTGAACGGCCCGTCCGTGACGGAGATCCTGCCGCCCTCCCAGTGCACGCGCGCCCCCTGCGCGGTCGGCGTCAGCCCGGCGGTGTCGAGCATGACCCCCGCCTTGGTGATCTCCTCCAGCAGCTCCCCCATCCGCTGCATCAGCTCGGGGCTGGGCCCCTCGGCGGGGGCGGTCTTCTCGTCGATCTGAACCAGCGACAGATAGCGCGGCATGGTGACTCCTACGGCATCGGCGGGCGGGGCCTGTCCCCGACTCTCACCCATGCGTCGAACGACCGCACCCCGGATCGACACGGCCGACGAACTTCTTCAGAAAAACTTTCCCGCCGCCGACCCGGCCGCTGATTCCGCCGCCGACCCCGCCGCCCATCCCGGCGTCGACCCCACCGCCCATCCCGCCGCGTCCGCTACCTCAGCGACTCCCACAGCCGGCTCGCCTCCGGCTCGTCCGCCACCACCCGGTTGCGGTCGTACGCGGCCGTGACCACCGGCATCATCACGGTCTCCGTGTCGGCCGAGGTCAGGCCCTTCAGGCTCTTGCCCAAGCTCATCAGCTCCCCCAGCGAGTCCAGGCCGGTGTCCGTCGTCAGGCTTCCGGTGATCGCGTCGGCGGCCCGGTAAAGCTGCGCGGGGTTGGTCAGGAGGTCGGTCGAGGAGATCTGGTCCAGCAGGGCCTTGACCAGTGTCTGCTGGAGACCGATGCGGCCGAGGTCGCTGCCGTCGCCGATGCCGTGGCGGGTGCGGGCCAGGGCGAGGGCCTGTTCGCCGTCCAGGTGGTGAGTGCCGGCGTCCAGGGTCAGATGGCTGTCCTCGTCGTCGATGTCCTCGTCCGTGGTGACCGTGACGCCGCCGAGGGCGTCGACGAGCTTCGCGAAGCCGGCGAAGTCGATCTCGATGTAGTGGTCCATGCGGACGTCCGTCATCGACTCGACCGTCTTGACCGCGCAGACCGGCCCGCCGACCGCGTACGCGCTGTTGAACATCACGTTGTACGCCACCGCCGTCGAACCGCCCGACTCCAGCGGGCAGGACGGGCGGGTGACGAGGGTGTCGCGGGGGATGCTGACGACCGTCGCCCCGGTGCGCCCCTCGTCGACGTGGACGACCATCGCCGTGTCCGAGCGGGCCCCGGCACCCTCGTCGCCGCCGCCGAGCTTCGCGTTCTCCTTGCCGCTGCGGGAGTCGGAGCCGAGGACGAGGATGTTCAGGGCGCCGCTCGGCAGGGCCTCGGGGGTGGCCGACGCGGACGGATCCGACGCGGAGCGCTCCGGGGTGGAACGGATCTTCGCGGGGCGGTTGTCGCCGAGGGCGGCGTCGATGTCGACGCTCGCGATGTTGTCGTTCAGCCGCCAGAACGCCCAACCCGCCCCGCCCGCCCCGACCACGAGGACCCCGGCAAGCAGGCACCCGGCGATTCTCAGCCGACGCCGCCGTCGGGCCGGGTCCCCGCTGCCGCCCCCGAACGCGCTTTCTTCACCATTCACGCACAGGAACTTACGTCCGAATTGTTACGAGCAGAACCTCATGCCGCCTTTCCTTCGGAAATTCTCAGACTTCTCAGTCCTCTGCAGTCCTCTGCAATCCTCGGGAGTACTCGGCAGCCGCTCTCAGCCCAGGGTCACCGTGGGCACCGGATTGCTCCCGCTCCAGGTTCCGTTGAAGCCGAAGCTCACCGAACCGCCGCTCGGCACGCTCCCGTTCCAGGAGGCGTTGGAGCAGCTGACGGCCGTGCCGGTCTGGACGCAGTTCGCGTTCCATGCCTGGCCGACCTGCTGCCCCGCCCCGAACGTCCAGGCGACCCGCCAGGAGGAGAGCGAGGATCCGGCGGCGCAGCTGATGGTCACCTGGCCGGTGAAGCCGGTGTTCCACTGGTTCGGGACGCTGTACGCCGCCGAGCAGCCGGTGGGTACCGGTGGCTCGGTCACCGTGCCGCCGAGCGCCGTCGCGATGCCGTAGTACGCGGGCTTCGGTGCGTAGTTCTCGTCGTACGGGGTCGCCGCGCCCTGCCCCGGGAAGGTGTCCGGGATCCAGGAGTCGGAGTCGGTGAAGCCCCAGACCGTCACGCCGGTGCAGCGGGTCACGGCGACGCAGGCCTTCACCACGGCGTCGTACTCGGTGCGCTGCTGGGCCAGCTTGGCCGCCGTGGACGGGAGTTGCATCCGGATGTCGAGTTCGGTGATGGCGACGTCCACGCCCAGGTCGGCGAAGCGCTGGATGTTCTGCTGGAGCGTGGACGGGACCTGACCGAGGATCAGGTGCGCCTGCAACCCCACCCCGTCGATCGGTACACCGCGCGCCTTCAGGTCCCTGACCAGGTTGTAGAGGGCTGTGCTCTTCGCGTTGACGCCCTCGACGTTGTAGTCGTTGATGTAGAGCTTGGCGGCCGGGTCGGCGGCGCGGGCGGCGGTCAGGGCCTGGGCGATGTAGTCGGCGCCGAGGCCGTTGTACCAGAGGGTCTGGCGGTAGGTGCCGTCCTCGTTGAACGGCTCGTTCACCACGTCCCAGGCGGCGAGGCGGCCCTTGTAGCGGCCGACTTCGAGGGCGATGTGGTCGTTCATCAGCTGGCTGAGCTGTGCGGGTGTCCAGGTGCCGTTGTCGAGCCAGCTGGGGTTCTGGCTGTGCCAGACGAGGGTGTGGCCGCGTACGTCCTGGTCGTGGGCCTCGGCGAAGTCGACGATCTGGTCGGCCTCGGTCCAGTTGAAGTTGCCCCGCGTCGGCTCCACGGAGCCCCACTTCATGGCGTTGCCGGGGGTGAGCCAGTTGAACTCCCGGCCCGCGATCTCGCCGTAGGTGCCGGTGAGTTTCGAGCCGGTCACGGCGGTGCCGATCACCTTGTTCTTGGCGGTGGCGAGGTCTCGCAGGGGTGGGTCGGCCGCGTGGGCGGCAGGGGCGGCGAGCAGGAGGGCGGCGACGGTGGCCAGGCCGGTGAGCAGGCCGCTCAGGGAGGGTCTCATTGCGGGTGCCTCCGAAAGTTTCGGTGGTGCAACCGATTGACTTCGGAGGAGTGTGGAAGGGGATGCCTCAACCGTCAATACATCAACTTCCGGACATGCGTCTGCCGAGTACGGTCCGCGGCCGGCTGTTGCGCCGTCGTGGCTTGTCGCGCAGTCCCCGCGCCCCTGAAGGGCGGCTCCGCCGGCCCTTCACGGCACGAGCGGCGGCACCCCCGTGCTGCTGCGCACCACCAGGCTCGTCGCCAGTTCCACCCTCGTCGCCGCCGAGGGAGCCCCGTCCTGGCGCCCCAGGTCCAGCACCAGGCGGGCCGCCGCCTCGGCCATCTCCATCAGGGGCTGGCGCACGGTCGTCAGCGGGGGCCCCACCCAGCGGGCCACCGGCAGGTCGTCGAAGCCGACGACGCTGAGGTCCTCCGGGATGCGCAGGCCCAGTTCGCGGGCCGCCTCGTAGAGGCCGAGGGCCTGGAGGTCGTTGCCGGCGAAGACGGCGGTCGGGCGGTCGGGGCGGCGCAGCAGTTCCAGCCCCAGCCGGTAGCCGGTCTCGTGGTGGAAGTCCCCGGCCTTGATCAGGTCGGCGGCGACCGGCAGCCCGGCGGTCTCCAGGGCGGCCCGGTAGCCGTCGACCCGGGCGCGGCTGCACATCATCCGCGAGGGTCCGCTGATGGCGCCGATGCGCCGGTGGCCGAGTTCGACCAGATGACGGGTGGCGGCCAGGCCACCCTGCCAGTTGGTGGCGCCGATCGAGGGCACGTCGTCGCCCGGGTCGCCCGCCGGGTCCATCACCACGAACGGGATGGAACGGCTGGTGAGCAGGGCACGCTGGGATTCGTCCAGCCCCGACAGGACCAGCACGACCCCGTGCGGGCGGCGGGCGGCGACCTGGTCGGCCCAGGTGCGGCCGGGGGTGAGCCGCCCCGCGCTCTCGGAGAGGACGACGCTCAGGCCCTCCTCGCGCGCGATGTTCTCCACGCCCCGGATGACCTCCATGGCCCAGGCGCTCTCCAGCTCGTGGAAGACCAGGTCGATGAGGGGGGACCGGGTCGCCTCGGCGCGTCGGCGGCGGTAGCCGTACTCGCGCAGCAGGTCCTCGACACGGGTGCGGGTCGCGGGCGCGACGTCCGCGCGGCCGTTGAGCACCTTCGAAACAGTCGGAGCCGAGACGCCGGCCTGGCGGGCGATCTCGGCGAGCGTCGCGGTCTGCGTGGAGTGCGACGCGCGTGCTCTTGTCTGGATTTCCTCGGGCTTCGCGGGCTTCATGTGCGGGATCGTATCCCTGCGCGACCCCTTGACGAACCCTTTCGACCGCCATACGTTCCCGGAACATTCGAAGTAACACCCGAAACATTCGCGAAGGGTGCTCCCATGGAGTCGAGTAGAGGCCAGGTCACCGGCGGCGCAGGCGGCCGTTCGTTCAGCAGGCGCTGGTTCCTCGGCGCGGGGTCCGCCTCGTTGCTCACCGCCGGCCTCGGGGCCGGTCTCACCGCCTGCGGCTCCGGCGGCGGCTCGGGCGGCGGTGACGGCAAGACGCTCACCGCGTTCGTGTACGGCGACGACGCGGTGAAGGTCCAGCAGGCGGGCGTCGACCGGTTCAACAAGTCGGCCGCGGCGAAGAAGGCCGGCGGCACCATCAAGCTCCAGAAGGTCCCCGGCTCCGACTACTCCCCCAAGCTCCGCACGGCCATGGGCTCCCCGAGCGCGCCGGACATCTTCTTCAACTGGGGCGGCGGCTCCATCAAGCCGTACGAGGAGGCGGACAAGCTCGTCGACCTCACCGACATCATCGAGGGCGACCCGGTCCTCAAGTCCGGCTTCCTGCCCTCGGTCCTCGCGGCCGGCGACCTGGGGGGCCGCCACTACGGCATCCCGATGCGCGGCATGCAGCCGGTGATCCTCTTCTACAACAAGTCCGTCTTCGCCGAGCACAAGCTCCAGCCACCCACCACCTGGGACCAACTGCTCGACATCAACGCCAAGTTGAAGAAGGCAAAGATCACCCCCTTCGCGCTCGGCGGCTCCGACGTCTGGCCCGAGCTGATGTGGCTGGAGTACCTGGTCGACCGGATCGGCGGCCCCGAGGTCTTCAAGCGCATCCAGGAGGGCGACGCCGAGGGCTGGGGCGACCCGGCCGTCCTCAAGGCCGCCGAACTGGTCAAGGAGCTGATCGACGACGGCGCCTTCGGCTCCAAGTTCACCTCGGTGTCGTACGTCAACGGCGGCGCCCCCGCGGTCTTCGCGCGCGGCAAGGCGGCCATGCACCTGATGGGCTCGTGGGAGTACTCCACACAGCTCGGCAAGTTCCCGGACTTCGCCAAGAGCAACCTGGGCTGGGCCGCCTTCCCGACCGTCGAGGGCGGCACCGGTGACGTCCGCAACGTCGTCGGCAACCCCACCAACTACTGGTCGATCAACGCCCGTACGAAGAACAAGGACCTCGCCGTCGGCTTCCTCAAGGACTGCGCGTCGAAGGAGTACGCGCAGGCGCTCATCGACAACGGCGACGTGCCGACCACCTCCAACGCGGCCGAGCTGCTCGCCTCCTCCCCCAACCCCGAGTACGCGAAGTTCCAGTACGACATGGTGCAGAAGGCCCCGGCCTTCACGCTCTCCTGGGACCAGGCGCTCGGCGACGGCCTCGGCACCAAGATGCACACGGAGATAGGCAAGCTGTTCGCGGGCCAGTCCTCGCCGAGCGAGTTCGTGACGGCCTGCAAGGAGCTGAAGTGACCGTCACGGTCGAGAAGACCCCGGCGCCACGGACGGGGCAGGCGCACCGGGCGGGCCGGCGTACGAGCCGCACCGGCCGCCCGCACGCCGCCTGGGCCCTGCCCGGCGTCCTCTTCTTCACCTTCTTCGCCGTCGTCCCGATGGCGCTGGCCCTCTACCTCTCCTTCACCAGCTGGGACGGCCTCGGCGACCCCCGGCCCGTGGGCCTCGACAACTGGAAGAAGCTCCTTGACGACCCCCGGATGACACAGTCCCTGTGGCTGACAGTCGTCCTCACCGTCGCCAGCTGGGTCTTCCAGACGGTCGTCGCCCTGCTCCTCGGTGTCTGGGCGGCGGGCCGGCAGCGCAACCGGGCGATCCTCTCCGCGGTCTTCTTCGTCCCGTTCCTGCTCTCCTCCACCGCCATCGCGATCCTGTTCTACGCCCTGCTCGACCCGAACTTCGGCATCATCCAGAGGGACACCCTCGGCTCGCAGGGCGGCGCGTTCCTCGCGATCGTCTTCGTCGGCGGCTGGCAGTTCATCCCCTTCCACACCCTGATCTACCAGGGCGGGGCCCGCCAGATCCCCGAGGTCCTCTACCAGGCGGCGGCCATCGACGGCGCCGGCCGCTACCGCCAGTTCTTCTCGATCACGCTCCCGCAGCTGCGCCACACGATCACCACGTCCACGGTCCTGATGGTCGTCGGCTCCCTGACGTACTTCGAGACGGTGCTGATCCTCACCAAGGGCGGCCCCGGCACGGACACCGCGATCCTGCCGTACCTGATGTACGAGGCGGGCTTCAAGACGTACGACTTCGGCTACGCCAGCGCCATCGCGTCCTTCCTGGTCATCGCCGCGACGGGCCTCTCCCTGGTCCTGGTCCGGCTGACGGGCTTCGGCGCCATGCGCAGCACCCGCGAAGGGATGTGACGGCACAAAATGTCACACGACACACTGGCGCGCCCCACGAGGACCCGGCAGCCGAACGGGGACCCGGTGACGCAGGCCCCTCGCCGCCGCAGGCACTGGACGCGGCGCGCCAACCCGGTGGCGGGCCTGGGCGCCTTCGTCTGGCTGGTCATCGTCCTGATCCCGATCTACGCGATGCTGTCGGCGTCCCTCACGGGGGCGGACAAGGCATTGACGGGCAACCCCCTCAAGCCTCCCACGGACCCGACCCTCGACAACTACAACACCGTCCTGACCAGCGGCTTCGGTCATCTCCTGAGCAACACGGCGATCGTCGCGGTGTCGGTCGTGGGCATCGTCCTGGCCCTGTCCATCCCGCTCGCGTACGCGGCCGTCCGCACCCGCGACCGCTGGTCGAACGCGGCCTTCCGCCTCTTCCTGCTGGGCGTGGCGATCCCGGCCCAGGCAGTGGTCGTCCCGTTGTATTTGTTGATCGCCAAACTCGACCTCTACGACACCCTCCTGGCCGTCATCCTCCCGACGGCGGCCTTCGCGATGCCGGTCTCGGTCCTGGTCCTGGTGGGCACCCTCCGGGACGTCTCCGAGGACCTGTACGAGGCGATGGCCCTGGACGGGGCGTCCCCGCTCCGGATGCTCTTCCAGCTGACGATCCCGCTCGCCAAGGGCGGCATCAGCACGGTCGTCATCTTCTCGGCGCTCCAGGCGTGGAACGGCTTCCTCTTCCCGCTGATCTTCACCCAGTCCGACGGCCCCCGGGTCCTCACGCTCGGACTGTTCAACTACGTCAGCCAGTTCGGCGTCAACATCCCCGCCGTGCTCGCCTCGGTCGTCCTCTCCGGCATCCCGATCTTCGCCGTCTACCTGGTGGCGCGACGGGCGCTGGTGGGCGGGTTGATGGGTGTGGGCGGCAAGTGACGTCAGCGCTTCGAGCCCGCACGGCTTCTGAAACTCACCGACCCCTGACAGGAGTTTCATGACCACCCCTTGGCGTGACCGCGCCCTGCCCGCCGCCGAGCGGGTCGAGGATCTGCTCTCCCGGATGACCCTGGAGGAGAAGACCGCCCAGCTGTACGGCGTGTGGGTGAAGGCCGACTCGAACGGCGAGGACATCGCCCCCGACGAGGAGGAGATGCGGGAGGCCTTCGACTTCGACGAGCTGATCACCCGGGGCCTCGGCCAGCTCACCCGCACCTTCGGCACGGCCCCCGTCGACCCGGCGCTGGGCGCGCGAGCACTGGCCCGCGCCCAGCGCCGCATCATGGCCGCGAACCGCTTCGGCATCCCGGCCGTCGCGCACGAGGAGTGCCTGGCCGGCTTCACGGCCTGGCGCGCCACCGCCTACCCGGTCCCCCTCGCCTGGGGCGCGACCTTCGATCCCCCGCTCGTGGAGGAGATGGCCCGGCACATCGGCCGCGACCTGGCCTCCGTCGGCATCCACCAGGGCCTGTCGCCCGTCCTGGACGTGGTCCGGGACCCGCGCTGGGGACGGGTCGAGGAGACGATCGGCGAGGACCCGTATCTGGTGGGCACCATCGGCACGGCGTACGTGCGCGGCCTGGAGTCGGCCGGGATCGTGGCCACGCTGAAGCACTTCGCCGGATACGCGGCGTCCGTCGGCGCCCGCAACCACGCGCCCGTACGGGCCGGGGTGCGGGAGTTCGCGGACGTGACCCTGCCGCCCTTCGAGATGGCCCTGCGCGAGGGCGGCGCCCGCTCGGTGATGGCGGCGTACACGGAGACGGACGGTGTTCCCGTCTCGGCGGACCCGGGACTGCTGACCGAACTCCTGCGCGACGCCTGGGGTTTCACCGGCACGGTCGTCTCCGACTACTTCGGCGTCGGCTTCCTGGAGACCAACCACCGCGTGGCCGGAAACCGCGCGGAGGCGGCCCACGCGGCCCTCGCCGCCGGCATCGACGTCGAGCTGCCCACCCTGCGCTGCTACGGCGAGCCGCTCGTGGAGGCGGTCCGCGCGGGCGAGATCCCCGAGTCCCTGGTCGACCGCGCCGCCCACCGGGTCCTGCTCCAGAAGTGCGAGCTGGGCCTGCTGGACGAGGACTGGGCCCCTGAGCCGGCCACCACCGACCGGATCGACCTGGACTCGACGGCGAACCGCGCCCTGGCCCGCCGCCTGGCCGAGGAGTCGGTGGTGCTCCTGGACAATCCGGACGCGGTCCTGCCGTTGGCGCCGGACATCCGCATCGCGGTCGTGGGCCCCCGCGCCGACGACCCCCTGGCCATGCTCGGCTGCTACTCCTTCCCCTCCCACGTCCTCCCCGCCCACCCCGGCACCCCCCTGGGCATCGAGATCCCCACGGTCCTGGACGCCCTGCGCACCGAACTCCCCGACGCGAAGATCACGTACGCGGCGGGCAGCGACGTCGACGGCGACGACACCGGCGGCTTCCCCGAGGCGGTCGCGCGGGCCTCGGAGGCGGACGTCTGCGTGGCGGTCCTCGGCGACCGGGCGGGCCTCTTCGGCCGGGGCACGTCGGGCGAGGGCTGCGACGCGGAGGACCTCCGGTTGCCGGGAGTCCAGGCGGAGTTGCTGGACACGCTGATCGCCACGGGTACGCCGGTGGTGGCGCTCCTGCTCACCGGGCGCCCGTACGCGCTGGGCCGCTGGCACGGGCGGCTGGCGGGCGTGGTCCAGGCGTTCTTCCCCGGGGAGGAGGGCGGTCCGGCGGTCGCGGGCGTGCTGTCGGGCCGTGTCTCCCCCTCCGGCCGCCTCCCGGTGAGCGTCCCGAACCGCCCCGGGGGCCAGCCGTGGACGTACCTCCAGCCGCCGCTCGGCCTGGTCGGCGGGGCGAGCAACCTCGACCCGACGCCGCTGTATCCCTTCGGGCACGGCCGCGCGTACACGACGTTCGCCTGGACGGACTTCGCGGACGAGGGTGCGGGGGATGAGGGGCACGACGTGTCGGTAACGGTCCGCAACACGGGTGACCGGGCGGGCGCGGAGGTCGTCCAGCTCTACCTGCACGACCCGGTGGCCTCGGTGACCCGCCCCGACACCCGCCTGATCGCCTACCAGCGGCTGGAGTTGGCGCCCGGGGGCGCCGCCCGCGTGCGGTTCCGCTTCCACCCCGACGTCTCGTCGTTCACGGACCGGGCGGGGCGACGTGTGGTCGAACCGGGCGCCCTGGAACTGAGGTTGGGCGCGTCGAGCGCGGACATCCGCCACCGGGTGACGCTGACGCTGGACGGCCCGGTACGCGAGGTGGGCCCAGACCGCCGCCTGCACTGCGAGACGGAGGTCAGGGCCGTGGAGAGCTGAGGTTCAGTCCGCCTGGGCCGCGTGCGCGACGAACGCGGCCCAGGCGGCGGGGCCGAGGCCGAGGTGGGGGCGGGTGATGTCTTTGGAGTCGCGGATGTGGATGGTGGTGGGGGTGGGGGCGACTTCGACACAGTCGTCGGCCTGCGGGCTGCTATAGCTGCTCTTGAACCAGGTGAGATCGTTGCTCATAGCGCTCCTCGGATGCTCCTCAGCAGGTCCATGGAGTCCCCGGGCGGCAGGGCCTGCGAACGCAGTGTCGCATACCGCTGGCCAAGGGTAACGACCTCTTTTACGTCCACGATCAGCTGGCTGTGCTGTTGCCCTTCGGTGTACGCGTACCGCCTCCCGTCCCCCGTCTCCAGCAGCCGGAGCGGGCCAGCGAGACAGGCGTGTGCCTCGAAAGCCATCGGCATGATCTGCACATGCACGTTGCGGGCGCCCGCCCAGGTGAGAACGTGGTCCAGCGCGCCCTTCATGACTTCCGGACCACCGAGGCGGCTCCGCAACACGGCCTCGTCGATGATGAAGTTGAACGACACGTTGGGGCGCTCTCGCAGAAGCTGCTGCCGCTCCAATCGGGCCTGGACCTGCGTTTCCATCACGTCTTCCCCGACCAACGGGATGTTGTTGGCGAACGCAGCCCGGACGTACCCCTCCGACTGCAACAGCCCCGGCAGGATGCGGCATTCGTAGGTGTCGAGGCTCACCGCCTCTCGCTCAAGCCGCGCCCACGTCCTGAACCACGCCGCCAACCCCGGCTGTCGAGCCATATGCCGAAACGCACCCCGCACCGCCCCCGTGTTGCCCGTGGCCCCCTCCGCCAGTTCCACGAACCGCTGATCCGCCAGCCGTCGCCCCAACTCGATCGAAGCCACCGAGTGTTTGGACAAATGGACCCGCGCCCCGAACTCCTCCCGGCTCAACCCCGCATGCTCCCGCAGCGCCTGGACCACCGCCCCGAACGCCCGCATGCTGTCCGACGACTCGGGCTCACCACC
This sequence comes from Streptomyces sp. SP18BB07, assembly GCF_036322545.1. Lineage (NCBI taxonomy): Bacteria > Bacillati > Actinomycetota > Actinomycetes > Kitasatosporales > Streptomycetaceae > Streptomyces > Streptomyces sp. SP18BB07. The sequence goes on from NZ_JAQYWT010000250.1 coordinate 38,919, forward strand.
CGGCCCCTGCGCAGCCCACTCCACACCGTGCACCATCAACCCAGAGTGACGGCCCGCTCACGGTACTGTCCATCGAACGGCCGCGTACTCCCCCCTCAGTACACGCGGCGCCCCTCTTACCCGGCGTTCACGGCGAGGGGCTATAACGACCCGATGAGCAACGAAATCGACCGGGAGTACCGAAGACGGAGAGGCATACACCCCGCCCTCCTCGTCACCATGGCCGCGGCGGCGCTGATCATCGCCATGTCGGCGAACTCGATGATGACGCTGGGCCCGTCGAGCGGGGACGCGCTGGCCGTGACGGCCTGGCTGCTCATCGCCACCCGCGTGGCGCTGGAGCAGTTCAGGGCCCGTACGTCCGTCACGGCCGACGGCGTCACCGTACGCGGAGCGCTCCGCACCCGCAGCTGGGCCTGGTCGGAGATCTACGGCATCCGGGTCGAGGCCAACAGGTGGGGCAGCCCTCGCTGGTCGGGATACCTCTACGCGACCGACGGAACCCGAGTCCGCCTCCTGCACGTCGACGAGTACCAACTGACCGACCCGATCGCGGAGATCGCCGACCTGGGCGCCACGGCCCTGCGACTCGGGCTGACCTCCATGGACACACGGCCTGATGCGGAGGAACGCATCGCACGCGGCGCACGACGGCGTACGGCATCGCAGCGGACGGCCATCGCGAGCGCCGTGGTCATGGCCGCCATGTTCGTCATCGACGGCTGGCTGCTCTTCACCGACCGGCCGACGCACACGTATCTGATGCTCCTGGGCGTCCCGCTGGCCTGCCTACCCGTCCTCTTCTACGCCTTCGACCGCCTCGGCGAACGCCGGCACCGACGCGGCCTCACGCCCCCAGCGACTCGAACCGCCACCGGTGCACCGCCCGACTGACCAACTCCCCGCCGGGCTCCGGCAGTTCGGGCAGCTCCGCGTCGTACTCCGCGTCCCACCACGTGATGACGAGCACCCGGTCCTGCGGCGCCCGGAACGTCTCGCGCCGCAACGGCCGTAGGGGAAGCTCCTGGGCCCGCGCCCAGGCGAGGAGCTCGTCCCCTCGCCCGGCCACCGCCCGTGCCTCCCACATCAGCGCGACGGTCACGAGTACAGGTTCTCCTTGCTGACCTCGTGAACGTGATCGTGCCCGTGGTCGTGCGCATGCCCGACCGCACTCCCCGGCACATGCGGATCCGTCACCGGCAACGAAGAGTCCGCCGACAGATCCCAGTCCGAAGCGGAGCGCCCCCGCGCGACCATCTCCGCGCCCAGCGCGGCCACCATCGCCCCGTTGTCCGTGCACAACTTGGGCCGGGGCACCCGGAGTCGGATGCCGGCCGCCTCGCAGCGTTCCTGGGCGAGTACCCGGAGGCGGGAGTTGGCGGCGACACCGCCGCCGATCATCAGGTGGTCGACCCCCTCGTCCCGGCAGGCGCGCACGGCCTTCCTCGTCAGCACGTCCACCACGGCCTCCTGGAAGGACGCGGCGACGTCGCGCACCGGAACGTCCTCCCCGGCCGCCCGCTTGGCCTCGATCCAGCGGGCCACGGCGGTCTTCAGTCCGGAGAAGGAGAAGTCGTAGGCGGGGTCGCGGGGCCCGGTCAGCCCGCGTGGGAAGGCGATGGCCTCGGGGTCCCCCTCCTTCGCGTACCGGTCGATGACCGGCCCGCCCGGGAACCCGAGATTCAGCACACGAGCGATCTTGTCGAAGGCCTCCCCCGCCGCGTCGTCGATCGTCGCACCCATCGGCCGGACGTCCGACGTGATGTCCGTCGACAGCAGCAGCGACGAGTGGCCGCCCGACACCAGCAGCGCCATCGTCGGCTCGGGCAGCGCCCCGTGTTCCAACTGGTCGACGCAGATGTGGGAGGCGAGGTGGTTCACCCCGTAGAGCGGCTTGCCCAGCGCGTACGCGTACGCCTTGGCGGCCGAGACGCCCACCAGGAGCGCGCCCGCGAGGCCGGGACCTGCGGTGACGGCGATGCCGTCGAGGTCCTTCGCGCTCACCCCCGCTTCCTTCAGCGCGCGGTCGATGGTCGGGACCATCGCCTCCAGGTGCGCGCGGGAGGCGACCTCGGGCACCACGCCGCCGAACCGGGCGTGCTCATCGACGCTCGACGCGATCGCGTCGGCCAGCAGGGTCGTCCCGCGCACGATGCCGACGCCGGTCTCGTCGCAGGAGGTCTCGATCCCCAGGACCAGCGGTTCGTCAGCCATTGACCTTGCCATCCCTAGCCATTGATCTCGGTTCCTTGTACGGATGTGGAAGGGTCGTTGAGGCGCATGACCAGCGCGTCCACGTTCCCCGGCTGGTAGTAGCCGCGGCGGAAGCCGATCGCCTCGAAGCCGAAGCGTTCGTAGAGCTTCTGGGCGCGGACGTTGTCGACCCGGCATTCGAGCATCACCTGGGCGCACTCGAAGGCGGTGGCGGCCCGCAGCAGCTCGGTGAGGATCGTCGCGCCGAGGCCGGTGCCCCAGTGTTCCCGGGCGACGGCGATGGTCTGGACGTCGGCGGTGTCCCCGGCGGAGGCCAGGCCCCCGTAGCCGATGATCCGCCCTTCACCACCACCGTCCGCGCCCTCGTCCGGGGCCACCGCCACCACGTAGCGCCGGGTGGCGTTGGGGCCCCGCGCGTGGGCGAGGTCCGACCAGAACATGCCCCGGGACCAGGCGTCCTCGGGGAAGAGGTCCTTCTCCAGCTCCAGGACGGGCTCGATGTCCCACCAGCGCATCTCGCGCAGCACCGGGGTCGTCACTTGGGGGTGACCACCTTGTAGTTCTTGGGGACCTGGGCGTCGGGCCGGCGCAGGTACAGCGGCCGGGGCGGCTCCAGCTCCTCACCCTTGGCCAGCCGCTCCGCCGCCAGCGCCGCGAGGGAGGCGGCGGAGACGTGCTCGGGCGCGCGGGCGTCGCTGAAGGTGTCGGGGTACAGCAGCGCGCCCGCCCCGACGGCGGGAAGCCCGGTCACCAGCTCCGCGATCTCGGCGGGCCGGTCGACGGCCGGCTCGGTCGCTCTCGTCCGCGCGTCCTCGTACCGCGCCCAGTACACCTCCTTGCGCCGGGCGTCGGTGGCGACCACGAACGGCCCCTCGACCGTCCCCTCGACCCCGGCCGCGTACGCGAGCCCGTCGAGGGTGCACAGGCCGTGGACGGGGACCCCGAGGGCGAGGCCGAAGGTGTCGGCGGTCATGAGGCCGACGCGCAGCCCGGTGTACGGGCCGGGACCGATGCCCACGACGATGCCGGTGACGGCGCCCAGACGGGTGCCCGCCTCGGCGAGGACCCGGTCGACGGCGGGCAGCAGCAGTTCCCCGTGGCGTCGCGCGTCCACCTGACTCGACGCGGCGACGACGTCCGTCCCGTCGTGCAGCGCGACGGTGACGGCGGGGGTGGCGGTATCCAGAGCGAGCAAGAGCACGCAAACAGCCTACGGCGCTTCGGCCCGGGCCACGGCCGACCCGGTGCACGCTCCCCCTGCTGCTACCGTCACAGCACAGACGTACTTCAAGGGCGTACGTGGGTACGAGAGGTGGGCGCAGAAGGTGGCCAGTAGCAGCTCGGGATTCGTGGCCGGGCTCACCGCGGCGGCCATCGCCGCAGTCGGTTTCCTCACCTACCAGGCGTCGGCGAAAGCGCCGGACGACCTGGGGAAACCGTCCGCATCGGAGTCCCCGAAGGCCAAGCAGTCCAAGACCCCCGGCAAGGGTGAGAAGGACACGGACGAGGTGCTCCCCGAGGACTCGGGCGCCGGCGAGCGGGTCGTCTACTCCCTCGACGAAGATCGCGTCTGGCTGGTCGGCGCCAACGAGAAGGTCACCCGCACGTTCGAGGTCACCCCGAGCACGGTCGACCCCACCCCCGCCACGTACACCGTCTCGTCCCGCTCCGCCGCCGTCACCGGCTCCGACGGCACCCCGATCGAACACGTCGTCCGCTTCGCCTCGGTCGACGGCATCTCCGTGGGCTTCAGCGCGGCCGTCGACGGCTCCACCCCCCGCCCCGACCCCACCACCAAGACGGGCGGCATCCGAGAGTCCCGCAAGGATGGCAAGGCGATGTGGGAATTCGCGGGCATCGGCACAAAGGTGGTCGTGGTGGAGTAGGGGGTCCCTCTTAATCGCCGGCTGGCTGGCCGCCGGCGAGTTTCAGGGGCGCGGGGAACTGCGCGAGAACCCCCACCGAACCTGCAGCCGCGCCACAACCGCAACCACCCCTCCGAACGCGCCCCACGGCTACGCGACCTTGCGGCACCGTTCACCCACACCCCGCCGCACATCCCGCTTGACCGGCGGAGCCACGGGCGGAGCCGGCGGCGGCGTGGAAACCACCTTCGCCGCCGCACAAGCAGCCAGAAGATCCCGCATCGACACCCCGGCCACCCCGGACGGAACCGGCTCACGCTGCGCTGTCGACATGGACGCCTCCTGGGTGCCACGGCGAACCAAGTTAGGTAGACCTAACCAAGGACTGGTTACCATGTGACCACGCGGGGGACGACCGACGCAACACTTTGCCGACAGCTCGTCGGAACGATCGGCGCAGCGTCACGCCGACAGCACACCCAGTTCGACGGAGGCCCAACGTTCGCCCAGACCGGTGACCGTCACGTGCCGTACCTCGTCCGTCGTGTCCCCGACCGCCCGATGGATGACGACATTCAGCCGGTCGTCGGTCAACTCCTCGACCTTGCCCTCGCCCCACTCCACGACGATCACCGAATCCGACAGCGAGACATCGAGATCGAGGTCCTCCATCTCGTCCAGCCCGCCGCCCAGGCGATACGCGTCGACATGGACGAGCGGCGGCCCCTCCCCGAGCGACGGATGCACCCGGGCGATGACGAAGGTCGGCGAGGTGACGGCCCCGCGCACCCCGAGCCCCTCCCCGAGCCCTCTGGTGAGCGTCGTCTTCCCGGCGCCCAACTCCCCGTTGAGCATCACGAGATCACCCGCGCGCAGGAGCTTGGCCAGGCGACGGCCCAGCTCCAGCATCTGCTCGGGCGACTGGACGGTGATCTGAAGAGGCGCCCCGGAAGACCCGGAGGACCCGAAGGAACTGGAGGACCCGGACTCACCCGGGCCGTGCGGTGCTGCTGGCGCTTCCATAACCACTTACGGTAGCCCCCGCCGGCACGGCCCCCGCGCGGGTGAGCAGGTCGGCCAGCCGGTCGGTCACCACCTCGGGGTGCTCCAGCATCACCAGGTGCCCCGCGTCCGGCACGAGCACCAGCTCCGCGTCCGGCAGCAGATCGGCGATCGCCTCGCTGTGCTCGCTCGGTGTGACGAGGTCCTTGACCCCGGCCAGCACGAGCACCGGCAGCTCGGCGAAGGCCACCAGCGCCTCGGTCTTGTCGTGCTCGGTGAACGCCGGATAGAACTCGGCGACGACGTCGATGGGCGTGCCCTCGATCATCCGTTCGGCGAACCGCGCGACCGCCGGGTCGACGTCCCGCGACGCGAACGAGTACCGCTTGATGATCCCGGCGAACAGATCGGCCGTCGCCCGCCGCCCCCGCTCCACCAGCGCGGCCTGCTGCCCGAGCGCCCTCAGCACCCCCGGCAGCACCCGCCGCACCGCGTTGACGCCGGCGACGGGCAGCCCGAAGTTGACCTCGCCGAGCCGCCCCGACGACGTACCGACCAGCGCGACGGCGACGACCCGCTCGCGGATCAGCTCCGGGTAGTGCGCGGCCAGCGCCATCACGGTCATGCCGCCCATGGAGTGGCCGACCAGCACGATGGGCCCCTCGGGGACCGCCGCGTCGATGACGGCCTTGAGGTCGCGGCCCAGCTGGTCGATGGTGACCGGCAGCCCGTCGCGCACCCCGGACACCCCGCGCTCGGAGCGGCCGTGGCTGCGCTGGTCCCAGTGCACGGTCCGCACGACCCCGCGCAGCGCGGCCCGCTGGAAGTGCCAGGAGTCCTGGTTGAGGCAGTAGCCGTGGCTGAAGACTACGGTGACGGGGGCCGGGGCCTTGCGGCCGAAGAGACGGCGTCTGCGGGGCGACAGGCCCGCCTCGGGCTCGACGTCGTCGACCTCGTAGTACAGCTCGGTGCCGTCGTCGGCGACCGCCTTGCCGGGGACGCCGCGCAGCGCCCCGTACGGGCCGGTGGAGTCGAGCGCCAGGCGGGCCTTCCGGCGCATGCCGCGCCCGACGGTGAGCCGCTCTATGGCGACACCGGCCGCCGCGCCCGCCGCGACGACGCCTATCGCCGCCCCCGCGACCCCGGCTCTGCGCCAGATCCCGTCGCCGGACGCGGCCGTGGCGGCGGCCGCGCTCGCGACGGCCTCCACGGCCTCGGCGCTGCTCTCGCTCACGTCCCGCTCCTCTTCGCCGACCTGTCCGGTACCACTGTCGCTCCGCACGCCTGTACGGAGTTACCCGTCTCGTTCGTCTTTCACTTACTCGTGCGCCTACTCGTGCGCTCGCTGCTGCTCAGGTGCCCGGGATTCCCATCCTCACGGGCCCCGGTCGTCCGCGCCCGCTCACTCACCCGTGTCGACGTAGACGCGTGGAACGCGGGTTCCGATGCGCGTCACGATCTCGTACGCGATGGTCCCGGCCGCCTTCGCCCAGTCCTCGGCGGTCGGTTCACCGCCGTCACCGGACCCGAACAGCACGACCTCGTCCCCGGCGGCGGGTTCGTCCCCGCCGAGGTCGACGACGAACTGGTCCATGGCGACCCGGCCCGCGACCGTGCGCCACTTGCCGCCGACCAGGACGGGCCCGCTGCCGGAGGCGTGCCGGGGGATGCCGTCCGCGTAGCCGACGGGGACCAGACCGAGGGTCGTGGCGCCGGGCGTGACGTAGTGGTGGCCGTAGCTGACGCCGTGGCCCCCGGAGACGTGCTTGACGAGCGCGAGCGAGGCGCTGAGCCGCATCACCGGCCGCAGCCCGAGGTCGGCCGAACTGCCCAGTTCCGGGCTGGGCGAGATGCCGTAGACGGCGATGCCCGTCCGGACGAGGTCGAAGTGCGCGTCCGGCCGGGTGAGTGTGGCGGGCGAGTTGGCGATGTGCCGTACCTCGGGGCGGACGCCCCGGCCCTCGGCGAACGCGACCATCTCGCGGAAGCGGGTGAGCTGGGCGTCGATGGAGGGGTGCCCCGGCTCGTCGGCGCACGCGAGGTGCGACCAGAGCCCGGTGATTTTCACGAGCCCCTCGGCCTCCGCCCGCAGCGCCTCGGCGACCAATTCCGGCCAGTCCTCGGGCTGGCAGCCGTTGCGCCCGAGCCCGGTGTCGGCCTTGAGCTGCACCCGGGCGCGCAGGCCCGCCTGCCGGGCCGCGTCGGTGACCTCCCGCAGTGCCCACAACCCGCTGACCGCGACGTCGAGATCCGCCTCGACCGCCTCGCGCCAGGGCCCGCCCGGCGCCCAGAGCCAGCACATCAGCCGACCCGGCAGCCCCGCCGCGCGCAGCGCCAACGCCTCCTCGGGCGTGGCCGTCCCCAGCCAGGTCGCCCCGGCCTCGACCGCGGCGCGCGCACACCGGACCGCCCCGTGGCCGTAGGCGTCCGACTTGACGACGGCCATCAGCTCGGCGCCCGGCGCCGACGCGCGCAGCGTCCGCACATTGGCCCGCAGGGCGTCCAGATCGATCTCCGCACGGGCCCGAAGAGGCGCGTGCGGCACAGGTGCTGTCTCACTCATGTCAGCCCCAGTGTCGCAGAGCCACCGGAAGCGCCCCGTAGGGGCGCGGGGCTGTATCACTCTGCGGCTCCGCCGCGTGGGCGCGACCAGCCACGACGAACCCGCACCCCGCGACGCTCAGAACCCCCACCCCGAACCCGCCTCATTCACCCGCCACCCCCTTGTCACGTACAGTCACCCACGACACACGACAGGTCGCAAACGGCACGACACAGGGGTTGCTATGTGCGGAATCGTGGGATACATCGGCTCGCAGTCCGCCCTCGACGTGGTCCTCGCCGGACTGAAGCGGCTGGAGTACCGCGGGTACGACTCCGCCGGCGTGGCGGTGGCGGCCGACGGGGGCCTCGCCGCCGCGAAGAAGGCCGGGAAACTGGTCAACCTGGAGAAAGAGCTGGTCGGCCGCCCCCTGCCGACCGGTTCGACCGGCATCGGCCACACCCGCTGGGCCACCCACGGCGGCCCCACGGACACCAACGCCCACCCGCACCTCGACAACGCGGGCCGCGTCGCCGTCGTCCACAACGGCATCATCGAGAACTTCGCCGCGCTGCGCACCGAACTGGCCGAGCGGGGCCACACCCTGACGTCCGAGACGGACACCGAGGTCGTCGCCCACCTCCTCGCCGAGGAGTTCTCCTCCTGCGACGACCTCGCGGAGGCGATGCGGCTGGTGTGCCGCCGCCTGGAGGGCGCGTTCACGCTGGTCGCGGTGCACGCAGACGCGCCGGACGTGGTCGTGGGCGCCCGCCGCAACTCACCCCTGGTGGTCGGCGTCGGCGAGGGCGAGGCCTTCCTCGCCTCCGACGTCGCCGCGTTCATCGCCCACACCCGCTCGGCGATCGAGCTGGGCCAGGACCAGGTCGTCGAACTGCGCCGCGACGGCGTGACGGTGACCACCTTCGACGGCCGCCCCGCCGACGTCCGCCCGTACCACGTCGACTGGGACGTGTCGGCGGCGGAGAAGGGCGGCTACGACTACTTCATGCTCAAGGAGATCGCCGAACAGCCCAAGGCGGTCGCCGACACGCTCCTCGGCCGGATCGACGCGGCGGGCTCGCTCTCCCTGGACGAGGTCCGCATCCCCGACCGGGAACTGCGCGAGCTGGACAAGGTGGTCATCGTGGCGTGCGGTACGGCGTTCCACGCGGGCCTCATCGCCAAGTACGCCATCGAGCACTGGACCCGCATCCCCTGCGAGGTGGAGCTGGCCAGCGAGTTCCGCTACCGGGACCCGATCCTCGGACCGCGCACCCTGGTCATCGCCATCTCCCAGTCCGGCGAGACCATGGACACGCTGATGGCGCTGCGGCACGCCCGCGAGCAGGGCGCCCGGGTCCTCGCCATCTGCAACACCAACGGCTCGACGATCCCCCGCGAGTCCGACGCGGTCCTCTACACCCACGCGGGCCCGGAGGTCGCGGTCGCCTCGACGAAGGCGTTCCTGACGCAGCTGGTGGCCTGCTATCTGGTCGCCCTGTATCTCGGCCAGGTACGCGGCACCAAGTGGGGCGACGAGATCCGGGCCGTGATCCGCGACCTGTCCCGTATCTCCCACGAGGTGGAGCGGGTCCTCGAAACGATGGAGCCGGTACGGGAGTTGGCGCGCACCCTGGCCGACAAGAACACGGTCCTCTTCCTGGGCCGGCACGTGGGCTATCCCGTCGCCCTCGAAGGCGCCCTGAAGCTCAAGGAGTTGGCCTACATGCACGCGGAGGGCTTCGCGGCGGGCGAGCTGAAGCACGGTCCGATCGCCCTGATCGAGGAGGACCTCCCGGTGGTCGTCGTGGTCCCCTCCCCGGCGGGCCGCTCCCTGCTCCACGACAAGATCGTCTCCAACATCCAGGAGATCCGCGCGCGGGGTGCCCGCACGATCGTCATCGCGGAGGAGGGCGACGAGACGGTGGTCCCGTACGCCGACCACCTGATCCGCGTCCCGGCGACCCCGACGCTGCTCCAGCCCCTGGTCGCCACGGTCCCCCTCCAGGTCTTCGCCTGCGAACTGGCCACGGCCCGGGGCAACGAGGTGGACCAGCCGCGGAACCTGGCGAAGTCGGTGACGGTGGAGTGAGCGGCCGGGGCCCGCGCCGCTGGGGCTAGGGTGCGGATCATGCCCATCATCGGAGTCGGCATCGACGTCGCCGAGATCGACCGTTTCCGTGCCTCGCTGGAGCGCACGCCCAGCATGGCCGACCGCCTCTTCCTCCCGAGCGAGCTCCTCCTCCCCAGCGGCGAACGCCGGGGCATCGCCTCCCTCGCGGCCCGCTTCGCCGCGAAGGAGGCTCTGGCCAAGGCCCTCGGCGCGCCCAGCGGCCTGCGCTGGACCGACGCGGAGGTCTACGTCGAACCCTCCGGCCAACCCCGCCTCCGCGTCACCGGCACGGTCGCGTCCCGCGCCTCGGAACTGGGCGTCCAGTCCTGGCACATCTCCCTGAGCCACGACGCGGGGGTGGCCTCGGCGGTGGTGATCGCGGAGGGGTGAGGGCGGTGTCGGCGCCTCGTAGCTCGGGGGTGCGGTCTAGGGCGCCTCATGGCTCGGGGGTGCGCGTCATCGGGCGGCTGCGGGCCGTGCGTGGCTGATCGCGCAGTTCCCCGCGCCCCTAAAAAAGCAGGGGCTTCGCCCCTGCCCCTTCCCCACCCCACCCCGCCCCCACCCCCCTGCGGGCAATCGTGCCGCTGGGGCGATGGGGGCACCTCCCGCTCGAGCGAAGCCAAGAGTGGGGGAGGGTGGGCGCAGGCGGCGCCTCGCAACCGCCGAGCAGCGGACCCCACCCCCGGCCAGCGACGACAGAGGGGCACCCAAGAACCCCCGGCCCACCCCCAACCGCCCCCAAAGGCAAGGCAGACTCGTCCCATGCGCTCAGCCCACCGTGTACAAACCGTCCGCACAGCCGAACGCACCCTCATGGCCCGCCTCCCCGACGGCGCCCTGATGCAACGCGCCGCCGCCGGCCTGGCCACAGCCTGCGCCGACCTCCTCGGCCGCGTGTACGGCAGCCGCGTCGTCGTCCTCACCGGCAGCGGCGACAACGGCGGCGACGCCCTGTACGCGGCCGCCCGCCTGGCAAGGCGAGGCGCGGGCGTCACCGCCGTACTGCTCTCCCCCGACCGCACCCACCCGGCCGCCCTCAAGGCCCTCCGCCGGGCGGGCGGCACCACGACCACCCCCCACGCCACCACCACCCCCACCGCCCTCGCCCGCGCCGACCTCGTCCTGGACGGCATCGTCGGCATCGGCGGCAAGGGCGGCCTCCGCCCCGACGCCGCCCGCCTCGCCGCCCTCCTCGCCGACTCCCCCGCCGCGGTCGTCGCCGTGGACCTCCCGAGCGGCATCGAGCCGGACACCGGCGAGGTGCACGGCGCAGCCGTCCGCGCCGACCTCACCGTCACCTTCGGCACCCACAAACCGGGCCTCCTCATCGACCCGGCCCGCGAGTACGCCGGTTCGGTCCGCCTGATCGACATCGGCCTCGCGGAGACCCTCCCGTCCACCCCCGCCCTGGAGTCCCTCCAGCACGCGGACGTGGCCGCCCTCCTCCCCCGCCCCACCGGCGAGAGCGACAAGTACCGCCGAGGAGTCGTGGGCATCGCGGCAGGCTCGACCCGCTACCCGGGCGCGGCGGTCCTCGCGGTCGCGGGCGCCCTGCGCGGCGGCGCGGGCGCCGTCCGCTACGTGGGCGCCGCCACCGAAGCGGTCCTCGCCCGCTACCCGGAGACCCTCGTCTCGAACACGGGCCCGAAGAAGGCGGGCCGGGTGCAGGCCTGGGTCGCGGGCCCCGGCGCGGGCGACGACCCGACCCCGGTCGCCGAGGCCCTCGCTTCGGACGTCCCGGTCCTCCTCGACGCGGACGGCCTCCGCCTCGCCGACCGCGACACGGTCCGCACCCGCGAGGCCCCGACCCTGATGACCCCGCACGCGGGAGAGGCGGCCGCCCTCCTGGGCATCTCCCGGGAGGAGGTCGAGGCCGCCCGCCTCACCGCCGTACGCGACCTGGCCCGCGCCTACGACGCCACGGTCCTCCTCAAGGGCTCCACCACCCTCGTCGCCACCCCGGACCCCGCGACCCCGGTCCGCGTCAACGCAACCGGCACCCCCTGGCTCGCCACCGCCGGCAGCGGCGACGTTCTCTCGGGCCTGGCAGGCTCGCTCCTGGCAGCGGGCCTCTCCCCCCTGGACGCGGCGAGCGCGGCGGCGTACCTCCACGGCCTGGCAGGCCGCTACGCCGCCGACGGCGCCCCCACCAGCGCCCACGACGTGGCGGAGGCCATCCCGAGGGCCTGGCGGGACATCACCTCATGACACCGCCCCGCCACCTCATGGCATCACCCCGCCGACCTGGCTCAACTCCCCTCCTCGATCCGGTCGATGGCCTCCCGCACCAGACCCAGATACTCGACCTCCTCGCACCGCGGCTTGCTGCCCATTCGGTACATGTCGATCGCGTCGTCGAGGTGCTCGCCCAGATCCTCGTCCGGCAGGTCCGCCGAGAGTTCGCTGCACACCCGTCCGGCGAGCTCCGCGTCCCCGCGCGCAGACCCCCGTCGAACGGCGTCCCGTAACCGCAGACGCACGCCAAAAGCCATCCCCATCCCCCATTTCCCCCTGGTCGACCGGGAGGCGGCTCCCTCCCGACCGCCCGGACGCTAGTCCTCCCCACACCCCAGGTCCATACCTTCGCCGCAGTTCACGCACAGCGAAGGGAGAACCCCCTACCGTGCCTCTTCGCCCGGCGTGACGGAGCCCACCGGCCCCCACCCCGCCACCCCGTTCAAACTCCGTTAACAATGGACTGTGATCTCACCGGTCTCCTCGTTGCCGCGGAGCGCCCACCGGCCCAGGCCGGAGGCGACTCCCTACGTCGACCTCACCCGTGCCGAGTGGAGCGCGCTGCGCGAAAAGACGCCGCTCCCGCTGAACGCCGAGGAGGTCGAGAAGCTGCGCGGTCTGGGCGATGTCATCGACCTCGACGAGGTCCGGGACATCTATCTGCCGCTGTCCCGGCTCCTCAACCTCTACGTGGGCGCCACCGACGGCCTGCGCGGCGCCCTGAACACCTTCCTCGGCGAGCAGGGCTCCCAGTCCGGCACCCCGTTCGTCATAGGCGTCGCCGGCTCCGTGGCCGTCGGCAAGTCCACCGTCGCCCGCCTCCTCCAGGCCCTCCTGGCCCGCTGGCCCGAGCACCCGCGCGTCGAACTGGTCACCACCGACGGCTTCCTGCTCCCCATGAAGGACCTCCAGGAACGCGGCCTGGTCTCCCGCAAGGGCTTCCCCGAGTCGTACGACCGCCGGGCCCTGACCCGTTTCGTCGCCGACATCAAGGCAGGCAAGGACGAGGTGACGGCCCCCGTCTACTCCCACCTCATCTACGACATCGTCCCCGACCGGAAGCTGACGGTCCGCCGCCCCGACATCCTCATCGTCGAGGGCCTGAACGTCCTGCAGCCCGCCCTCCCCGGCAGCGACGGCCGCACCCGCGTCGGTCTCGCCGACTACTTCGACTTCAGCGTGTACGTCGACGCCGGCGCCGACGACATCGAGCGCTGGTACCTCAACCGCTTCAAGAAGCTCCGCCAGACCGCGTTCCAGAACCCCGACTCGTACTTCCGCAAGTACACCCAGGTCTCCGAGGACGACGCCCTCGACTACGCCCGCACGCTCTGGCGCACCATCAACAAGCCCAACCTCATCGAGAACATCGCCCCCACCCGGGGCCGCGCCACCCTCATCATCCGCAAGGGCGCCGACCACAAGGTCCGCCGCCTCAGCCTGCGCAAGCTGTAGCGCCTTCACCTGTCCCGGCTACCCTGCGGGCATGCTGCATCTGCGCCTGATCACCCCGCCGGGCAAGACCGACGAGGTGGTGCACCTGATCGAGAGGACGGTCGGGACGACCCACCTCGTCGTCATGCCGGGTGCCGCCCGCGACCCCGCCGGAGACGTCGTCATGTGCGACGTGGCACGTGAGGCGGGCGACGAACTGATCGGCGAGCTAAGGGCGTTGGACCTCGACCGCACCGGCTCCATCGCTGTCGAGAACATCGACCTGTCGCTCTCCCAGCGTGCCGACAAGGCCGAGAAGGACGCGCCCGGCGAGGGCGCCGACGCGGTCCTCTGGGAGCACCTGACGGACGCGACCCACGAGGAGTCGACGCTCTCCATCACCTACGTCGCCTTCATCACCCTCGCCACGATGATCGCGGCCTGCGGCGTGGTCCTCGACAACGCGATCCTGATCGTCGGCGCGATGGCGGTCGGCCCGGAGTTCGGTCCCCTGGCCGGCATCAGCACGTCCATCGTCCAACGCCATCCGCGCCTCGCCCTGCGCTCCCTGGTGGCCCTGCTCGTGGGCTTCGCGGTGGCCATGGCGGCGACGGTCGCCTTCAGCCTCTTCATGGACGCGCTCGGCTACTTCACCGAGGCGAAGCTGGAGGCCGACCGCCCCAACACCGCCTTCGTCTACGCCCCCGACGCCTTCTCCTTCATCGTGGCGGTCCTCGCGGGCATCGCGGGCACCCTCTCCCTGACCTCAGCCAAGTCGGGAGCCCTGGTGGGCGTCGCCATCTCGGTCACCACGGTCCCGGCGGCGGCGAACGCGGCAGTGGCCCTGGCCTACGGCGACACCAAGCAGACGGTGGGCTCCACGGAGCAACTGCTCCTGAACCTGCTGGGCATCATCCTGGCGGGCACCCTCACCCTGCTCCTCCAGAAGTGGCTGTGGTCAAGGCAACGCAGCACCTCATAACCAGGGGCACACAGAAAAGGGGCGCGGGGAACTGCGCGACAAGCCACGAATCACCCGCGCCCCGCAACACACAGAACCCCACGCCCCTACCCGGAACGCACAGCCCCCCAGACCTACCCGAGCGCGGACTTCACCGCGTCAGCAAGCCGCCCCGCAACCGAACGCGCCTGCTCGATGTCCGCGGCCTCCACCATCACCCGAACCAACGGCTCGGTCCCGGACGGCCGCAACAACACCCGCCCCGTGGACCCGAGTTCACCCTCGGCCTCGGCGACCGCCGCCGCCAGCTCCGTGGACGTGGACACCCGCGACCGATCCACGTCCGGCACGTTGATGAGCACCTGCGGCAACCGCTCCATGACTCCGGCCAGCTCCTGCAGCGTACGGCCGGTCTGCGCGACCCGCGCCGCCAGCAGCAGCCCCGTCAGCGTGCCGTCACCCGTCGTCGCGTGGTCGGAGATGATCACGTGCCCGGACTGCTCGCCCCCGAGCGCGTACCCGTGCTCCTTCATCTCCTCCAGCACGTACCGGTCCCCGACCCCCGTCTGGACGAGGCGCAGCCCCTCCCGCTCCAGCGCCAGCTTGAACCCGAGGTTGGACATCACCGTCGCCACGACCGTGTCGGCCCGCAGCGCGGAGCGCTCCCGCATCGCCAGCGCGAGCACCGCGAGGATCTGGTCCCCGTCGACCTCGTTGCCCTCGTGGTCCACCGCGAGGCACCGGTCCGCGTCCCCGTCGTGCGCGATGCCGAGGTGCGCCCCGTGCTCCAGGACTGCGGCCTTCAGCGGCCCAAGGTGCGTCGACCCGCACCCGTCGTTGATGTTGAGCCCGTCCGGCTCGGCCCCGATCGTGACGATCTCGGCGCCGGCGCGGGTGAACACCTCCGGCGAGACCCCGGCGGCGGCGCCGTGCGCCTCGTCGAGGACGATCTTGAGTCCGTCGAGCCGGTTGGGGAGGGCGGAGAGCAGATGCTCGACGTACTGCCCGAAGCCGTCGTCGTAGGACCGGACGCGCCCGACGCCCGCACCCGTGGGCCGCTCCCAGGGGGCCCCGGTGCGGTGTTCCTCGTAGACGCCCTCGATCCTGTCCTCCAGCTCGTCGGCGAGCTTGTGACCGCCGCGGGCGAAGAACTTGACGCCGTTGTCCGGCATGGCGTTGTGGCTGGCGGAGAGCATCACGCCGAGGTCGGCGCCCAGCTCGCCGGTGAGGAACGCGACCGCGGGGGTCGGCAGCACACCGACGCGCAGCACGTCGACGCCCGCGCTGGCGAGGCCGGCCACGACGGCCGCCTCCAGGAACTCCCCGGACGCTCGCGGATCCCGCCCGACCACCGCCACCGGCTTGTGGCCCTCGAACGTTCCCGCCTCGGCGAGTACGTGTGCCGCCGCGACGGAGAGTCCGAGCGCGAGCTCGGCCGTCAGATCCGCGTTGGCGACACCGCGCACGCCGTCCGTGCCGAAGAGTCGTCCCACTGTGGTGTCCTCCGAATTGCTCAGAATGTGCGGCTCGTACTGATGGTCACGAGTGTCCCGGCATTCCCCTGACCAAGTACATCCCCTGAGACTGTCCTCCCCCTTTCGGGGTTGTACCGACAGTCTGTGTATAAGCCTGCGATGAACGAAAAAGCCCTGCTAAGCAAACCGCCCCGGTGGCACGGATACGTGCCACCGGGGCGATACGCGCAATGCGCGACGCACGCGAATCGCGCCCAGCGGCGCGAGCGCGATTAGCGCTTGCTGTACTGCGGAGCCTTGCGGGCCTTCTTCAGACCGGCCTTCTTGCGCTCGACCGCACGGTCGTCGCGGCGGAGGAAGCCGGCCTTCTTGAGGGCGCCACGGTTGTTGTCGACGTCGGCCTCGTTCAGCGCGCGGGCGACACCGAGACGGAGCGCACCGGCCTGACCGGAGACACCGCCACCGGAGATGCGGGCGATGACGTCGTAACGGCCCTCGAGCTCCAGCACCTTGAAGGGCTCGTTGACTTCCTGCTGGTGCACCTTGTTGGGGAAGTAGTCCTCAAGGGTGCGACCGTTGATCTTCCACTTGCCGGTGCCCGGGACGATCCGGACGCGGGCGATGGCGTTCTTGCGACGGCCCAGGCCGGCGGCCGGCTGCGGGTCGCCGAAGCGGGAGGCCGTGGACTCGGAGGTGTACTCGCCCTCGACGGGGACGTCCGACTCCGTGGTGTAGCTGTCGATGTCAAGCTCTTCGAGCGGCTGCTCGGCAGTGGTCTCGGCCACGATTCTCCTCAGATCTTTTCTGTTTGGGGGTGTGGCCGGAACTACTGCGCGACCTGGGTGATCTCGAACGGCACCGGCTGCTGGGCAGCGTGGGGGTGCTGGTCGCCCGAGTAGACCTTCAGCTTCGAGAGCATCTGACGGCCCAGGGTGTTCTTGGGGATCATGCCCTTGATGGCCTTCTCGACGGCCTTCTCGGGGTTCTTCGCCAGCAGCTCGTCGTAACGGACGGAGCGCAGACCACCCGGGTAGCCGGAGTGGCGGTACGCCAGCTTCTGGGTCTTCTTGTTGCCGGACAGGTGAACCTTGTCGGCGTTGATGATGATGACGAAGTCGCCCATGTCCATGTGAGGGGCATAGGTCGGCTTGTGCTTGCCACGGAGGAGGTTCGCGGCAGTGGTAGCCAGACGACCCAGGACGATGTCCTGTGCGTCGATGACGTGCCACTGGCGAGTCACATCGCCGGGCTTGGGGCTGTACGTACGCACTTCGCAGCCTTCTTCTTCAGTGGATGGGTGGTGACACATGGCATCACTGAAGCGATCGTGCAGCTGGGGACGACAGTGCCGGGAACGCTGCCCGTATGCCGCCCACTGGTAACTGCTCCAGGGAACCTACGCACGGCTTCTCGCCTGAGAGCGACCAAGCCAATACGCATAACAATCGGCAAGCGTACCGGGGCGGCCCCGGACGGGTCAAAACGGCCCCGGTACCGAGGGGTAACCCGGTATCAGGGCGTGACCTGGAACTGACAACGGCCTCCCCTCGCCCGTCTAAACTGCGCCCCATGAGCTTTGGGCAGGGGGGGTCTCAGTGGAGCCCCGGGGGTTCCCGCGATCCGTGGGACAATCAGTGGAGTTCCTCCAGTAACCAGACCCCGGACTGGGCGTCACTCGCCGAGCAGTCCGAAACACGCAACAGGCGCCGCAGACTCCTGCTGATCGTCGGCGGCGCCCTCGCCACGGTCGGCATAGGCGTCGCCGTGGCGGTGGCCGTCGTCAACACCGACAACGGCTCCACCACGGCGAACGGCCCGAACGACCTGCCGGCCACGGCGGGCATCCCGAGCGCCAGCGCCAAGACGGACCCGTCGTTCGCGCCGACCTCGGCCCCGCCCCCGCTGAACCCGAAGGACTTCATCTCCAGCTCGGGCAAGGACAAGGCGCCGATCAGCCCGGACATCCTCTTCCCGGGCTCCCAGCTGACCAAGCGCGAGGGTGTCGTCTACCGCAAGGGCGCCACGGCCTCGACGAAGGACTGCGCCTCGGCCGTCCAGGGCACCCTCGACAAGCTCCTCACCAGCAACGACTGCACCCGCTTCATGCGCGTGACCTACTCCCGGGACAAGGTCGCGACCACCATCGGCGTCGCCCTGTTCGACACCGAGGCCCAGGCGACCAAGGTCAAGGAGGACTGGGACAAGGTGAGCACCATCGTCTCCCTCTCCGGTGAGGGCGTCCCCGTCTTCTGCCGTACGACGGTGTGCCGGACGACCGCCAACTCCTACGGCCGCTACACCTACTTCACCCTCTCCGGCTTCACCGACGGCCGGGACGTGACGGAGAAGGACAAGACCGTCTTCACCGCCGGCGACGACCTCAGTACGTCCACGTACGGACAGATCCGCCGCCGCGGCGAGACCCAGGCCGCCGCCGCGGCCAACGGCCAGTAACCCGGGTCCCCAGTCCCCCGCCGCCCGGGGTCAGCAGCAGCCGCCCCCGGGCACCCCCGGCAGACTCCGCCGGTTCCGCGCCTCCCTGCTCCGCGCGGCCAGCAGCTCGTCCGCCGGGTACCCGACCTCCTCCAGGGTCAGCCCGTGCGGCCGTACGACATGCACGGCGGAGTCCCGTACCCCGGCGGCCAGCACCTTCCCGGGCCAGTCGGTCCCCCGGTGGCCGTCCCCCACGAACAGCAGGGCCCCGATCAGCGAGCGCACCATGTTGTGGCAGAACGCGTCGGCCCGCACGGTGGCGGTGATGATCCCGTCGTCCCCGCGCACCAGGCTCAGCTCCTGCAGCGTACGGATGGTGGTCGCCCCCTCCCGCCGCTTGCAGTACGCGGCGAAGTCGTGCTCCCCCAGCAGCGCCCGGGCCGCCTCGTTCATGGCGTCCACGTCGAGCGGCCAGTCGTGCCACAGCACATGACCCCGCAGCAACGGGTCCACACCACCGGGGTTGTCGGTGACCCGATAGGCGTACCGCCGCCAGATCGCCGAGAACCGCGCGTTGAAGCCACTGGGCGCCTCCCTGAGCGCCCACACCCGCACATCCCTCGACAGCCGCCCCGCGAGCCGCTTCAGCAGCTTCTCGTGGTGCTCGCGCCAGACCGCCTCCGGCAGATCCACGTGCGCCACCTGCCCCCGCGCGTGCACCCCGGCGTCGGTCCGCCCGGCCACGGTCAGCTCGAAGGTCTCCCGCGACCGCGTCACGGTCCGCAGCGCGTCCTCGATCTCCCCCTGCACGGTCCGCCGCCCCCCGGCCTGCTTGGCCCACCCGGAGAACTCACTGCCGTCGTACGACAGATCGAGCCGAACACGGACATGACCGGGCTGTACTTCGTCACTCACCCCTGGATCCTCTCAGGTACAAAAAAGCGGGCCCGCTCCCGTAACAGGAACGGACCCACTCAGACGCGCCCCGTCTTCCTAGGGGCGCGGGGAACTGCGCGAACAACCACGACGAACCCGCAGCCGAGAACGCAGCCCCCGCAGAACGCTTACGCGTCCTTCGACTCCTCGGCAGCCTCATCGGCGGCGTCGTCAGCCTTGGTGGTGTCCACCTTGGCCTCAGCGGCCGGCGCCTCCGCGTCCTTGGCGGCACGCTTCGTCGCGGCCTCGGCCTCGCCCGTCGCCTGCTGCGCGACGGTCAGCGCCTCGACCAGCTCGATGACAGCCATGGGCGCGTTGTCGCCACGACGGTTACCGATCTTGGTGATCCGGGTGTAGCCACCCGGACGGTTCTCGTACCGCGGGCCGATCTCGGTGAAGAGCGTGTGCACGACGCTCTTGTCCGTGATGACCTGGAGCACCTGGCGGCGGTTGTGAAGGTCGCCCTTCTTCGCCTTGGTGACCAGACGCTCGGCGTAGGGCCGCAGACGACGGGCCTTCGCCTCGGTGGTGGTGATCCGGCCGTGCTCGAAGAGCGACTTCGCGAGGTTCGCGAGGAGCAGCTTCTCGTGCGCGGCGCTGCCGCCCAGACGGGCACCCTTGGTGGGCTTCGGCATGGTGTTTCTCCTAGGTGTCTGCCCCGGCCGTATCAGGTACCGAGGTCAGTATCTGAGCAGGCGGTCGCCTGTCAGAGATCCGGGGCGCCCTTTTCAAGGCGTCCCGGAGGATCCGCGCCCCGTGAGGGGCGCGGGGAACTGCGCGACCAGCCACAACGGCCCCGCAGCCAGAATCCGGCCGTCTCGCGGAGCGACTAGTACTGCTCGGTCTCCACGAAACCGGCGTCGGCGTCGTCGTCCGCACCGAACGCGTCGGCCGCGGCGGTCGGGTCGAACCCGGGAGGCGAGTCCTTGAGCGCCAGGCCCATGCCCGCCAGCTTCGCCTTGACCTCGTCGATCGACTTCGCACCGAAGTTGCGGATGTCGAGCAGGTCCGCCTCGGAGCGCGCGACCAGCTCACCCACGGAGTGGATGCCCTCACGCTTGAGGCAGTTGTACGACCGAACGGTGAGCTCGAGCTCCTCGATCGGCAGCGCCAGATCGGCGGCGAGCGCGGCGTCCGTCGGGGACGGGCCCATGTCGATGCCCTCGGCGTCGATGTTCAGCTCGCGCGCGAGACCGAACAGCTCGACCAGCGTCTTACCCGCCGACGCC
>NZ_JAQYWT010000251.1:0-31770 GCF_036322545.1 Streptomyces sp. SP18BB07
AGGTGCAGCATGACGATGGAGTCCTTGCCGCCGGAGAAGAGGATCACCGGCCGTTCGAACTCGCCCGCGACCTCGCGGAAGATGTGGACCGCCTCGGACTCCAGCGCGTCCAGGTGCGACAGGGTGTACGGGGTGCCGGTCTCCCCGGAGACGGAGGCGACGGTCGTCGTCATGCCAGACCCCTCTCGGTGAGCAGCTGGTGCACCAGCGCCGCGGACTCCTGGACCGTCTGGTCCTGCGACTCGATCCGCAGGTCCGGGGTCTCGGGGGCCTCGTAGGGGTCGTCGACCCCGGTCAGCCCGGAGATCTCACCGGCCGCCTGCTTGGCGTACAGACCCTTCACATCGCGTACGGAGCACACCTCGACCGGCGTCGCCACGTGCACCTCGACATACGCGGCACCGCTCGCCGCGTGCCGCTTGCGGACCGCCTCGCGGCTGTCGGCGTACGGCGCGATGACCGGTACGAGCGCCTTGACGCCGTTGCGGGCGAGCAGGTCGGCGAGGAAGCCGATGCGCTGCACGTTGGTGTGCCGGTCGGCGCGGCTGAAGCCGAGGTCCGCGGTGAGGAACTCGCGGATCTCGTCGCCGTCGAGGACCTCCACGAGGTGGCCCTCCTCGCGCAGGCGACCCGCGAGTTCGTAGGCGATGGTGGTCTTGCCGGCACTCGGCAGACCCGTGAGCCAGACGGTGGCTCCGGTGGCTCCGGTCGTCACTTGGTTCTCCTGGTTCGTCGCGGGAGCACGGCCCGTCCCGGGGCCGGTGTTCCCGACGGTCTCGGCTGTCTCGGTCACAGGTGCAGCCCGCACTCGGTCTTGGCGTTGCCCGCCCAGCGGCCCGCCCGCGCGTCCTCGCCGGGGGCGACCCGGCGGGTGCAGGGGGCGCAGCCCACGGAGGTGTAGCCGTCCATGAGCAGGGGGTTGGTGAGCACGCCGTGCTCGGCCACGTACGCGTCCACGTCGTCCTGAGTCCAGCGGGCGATCGGGGAGATCTTGACCTTGCCGCGCTTCTCGTCCCAGCCGACGACCGGGGTGTTCGCCCGGGACTCGGACTCGTCGCGGCGCAGGCCGGTCGCCCAGGCGTCGAAGCGGGTCAGACCCTCTTCGAGGGGCTTGACCTTCCGCAGGAAGCAGCACTGGTCGGGGTCGCGGTCGTGCAGCTTGGGGCCGTACTCGGCGTCCTGCTCGGCGACCGTCTGCCGCGGGGTGATCGTGATGACGTTGACGTCCATCACGGCCTCGACGGCGTCCCGGGTGCCGATGGTCTCCGGGAAGTGGTAGCCGGTGTCCAGGAACACGACGTCGACGCCGGGCCTGGCCCGGGAGGCGAGGTGCGCGACGACCGCGTCCTCCATGGAGGAGGTCACGCAGAAGCGCTTGCCGAAGGTGTCCACGGCCCACTGGAGGATCTCCAGGGCCGGGGCGTCCTCCAGATCGCGGCCGGCCTGCTCGGCGAGCGCCTTGAGCTCGGCGCGCTTCGCCGCGTCCGGGTCGGCCGCGTCCGTGGAGGACGCGGATGTATCGGAATCCGCCTGAACGGCGTTCATATGTGATCCCCTCCGCTGTCGGCTCGTTGCAGCCCCCGGGACAACAGCCCGAGGAACTTCAACTGGAAGGCTCGATTGCAGGCCCCGCATTCCCACGCGCCGTGACCTTCTTCGCTCGGGCGCAGGTCCTCGTCACCGCAGTAGGGGCAGTAGAAGGGCGCGGCACGCTCGCTCACGACAGCGCCTCCTCGGAAGCGCGCGTGACCCACGCGGCGAAGCGCTCGCCGTCCTCGCGCTCCTCCTGGAAGCGCTTGAGCACGCGCTCGACGTAGTCGGGAAGCTCGTCGGCGGTGACCTTCAGGCCACGCACCTTGCGGCCGAAGCCGGCCTCCAGGCCGAGCGCGCCGCCCAGGTGCACCTGGTAGCCCTCGACCTGCTCGCCCTGGTCGTTGAGCATGAGCTGGCCCTTGAGACCGATGTCCGCCACCTGGATACGCGCACAGGCGTTCGGGCAGCCGTTGATGTTGATGGTGATCGGCTCGTCGAACTCCGGGATCCGGCGCTCCAGTTCGTCGATCAGCAGGGAGCCGCGCGCCTTCGTCTCGACGATGGCGAGCTTGCAGTACTCGATGCCGGTGCAGGCCATCGTGCCGCGCCGGAACGGCGACGGGTTGACGGTGAGATCGAGTGCTTCCAGGCCCGCGACGAGCGAGTCGACCTGCTCCTCGGTGACGTCGAGCACGATCATCTTCTGCTCGACCGTGGTGCGGACCCGGCCGGAGCCGTGCGCCTCGGCGAGGTCGGCGATCTTCGTCAGCGTGGTGCCGTCCACCCGACCGACGCGCGGGGCGAACCCGACGTAGTACCGGCCGTCGTTCTGCTGGTGGACACCCACGTGGTCGCGCCAGCGGGCCACCGGCTGGTCGGGCGCGGGGCCGTCGACCAGCTTGCGCTTGAGGTACTCGTCCTCCAGGACCTGGCGGAACTTCTCCGTACCCCAGTCGGCGAGCAGGAACTTCAGGCGGGCGCGGGTGCGCAGCCGCCGGTAGCCGTAGTCACGGAAGATCGAGATGACGCCCTCGTAGACGTCGGCGACCTCGTCCAGCGGCACCCAGGCGCCGAGCCGCTGCCCGATCTTGGGGTTGGTGGACAGACCGCCGCCGACCCAGAGGTCGAAGCCGGGGCCGTGCTCGGGGTGGCGGACACCGACGAAGGCGATGTCGTTGATCTCGTGCGCCACGTCGAGCAGCGGTGAGCCGGAGATCGCGGACTTGAACTTGCGGGGCAGGTTCGAGAAGGCGGGGTTGCCGATGATGCGCCGGCTGATCTCCGCCATCGCGGGCGTGCCGTCGATGATCTCGTCGGCGGCGATCCCGGCGACGGGTGAGCCGATGATCACACGGGGGGTGTCACCGCAGGCCTCGGTGGTGGACAGGCCGACGGCCTCCAGCCGCTCCCAGATCTCGGGCACGTCCTCGACGCGGATCCAGTGGTACTGGACGTTCTGCCGGTCGGTGATGTCGGCCGTGCCCCGCGCGAACTCCTGCGAGATCTCGCCGATCACCCGCAGCTGCTGGGTGGTGAGCCGACCGCCGTCGATCCGCACCCGCAGCATGAAGTACTTGTCGTCCAGCTCCTCCGGCTCCAGGATCGCGGTCTTGCCGCCGTCGATCCCGGGCTTGCGCTGGGTGTAGAGGCCCCACCAGCGCATACGGCCGCGCAGGTCGTTGGGGTCGATGGAGTCGAAGCCGCGCTTCGAATAGATCGTCTCAATGCGTGTCCGCACATTGAGACCGTCATCGTCCTTCTTGAACTGCTCGTTGCCGTTCAGCGGGGTGAAGTGCCCCGCGGCCCACTGGCCCTCACCACGGTGACGGCTCACCTTGCGGCGGGGCGTGGCGGGGTTCTGCGGGGTGGCGGCCATGGTGTGTATGTCCTTCGGGAAAGGCGTGGAAGCGGCTCTGACCCGCGCTTGCGCGCGCATGCGGGCACACGCGGGCAGCGTGTGCGACGCCTGCGCGTCCTTGCGCGGGCTGAAACAGAGGGAGGGTGCGGCGCTGTCGCCCGGGGTCGTCCAACCCCTCGGGGTCGGGCTCAGCTCACCGGACAGATGGCGCTGGACATGCGGCCGAGGTCGACGTGCCGCCGACTCACCAAGGCAATTCCAGTTCCAGACATGACGGAAGCGTGGCACGCCTCTTTAGACCGAGTCCACCGTCATCCACATTCCGGACAAGGATGTCTCGCATCGCGAGACAATGTGATGTGGGTCATGGTGTGGACGGGGCCGCGCCGGGCCAGGGCCCCGGCGCCGTCGCGTCGGGCTCCTCCGTCACCTTCGTGTCGAACAGGGCGAAACCCCGCCGCAGATAGTTCGCCATGGCGTGCTCGCCGTCCCGGGAGCAGGTGTGCAGCCAGACCCGCTTGGTCGGCGGCAGCTCCGGCCACCGTTCGGCGAGGTCCCAGGCGCGGGCGGTCCCGTACGACAGCAGGTGCCCGCCGATGCGCCGCCCACGGAAGCCCGGGATCAGCCCGAAGTAGACGATCTCCACGACTCCGCCGTCCTGCGGCTCCAGCTCCACGTAACCGGCGGGCGTGCCCCGGTCGTAGGCGACCCAGGTCTCCACGCCCGGCCGCTCCAGGTGCTCCCGCCACCGCTCGTACGACCACGACAGCCGGTCGATCCACAGGACGTCCCCGCCGACCGAGGCGTACAGGAAGCGGCTGAACTCGGGGGAGGGGACCTCGGCGCGCACGATACGCACGCCGTCGCCCTCGGGCGCCGCGGCGGGAAGCAGATCGCTCGGCGAGGTCTGCTCCAGGGACCAGGTGGTGACGGTGCTGCTGCTCATGGGCCCAGGGAATCACGCGCCCCGGCCCGCCTCCAAGAGAGGGCCGGGTTCGCGGGAGCTAGTCGAGCGTGTCCTCGATGTCCGACAGTTTCACCGCGTACAGCACCCGTTCCGGGATGGGGTCGGTGAGGGTCCAGACCTCGTCGGTTTCCGGTGAGTAGGAGAGGGAGGAGGTGTGTCGTCCCCAGCAGGCGTAGGACTGTAGGTCCGACTTCTCGGCGGACTTCCCCGCCGGGCACTTCGTGGCCTCGGCGCCGGCCTCGTCCTGGCGCCAGAGCGTGCCGTGGCTCTCGCGCTCCTCGGCGGTCCGGTCGACGTACCAGGAGCCCCGGTGGGCGAGGACGCCCCCGATACCGGAGGCATCGGTCTCGTACGCCTCGGTGGCGACGGCGGTGTGGCCGCGTCCCGTGGTGGTGAGCAGGCCGGTGCGGTCGCCGGTGATGTCGAGGGCGTACCGCCAGACGCGGGCGGGCCGCTCGCCGCCCGGCCGGGACCGCTCGCTCGCGACCACGGTGGGCGGGGTCGACGTCCGGTCGAGGGAGAGCGAGCCGAGGCAGGGCACCCCGTCGCCGTCCCGCACGTCACAGCCGCCGCCCTTCGACGGGGTGTAGGAGGCGACCGCCGGCAGCGCGTACCGGTAGTGGTGGGCCGACCAGCCGTCGCCGGACCTGCCGATCGCCTCGCTGCCGGTCACGTCGGCGCGGAGGAAGCGGGCCAGGTCGAACACGTACAGGGAGTCGTCCTGCCCGCCCCGGCTCCGCGGGCCCCGGGCGGTGACGATCAGCTTGTCCTCGTACCAGGCCATGCCGCCGAGCCGGGCGCGCAGCCCCTCGAAGCCCCGCTCGCCGGCCGTCGGCACGACCAGCAGAACCCAGCGGTACCTGAGGTTCGACGGATCACTGGCGTCGACGAACGCGACCCTGGCTAGCCCCTGGTCGTCGGCGCCGTCGCCGCCCGCACCGTCAGCGTGGGTGCCGTTCGCGCGGGTGCCGCCGTCGGACGTGGTGCCGACCGCGGGTGAGCCGCTCCCGGCGCCGCTGTGCGTCCAACCGGACGCGATCACCTGGTTGTTCCGGGACGTGGTGACCGAGCGGGGGACCCACCGGTCGTCGACCGCGTCACCGGGCTCCCAGCAGTACGCCCGCGAGGCGGCCGGCTCGACGGGCAGATTGTCCTTCTCCGTGCTGAAGCAGTCGGCCTCGGCGCGCATCGCGTGGTTCGCGCTGCCCAGCACCTCGTCGAGACCGACCCCGCCGCCCATCTCGTCGGTGAGCGTGCGCAGCCCCGCCCCGTCGGCCAGGGTCTCCCGGAGCTGCAGAGCGCGCAGCTCGCCGGCCGAGGTGAGCGAGGAGAGGGCGCCCGGCGTCTCGCCGCCCGCCGCCTGCGACGTGCTGATCAGGGTGGCCGCCGCCGTGAGCGCCAGCGCGGTCCCCGCCAGGGACGCGCGCAGCGCACGCCCCCTTCTGCGTCGTCGGTGCCTACCGCGGTGCTTCATGAAACCTCCCGGGGACGGCCAACTGCCTACCGAGAACAAGATCTTGACGGAGAGGCAGGTGGGGCGGCCTGGCAGCGATGCTACGTCAGTGGGACACGTGTCACGCCGAGGTCCCGGGAAATACAGGGAGATCCCTCACCCCGACACCATGATCCGCTCACCGGTACGGGGGTTGGGAGTTCGGCGGGGGATCACAGGTTCGGCCCGGCCCGCTCGTGCCCCGCACGCCCGTCCGCCCCGAGGAGGCGACCCGGCGCACCACCTGGCGCACCACCCGGCACCCCACTCCGCGCCCGCACCACCCCCGGCGCCACCGAGTGCGGCAACAGGTCCAACGGGCTCTCGGGCAACAGGACTTCGACGTCGGCGCGCTCGGTGAAACGGTACGGCCGATGGTCGAGGAAGGGACCGAGATAGCGGCGCACCCGGGACATCTCGGCGCGGATCGTGACGGTGCGCGCGGGGTCGCCGAACATGTCGTCGGCGAGCGCGGAGGCGCTGCGCCCGTCCCTGTGCAGGGCCAGCAGGTACAGGAGTTCGGCGTGGCGGGGGGTGAGCTCATGGGTCCAGGAGCCCGCGCAGCCGGCGACGGTGACGGTCCAGCCGCGCGGGTGGGACACGTCGAGGGTGATGTGCGTGGCGGCCGTGGCGGACGCCGGCTCCGCCACCGGCCGTATCAGCCAGCCGGCGGGCAGCGGTTCGACGGTGCACGGGCCGAGCGCGGGCAGCCGACAGCGGCCGGGGGAGAGGGACTTGGGCAGGGCGATCCGGCTGGTGTACGGCATGCCGGTGACCGCGGCCGTCCAGCCGTCCCGGTCGACGGCGATCGCGCGGCCGCCGATCCGGGCCAGCACCGGGGCCGCCACCGCCCGTAGCTGTTCGAGCGAGATGAGGTGCAGCTCCCGCAGGTGCGCCTGGGCGAGCTTGGCGACCGAGTCGACGAGCGCGAGGGTGGAGGGGTGCAGGGTCTCCAGGGGGCCGCTGATGTCGACCGCGCCGAGGAGCCGGCCGTCGCGCGGGTCGACGATGGGGGCGCCGGTGCAGGTCCACGGGTGCAGGGCGCGCACGAAGTGCTCGGCGGAGAACACCTGGACGGCCTGCCGGGAGACCAGGGGCGTGCCGACCCCGTTCGTGCCGACGACCTCCTCGCGCCAGTCCGAGCCGATCCCCAGCCCCTGCCCGTCCGCCTTGCGGAGGACGGCCGTACTGCCCTCGCGCCACAGCACCCGGGCGTCCGCGTCCGCGACCATCATGATGTGCTGCGTGGTGTCCGCCAGGGAGAGCAGGCCCTCGCGGAGCACCGGCAGGACATGGCGCAGCCGCGAGGTCCGACGCCGCCGCTCGACCTCGTCCCGGCCGAGGAGGTCGGACCGGAAGTCGTGGTCGGGGTCGACGCCGCCGCGCACCATCCGGCCCCAGGACTCCCGGATCGCGGGGCGCGGCGCGGGTTTCGAGGGCCGTCCGTCGAGGGTGGAGGCGCGCACCTCGCCGAGGACCCGGGCCGCCCGGGCGGCGTCCGTGGCGGTCAGCCGTGTGACTTCCATCGGCGAGTGCGGCACACGTTCCTCCCGGCAGGCCGGTCCGCTCCCCGGCCCCTGGTGGCCGTGGAAGTCCGGATCCGCGCGACGGCGTTGACCGCGGGTCTCCCAGTGTGCCGTTCTTCGGCCACGGAGGGGCGTCCTCCGGCCACAGAACGCGGACGAGTTGCAACCCCCTGCAACCCTGGCGGACCGTCCCGTGCTCCTTGAAACTTGTTCAACGTCGCCCGCTGCGGCGTCTGCGCTCCGCTCCAAGGGGCCACAGAAGCGGGGGTGGTGCCGTGTCGGCGCAGCACCACCCCCGCGTCGGACGGCCCGGTCGCACCACCCGAAAGAGCGGGCGCCCGCCGCGCGGAGGGATGTCCCCCGTACGGCTGCGGCTCAGCCCTCCGGACGTGCCCGTTCCACCACCGACGCCAGGTCCAGGGTGTGCGGCAGTGTGCCGAAGGCCGTGCCCCAGTCGCCGCCGAGCCGGGAGGCGCAGAAGGCGTTGGCGACCGCCGGGGGCGCGAACCGCGTGAGCAGCGCGCCCTGGAGGACGAGCGCCAGCCGTTCCACGAGCCGGCGCGCGCGGGCCTCGACGCCGTCCAGATCCGCGAGTTCGGTCAGCAGGCCCTTGATCGCGCCGTCGAGCCGGTGGTCCGCGCCTCGCGCCCGGCCCACCTCCCGCAAGTACGCGTCCAGGGCCCGCGGTTCGCGCTGCAGCGCGCGCAGCACATCGAGCGCCTGTACGTTCCCGGCGCCCTCCCAGATGGAGTTGAGCGGAGACTCGCGCAGCAGGCGCGGCATGCCGGACTCCTCGACATAGCCGTTCCCGCCCAGGCACTCGGAGGCCTCCACCACGAGCGGGGCGCAGCGCTTGGTGACCCAGTACTTGGCGACCGGCACCGCGAGCCGCAAAAACGAGCGTTCGTTCTCGTCGCCCGCCTCGGCCGCGTCGTACGCCGCCGCCAGCCGCATCGCCAGCGTCGTCGCCGCTTCCGACTCCAGCGCCAGATCGGCCAGCACGTTCCGCATCAGCGGCTTGTCGACCAGCCGCCCGCCGAACGCCTCCCGATAAGCGCAGTGATGCACCGCCTGCGCGACCGCCTGCCGCATCAACGAGGCCGCGCCCAGCGCGCAGTCCAGCCGGGTGGCCGCCACCATCCCGATGATCGTGCGCACCCCCGCCCCCTCGTCCCCGACCCGGCGCGCCCACGTCCCGTCGAACTCGACCTCGGCGGAGGCGTTGGACCGGTTGCCCAGCTTCTCCTTCAGCCGCTGGATGCGGAACACGTTCCGCGAGCCGTCCGCCAGTATCCGGGGCACCAGGAAACACGTCAGCCCGCCCGGAGCCTGCGCCAGCACCAGGAACCCGTCCGACATCGGCGCCGAGCAGAACCACTTGTGGCCCGTCAGCTCGTACGTTCCCTCCTCGGCCAGCGGCCGCGCCGCGCTGGTGTTGGCGCGTACGTCGCTGCCGCCCTGCTTCTCGGTCATGCCCATCCCGAAGAGGGCGCCGGCCTTCTGGTCGGCGGGCCGCATGTCCCAGTCGTAGAGCTGCGACGTCAGCCGGGGCTCCCACTCGGCGGCGAGCGCCGGGTCCGTCCGCAGGGCGGGCACCGCCGCGTGGGTCATGGACAGCGGGCAGCCGTTGCCGGCCTCGACCTGGGTCCACACCACGAACGCCGCCGCGCGTCGCACATGACCGCCGGGCCGGGTCCAGGCCGCCGTCAGCCCCGCCGAGACGCCCTTGCCGAGCAGCCGGTGCCAGGACGGATGGAACTCGACCTCGTCCACCCGGTTCCCGTACCGGTCGTACGCCCGCAGCTTCGGCGGGTTCTCGTTCGCGAGCCGCCCCCACTCCTGCACCTGCGCGGAGCCCGCCGTGCGGCCGAACCCCGTCAGCTCGTCCCGCGCCTCCTCCAGGACCTCCGGCGCCAGATGCCGTTCGACCGCCTCCGACAGGACGGCGTCGGCGCCGAAGACGTCGTAGTCCACCAGGGGCGGAGCCTGATTGGTCACTTCGTGGGTACTCGATGCCATATCCGGAACCTACCGTTCCTAAAGACTGAGCGGGAGTGAGTCCTGTTGCCAGGTCTCATGCTCGGCCGAACGCCCCGGACGGTGTTGGGCGTTCTGGTTGCCCGCGTTCGCTCCGCGTCCGGGCGGCACGGATCGTGTCCGTGGTCCGGGGATGCGGGGGCGGCCCGCGGCCGGAGGCCGCAGATGAGCAACGTCTCACGCCCAGGGGCACCTGGTCCGGCCTGGACGGTCCGATGCCCCACCGCATCGCTCCGGTGCTGTGGGGGCGGTGTCGTCCGTCGCCGGATCGGGTGTCCCTGGGCGCGCCTTCCGATCGCCACGGCGGCAGCCTCGTGGCGAGTCGTCTTACGGGTGGTGCTGCTGAGGGGCTGCTGCCAGTGCTGAGCGCCCCACCGGCTGGTGTAGGCAGGGTCGACGGCGATGACCGCGATCCCCGCGGCGTCGGCCATCGAGGCCACCCGGGCGCGGAGTTTTCCGGTGGGCATGCCGGAGATCAGCTGCCGGAAGCGTTTCCTGCGGCCGTGTTTCTCGCGGGTCTTCTCGGTGGCGAAGTCCAGGTCCTCGACCGCGATCGCCTTGACACCGCAGGTCTTCGCCCAGTGCAGGAGGCGGGTGAGGGCGTGGCGGACCTGCGCGTCACGGTGTACGGCGGTGCCGGTCAGGTCGTAGGAGAAGCGGCGCGGGCTGCCGGTCGGGTTGCCGTGGGTGTCGAGGCGCCAGGCGGCCAGGTGATCGGCGTTCATGTCAACGCCGATCACGCCGTGGGCGAGCGCTGCCTCGATCGGGAGGGCCGGGGCGGGCGGGGTCTGCCAGGACGCGGTCAGATACCAGCGGTCCCGGCCGGTGTCGTAGTGGATGCGGTAGGCGATCGCCCGGTCGGCTACGACGCGGTCCGCCCAGTCACCGCCCCGATGCGCGAAGGCGACCTGGCCGGTGAGGACGTACCGTCCGTGCGGGGCGTTCGCCAGATGCTCGAGCGGCGTGGGCAGTTTGATGCTCACCTCGCCGTCGGGGCTGACGCGGATGGTCTCGTTGCCGTGGCGCTTGCCGGACTCGCCGTCGGCCTGGCAGAACCAGCGCTCCGCCTCCCATCGCCCATGCCACACGGACTCCGTGAGCCCAGCAGCGTCCAGGTGGTGGCGGGTGCGGGCCAGAGGCTTGCCTCCGCGCACGACGTGCACGATCCCGGCCTCCCGGTCGGCCCGCGCGGAGGCAAGCCGGTCCTGAAGCACCCGCAGGCGCCGGGACTTCGCGTGCCACTCCCGCCGCGAACGGTAACCCCCGGGCGCGTTCTTCGTCCCCTTCTGCCCGACCGGCAACGCCAGCCGAGCCTCGATGGTACGGATCCCCGCTTCCAGGCTCTGCAGGTGCGCCGACTGGCAGCGGCGGGCCAGCGCCCACTGGTCATGCGTGGCCTTGGTGACACTGCCCGCCCACCGCGACGACGACAGCGGCGTCAGCTCCCGCTTACGGACCGCCCACGCCTCAGCGGAGTGCGCCAGGCCGTCCCGGCAGCGCGCCTTCAGATCCCGCGAAGCCAGCGACCCCAGATGCCCGCCCACCAGACGCAGCACCTTCTCATCGCCCGGCGTCAGCTGCTTGAGCCGGGTCCGGACGGCCACACCGGCCGGACCGGACACGACGAATGGCGCCTCGATGCTCCGCCGCTCACCCACCCCGCCACCCCTGCCCGACGATCCCGTTGCCATGGAAACGAGCATCCATCACAAGGGTCACGTATTCGATGAGGGAACGTCAGTTCCCTGCTGAAACTGACCCCGCGACCGAGGCACGCGACACGACGAAGACCAGCAGCACTCACTCCCGCTCACCCAGCGTTCGTGAACGCACTCCAGCGGCAGCAGTTCCAACCCCTCGGTATCGCGTCGTCACGGTGACGCTCGCCGGTCTTCGGGGGCAGGGGGGCGGGGGCAGGTGTCCGGCGCCGGAGCGGAGCGTCCGGCGCCGGATCGTGCGGTGTGGCTCAGACGGGTGTCGCGAGCTCGCCCGTTCCCAGGTCGCCCGTGCCGAACTCCTCCTCCGGGTCGAGCACGGGCTCCCCGTACTGCTCCAGCGGCCAGCCCGGCCGGTAGATGGTGTCGAGGTAGCGTTCGCCGAGGTCCGGGGAGATCGCCACAGCCGTGGTGTCCGGCGAGCCGTTGCGGCCCAGCCACTCGGCGGCGCCGCTGACGACCGTGCCCGTGGAGCCCCCGAAGAGGAAGCCCCGTCGGGCCATGCGGTGACAGGCCCGTACGGTGTCGATCTCCTCCACCCGGACGACGTCGTCGACGTAGGACACGTCGAGGAGTGCCGGGGGCACGCTGGTGCCGAGCCCCGGGATCATCCGGCGGCCCGGCGCCCCGCCGAACGCCACCGACCCGACGCTGTCCACGGCGACGATCCGCACCCGGCGCCGCCGCTCCCAGAACCACTGGGCGCAGCCCATCAGCGTCCCCGAGGTGCCGACGCCCACGAACAGCACGTCCAGCCGCGGGAACTGCCGGGCGATCGCGGGCGCGGTGGTGCGGTAGTGCGCCTGCCAGTTCGCCTCGTTGGTGTACTGGTCCAGCCACACGTACCGCGGGTCGGTGGCGCACAGCGCGCGGACGTACGAGATCCGCGCGCCCAGGAAACCGCCGTGCGGGTCCGGCTCGGAGATGACGTGCACCCGGCTGCCCAGCGCCTCGATCACGCGCCGGGTCTGCGGATTGCACCGGGAATCGGTCACGCACAGAAACCGGTAGCCTCGGCTCGCCGCGATCATGCTCAGCGCGACGCCCAGATTGCCGGACGACGACTCCACGAGCGTCGAGCCCGGCCTGAGACGCCCCTCCCGTTCGGCGGCCCGCACCATCTCGGACGCGGCCTTGAGCTTGATCGAGCCGGCGAAGTTGAACCCCTCGCACTTCAGGAAGAGCTTGTGTCCGGCGATCTGACGCAGATCGACGTACAGCTCCTCCTCGTTGAAGTCCGTGGGAACGGATATGACTGGCACCGCTGCCCCCCTGGTCGTGCACTGTCGTACTCGCTGCGCCCGGCGGTCAGCCGTGGCGGCGCAGCTCGTGGAAGAAGTCGTCCACGACCCGTAGTCCGCCGGAGCGGGCCACTTCCTCGTGGACATGAGCGCCGACCGCGAGGTCCAGGACCCCGAGGCCGAACGGCGAGAAGACCACCGGACGGTCCGCCGGCACGGTCGCCCGGCCGGTGAGGACGTCATGGAGCGTTCCGTCGAGGAAGTCCCGTGCGCCGGTGAGTTGTTCGGTCAGGTGCGGTGACGTGTTCGCCTTGAGGCAGTGCTCGACGTCGTCGACGAAGTTCGCCGACGCGAGCAGCACCTCGGGCGCGAGATCGCGCAACGACACGTGCAGCACCAGCGGGTGGTGGGCGAACCACTTGGGCTCGTGGATGTGCGGCTCGCCCGCGATCGTCGCGAAGACCACCAGGTCGCTCGCCCGGATCACGTCCTCGGCGCTGTCGTACACGGTCACCCGCCCGCCCGCCTCCGACCGCTCCAGGTACCCCCGGAACCCGGTCGCGCTGTCCGCGGACAGGTCGTGCACCCCCACCTCCTCGAACACGAAACCGGTCGCCACCAGGAAGGTGTGGATGTAGCGGGCGATCAGGCCCGTCCCGAGGAAGCCGACCCGCGTCGGACGCGGCGCCCCCCGGCGCGCGTCGCTCAGCCGGTCGGCCGCCAGCGCCGCCGACGCGGCGGTCCGGGTGGCGCTGATGATGGACGCCTCCAGACACGCGAACGGGTACCCGGTGGCGTGGTCGTTGAGGATCAGCACGGCGGAGGCGCGCGGCAGCCCGCTCGCCGTGTTCTCCGGGAAACTGGAGACCCACTTCAAGCCGTCCACCTGGTATTTCCCGCCCAGTGAGGCGGGCAGCGCGATGATCCGCGAGGACGGACGGTCGGGGAAGCGGAGGAAGTACGACGGCGGGTTGACCGTGTCGCCGGTATCCCCGTTCCCGTGCAACAGGTAGGCGGACTCGACCAGTTCGACGATCTCCCGTTCCCGGCCCCGCAGGGCCTGCCGTACCTGGGCGCCGGAGATCACGGCGAAACCCGGAACCTCGGTCATCGGAAGCTCACCTCGTCCTTCCCGTCGGAGACATGCGTGTCGCGGACCTTCGTGTGGCGGCCCGGTGCGTCGTGGCCGGTCTGCCGTACCGGGTCCGCCAGACCCACCAGCACCTCGCGCGGCCCCTCGTAGGGCTCCCGGCTGTGGGCGCAGCGGATGTTGTCGACGAGCAGCAGGTCGCCCGGTCGCCACGGGGTGCGGACGGTGTGCGTCTCGTAGACCTCGTTCAGGGCCGCGACGACATCGGCGCCGATCGGATCACCGTCGCCGTAACGGGTGTTGAAGGGCAGCCCGTCGGCCCCGTACAGGTCCACGAGGTAGTCGCGGACCTCGGGGTCCATGGTCCATTCGTTGAGGAACGCGATCTGGTTGAACCAGCAGCGTCGGCCGGTCACCGGATGCCGGAGCACGGCGGCCCGCCGCTGCCGGGTGTGCAGCGACCCGTCGGGCCGCCAGTCGAACTCGATGGAGTGCGCCCGGCAGTACGCCTCGACGACCGTCCGGTCGGCGGTGCCGAACGCCTCGGCGACCGACGCGCCGATCTCGTCGTTGTACGACCGGGTGAGCAGCCAGCCCTCCCGCTCGAACCGCTCCGTCAACTCGGGCGGCAGCGCCGCGAGTACGGCCTCGGCGTCCGCGACCCCGGTCGCCCCTCCCCGCTCGGCGGCCTCCAGACAGGCGAAGAGCAGCAGGCCGGGGAAGTCCAGCGAGTAGCTCGACTCGTGGTGCATGCACATCGGCTGGTTGGGCGGCCAGGCCGTCGAGGAGTGCACGCCGTCGGCGTACGTCCGGCGCGGCGCGAAGGCCTCCTGCTCGCTCGTCAGTGTGTCGGCCACCTCGTGGAAGACCGCGCCGACCTCGGCCGAGTCCCGCAGTCCGAGCCCGCGCACGAGCAGCGAGCCGTGCTCGGCCACGGCGGCCCGCAGGGCGCCGCGGTGTCCGGCCGCCCAGTGGGCGACGGGTTCGGCGGGGGAGACGGTCACGAGCGGCGGCTTGTCGGTCGACAGTTCGATGTCCGGCAGGGTGAGGACGGCCGGGGGAGGCGTGGGCGCCGTGTCCCTGCGGCCGCGGCGTGCTCCGCCGCGTCGACGGCTCAGAAAGCTCACGACGACCTCCCCACGGTCCCGGCGGCCGTGCGCGGAGTCCCGGCGTCGGTCGCCGCCCCGGCCCTCGTGTCGATCAGCCCGGCCAGGTCGGCCAGGGTCGGATGCGCGGTCACGTCCTTGGGGGACACCGCCCGGTCGAGGGCGATCGCCAGCTTCACCGCCGACAGCGAGGTGCCGCCCCGGTCGAAGAAGTGGTCGTGCCGGCCGATCCGGTCCCGCGCCACCCCGAGCACCTCGGCCCAGACGGCGGCCAGCCGCTCCTCGGTCGGGGTCGCCGGCGGTTCGCCCGACTCGCCGCGCAGCGCGTCGAGTTCCTCGGCCAGCGCGGTCAGCGTCCGCCGGTCGATCTTGCCGTTGGCGGTCAGCGGCAGGCTCTCCCGCCAGTGGAACACCGACGGCACCATGTACGCCGGCAGCGACTCCGCCAGCCGGTCCCGCAGCTCCTCGCCCGCGAGCGGCCGGCCCGAGTGGAAGGCCGCCAGGCGCGCGCCCCTGACGACCACCACCGCGCCGTCCCGCACGCCCGCCACCTTGAGCAGAGCGTTCTCCACCTCACCGATCTCGATGCGGAACCCCCGCACCTTGACCTGGGTGTCCCGGCGGCCCAGGAACTCCAGCTTCCCGTCGGGCCGCCAGCGCCCCTGGTCCCCGCTGCGGTAGAGCCGCTCACCGGGCCGGTACGGGTCGGTGGTGAACGCCCGCGCGGTGCGCTCGGGGTCGTTGACGTACCCGCGCCCCACGCACACCCCGGAGAAGACGATCTCCCCCGGCGCGCCCAGCGGCACCGGGCAGAGGTGCTCGTCGACGACGTACACCCGGACGTTCCGGACGGGACGGCCCAGGGGCACCCGGTCCCCCTCCGGGGCGCGGTCCATCACCTCGTGGTTGGTGTCGTCCGAGGTCTCGGTCAGCCCGTAGGCGTTGACCAGCGGTATCCCCGGCTCGGTGGCGAACCAGCGCTCCGCCAGCTCCTTCTTCAGCGCCTCCCCGGTGACCGATACCCGGCGCAGGTCGGGCAGTTCACGGGGGTGCTGATCCAGATGGGCGAGGACCGCTTCGAGGTACGACGGCACCACCTGGACCACGTTGGCCCGGCCGTCGGCGATCCGGTCGACGAACCGCTCGACGTCCAGGATCGCCTCCTGCTCCACGAGCAGTGTCCGCCCGCCGGCCAGGGGCGCGGCCAGCAGCTGCCACAGGGAGATGTCGAAGCACTGGGGCGCGGTCTGCGCGACCACGTCCCCCTCGCCTATTCCGAGGTCGTCGAGCTTGGCGTGGAGGTGGTTGACCATCCCGGCGTGCTCGCACATCGCGCCCTTGGGCTCGCCCGTGGAACCGGACGTGAAGTAGATGTACGCCAGCCGGTCCGGTGCGATCTCCATGCCGAGGTCGGAGTCCGGATGGGCCTCGTCGTAGGCGTCCTCGACGAGCAGCCGCTGCACGCCGGGCAGGCCCGCCAGGGCCCGGTCCAGCGTGCCCGTGCTGCCCCGCTCGGTGAGCACCAGCTCGCAGCCGGCGCGGGCGAGGGTGGTGGCGACGCGCTCGGCGGGGAAGTGCGGCTCGACGGGGAGATAGGCGCCGCCGGCCTTGAACACCGCGAGGACGGCCGCCATCCAGTCCAGGTTGCGTTCGGTCACCACGGCGACGACGCCCTCGTGGCCGAGGCCCCGGACGAGCAGGGCCCGACTGAGCTGGTTGGCGCGGGAGTTCAGCTCGCGGTAGGTCCAGCGCCGGTCGCCGTGCACGGCGGCGACCGCGTCCGGGTGCGCCACCACCCGCTGCTCGAACAGCTCGTGCACCCGGCGGTCCGGCAGTTCGCGGTGCGGCCCGGCCAACCCGTCGAGCTGGTGGCGCAGTTCGGCGTCCGTCACCAGGCTTCCGCGCCCGCGTTCGGCGTCCGGTTCGGTGGCGAGCAGGGTGAGCGCGGTGACGTGGTACCCGGCGACGCGGGCCGCGGCGTCCTCGTCG
Source organism: Streptomyces sp. SP18BB07 (assembly GCF_036322545.1). Classification (NCBI taxonomy): domain Bacteria; kingdom Bacillati; phylum Actinomycetota; class Actinomycetes; order Kitasatosporales; family Streptomycetaceae; genus Streptomyces; species Streptomyces sp. SP18BB07. Next base: position 16,555 of record NZ_JAQYWT010000251.1, read on the forward strand.
AGCACGTCCGTGCGGTACCGCAGCCGGAGCGCCGGGCCGTCGTCCCGGTGCACCAGCCCGACCCGCAGGACCACGTCCTCGTCGAGGTCGCCGTCACCGCCGCCGGTGTCGAGCACGGTTTCGAACGGCGCCTCGTGCAGGCCGAGTTCGTGCCGCAGGGCGGCCACGGGGAACCCGGCGTGCGTGAGCAGCTCGGCGGTGGCCCGGCGGGTGTGCTCCAGCAGGGCGCGCCAGGTGCCGCCGGGTGCGGCGGTGAGCCGGCAGGGCAGCAGTCGGCCGTCCTCCAGCCAGCCGGTGGTGATCTCGGCCTCGCCCGACAGCGCGGCGAGCACACCGGCGTGCGCGGCGAGCAGTGCGGACGTGCCGTCCGCCCCGGTCAACAGTCCGTCCGCCAGCGGCACTTCGTAGGCGGCGACCCCTTTCGTCGGGGCGGTGCTCCACCGCGGTATCGCGGTCCGCCCCCCGGCGGTGAGCACCTCGTGCCAGTACGTCCGGGCAGCGTCGCCCGGCTCCAACGGTTCCATGTTCTTCCCCCGATTCACCGTGTTCCGGTGGTCTCCGTCGCCGGGTTCCCGCCCCAGCGCGCGTGCGGCGGCACCTCCTCGCCCTTCATCAGGAAGGAGTCGGGCGCCAGCACGGCCCCCTCGCCCAGCGTCACGCCGTAGTGGACGAACGCCTGGACCTCCAGCGTGCTGCCGGTGCCGATCGTGACGTGGTCGGACTTGTAGGTGCCGTCCTCCTGCGAATGTGCCTGGATCTTGCTGCCGGCGGCGAGCGTGCAGTCGTCCCCGACGGCTGTCAGCGTCCGCTCGGTGATGTACGCCCCGTCGTCGAAGACCCGGCGCCCGATCCGGACCCCGAGCAGCCGCCAGACGAGGTTCTTGTACGGGGTGCCGTTGAGAACCTGCAGATGCGTGTCGGGCAGCTTCCACAGCCGCTCCTGCCGCCAGAAGACGGGGTCGTAGATGGAGCACAGCCGGGGCCGCAGGGGCCGGAAGCCGGTCAGCGTCCGTTCCACCAGCGCGTAGTAGAGGGCGTTGAAGACCAGAGCCGCCAGGGGCAGCGCGGCGAGTGCGAGGGGTGCCGCCGGGCCGTTCCCGTGGCCGTACAGGTCGAAGGCGGCGAAGCCGAGGACGGTGAGCGCGAAGGTGTGCAGCCAGCGCAGGAACAGGAACAGTGCCATCGAGCGCAGGTTGAAGCGGTTCTTCGCGGCGAGCCGGCGGTGCAGTTCCGCACCCTCGCGCAGATGGTCGAAGCGGCTGTCGCGCTCGACCGAGCGGGGTATCTCGAAGGGCGGCGAGCCGAGCAGCCCGACACCTTCGCGGATCTCGCCGTCGAGGGGCACCAGCACCTTGGTGGCCAGCAGACAGTTCTCGCCGGTCCGGCCGCCGACCGGGTAGGCGATGGCGTTGCCCAGGAAGTTGTGGCCGCCGATCGCCGTCCGGGAGAGCCGGAAGGACGTGCCGGAGTAGTCCGCGTTCATGACCGACAGGCCGTCGGCGACCATCGTGCCGCTGCCGACCGTCACCAGGTACGGCGTCTCGTGCTGCACCTCGGTGCCGAAGTTGGACCCGGTCTGCTCGACGCGCGAGAGGTCGTATCCGAGGGCCTTGAGGCAGGGGGCGATGTACGAGCTGTCGCCGCACAGCCAGGTGAAGAACTTGAGGTTGGTCAGGCGGGCGATCGCGCGGTGCACCGAGTAGTGGAACCCGTACAGGGGATAGACGCGGTCGGGCTTCACCAGCGGGCGCAGCAGTCGCGGGACGACGAACACCAGGACCGCTCCGACGAGGATCGAGCCCGTGAACAGCGCGAGCGACAGGGCCGCCGCCTCGACGTAGAAGCGTGCCGAGGTGGTGTGCCGCGACGTCGGGTCGAGCAGGGTGTCGAGTTCGGGCGCGGCGGTGAGCAGCAGATAGGCGCCGCCGACGGTCAGCGGCACGTACAGCAGCAGGGTCTGGAGCAGGGCGGCGAGCCCGTATCCGGCCCGGCGCAGCGTGCCGCGGGGGAGCGGGGGGACCCGGATGTGGTCGACGTCCGTGGGGCGGGCCGGTGAGCCGTGCCAGCTCGCTCGGGGCGGGACGGACTGGCCGGCGTGCAGCGCGGAGGAGTGGCCGAGCTGGGAGCCGTCGCCCAGCGCGGTGTCGATGTCGAGGACGGTGTGCTCGCCGACGAAGGCGTCCCGGCCGAGGGTGACGGGGCCGGTGCGGATGCGCCCGGCGCGCGCCCGGTAGCAGAGGAAGGAGGAGTCCTTGCGGACGACCGTGCCCGCGCCGATGGTCAGCAGGTCGGTGCAGACCGGGACGGTGCGGCTGAGGATGGTGACGCCCGGTCCGATGCGGGCGCCGAGGGCCCGCAGATACAGCACGTACAGCGGGTTGCCGACGAACAGGACCATCGGGCTGGTGCGCAGCAGTGCCTTGACCAGCCAGAACCGCAGGTACGCCGGGCCCCATACGGGGAACTCCCGCGGCTTCCACCGCCCGACCAGCAGCCACTTGGCGGCGACCGGCAGGGTGCACAGGGCGAGGAAGGCGAGTGCGCCGAAGACGGCCGACCGCAGATAGATCCCGAGCGTCCCGGAGGCGTCCGCCACCCACTCGTACCCCTGTACGTATCCGGAGGTGGCGAGCAGGCAGTATCCGGCGAAGAGGAGCAACTGCGCCACGCCGCACAGGACATAGCGGAACGTGCTGCCCGGGGGCACGGTCTCGGCCGGCTCGGGCGGGGTGGCGGGTGGTGCCGGTGCCTCGGTCAACGCGATGGCGAGGCTGCGGATCGTCGGATGGCCGTAGACGTCCCGGATGGACACCGACGGCAGATCGGGGTGCTTCCTGACGCGGGCACAGAAATGCGCCATCGTCAGTGAGTTGGCACCGAGGTCGTCGAAGAAATGGCTTTCTGCGGGCACGTGTTCGACGTGTGCGACGCCGGCCAGAACTTCGGCGAGGAGTCGCTCGACGGCGGTGTACGATTCCGCCGCGTCCGGCTCGGCCCCCTGGACCTCGCCCGGTATTTCCACCACGGGTCGTGGCGCTGGCAATGTCATTGAATTTCTCCGCGACAGGTATTGCGATGGAAGGCGCCCGGGGGTGAACGGGACGGCGCGCGGAATGACAGAAAGAGGGGGGAGGGTTGTGGGACGGAAAGCGGTGACGTATGTGGCGGAATTGATCAGGCCTGGTCGGAGCCTGGGCTGATTCCCCGGTGTGCGCTGGGCCGGCATCTGGTCCAGAGAGGCGCAGCGGAATGCAATCCGGATTCTTTCGGTACCTTCGTGAACAGGTCAAGGGAGGTCGGGTGATTGACGCTTTCCCGCCCCTTTTCCGATCTCGTCCGACCTGTCGGACCCGAGTCCGTACGGTACTTCAACGGGGAACTTTCCGGAAGGTCGGTACAAACACGCTCGCGCGTTCCGCTTTCGACCCCTCAATGATTCGGCCAGCACGTTCATGACAGAAAAGGCGATTCGGAATCACCTTTGGTTTCTCCTGGGTTTCCCTTCCATTGCTGCCCCGTGACGCGACCGGAGGGAACCGTGCGCCGCACGCGGACCCTGTCGCGGCAGGCGGCACCGGGAGGTGAGGGCGGCACGCGCAGGCGGATACCTTTAGGGCGTGCAGCCAGCAAGTCAGTCACCCCCACCGTCCGAGAGCCCTCACGGGCGTCTCCACCGTGCCCGCGCCCTCTACCGGGACGTCTCCAAGCGCAGGACCGCCTGGCTGCTCCTGAAGGACACCGTCAACTCCTGCATCGAGTACCGCATCCTGGGCCTCGCCGCCGAGGCGGCGTTCTTCACGCTGCTCTCCGTGCCGCCGCTGCTGCTCAGCATGATCGGTCTGCTCGGCTACGTCGACGACTGGACCGGCGCCGACACCATCGCCAGCCTGGAGCTCAACCTGCTGGAGGCGTCGCGCACCATCCTGTCCGAGAAGGGCGTCGCGCAGATCGCGCAGCCCATCCTGGACGACGTGATGAAGGGCGGTCGCCCTGACGTCATCTCCATAGGCTTCCTGTTCGCCCTGTGGTCCGGCTCCCGCGCGGTGAACGTCTTCATCGACACCATCACCGTCATGTACGGCCTCGACGGGGTCCGTGGCATCGTCAAGACCCGCCTCATGGCGTTCCTGCTGTTCATCGTCGCCCTGCTGATCGGCTCGATCGCCCTGCCGCTGATGGTGGCCGGCCCCGACGCCGTCGTCCGGATCGTCCCCTGGTCCGCGACCGTCGTGCAGGTCCTCTACTGGCCCGTCGTCATCGTCCTGTCCATCGTCTTCCTCACGACGCTCTACCACGTGTCCGTGCCGGTCCGTTCGCCCTGGGTCGAGGACGTCCCCGGCGCCCTGGTCGCCCTCGGCATGTGGGTGCTCGGCAGCTTCCTGCTCCGCATCTACCTGACGAACACGGTCGAGGGCGCGACGATCTACGGCTCCCTGGCGGCCGCCGTCGCCGTCCTCCTCTGGATCGGTGTGGGCGCCTTCGCCGTCCTCGTCGGCGCCGCCGTCAACGCCGCGATCGACCGCGTCTGGCCCGCCGCCGCCACGGCCGCCGCCCGCGCCGCCAACGAGCGCCTCCGCGAGGAGCAGGCCGCCGAGTACGTGGCCCGCGCCGCCGCCGCCCGCTCCCACGACCCGGAGGACCCCGACATGCCCTCCGAGTTCCCGGAACGCTGGTCCCGCTTCCTGCCCCCGGAGGACGTGACGTCGAGGCTGCGGTCTCCGGCGAAGAAGGGGGAGGAGTAAGCAGCAGACAGGTGAGCGGTGCGTCGTCAGGTGCCGGCTGGCCGTGAGCTTTTGAGGCGGCAAGTGAGCGGCGCGTTGTCAGTGCCGGGGGGCAGGGGTCTTCAGGGGCGCGGGGAACTGCGCGAGCAACCACGCACGGCCCGCAGCCCGCGAAGCACCCGCACCCCCACGGCGCTCACACTCCCCGCCCCGCGCCCGCGCTCACGCCTTCCAGACCCCCACCCCCGCCGCCTCCCGGACGAACTCGCCGAAGTCGCGCGCCTCACGGCCCAACACCGCCCGCACCCCGTCGGAGACGCTCGCGTTGCGGCCGTCCAGCAGGCCCTCGAACGCCTCCACCAGTGACGCCACCTCCTCCGCAGGCACCCCGAACCCCAGCAACTGATCCCCGTAGTCCCGCGCCGACACCGGCACATAGGCCAACGCCCTGCCCATGACTGCCGAGATCTCCGCCACCGCCTCCCGGAAGCTCAACAGCCGCGCCCCCGTGACCTCCACGGTCCGCCCCACGTACGCGTCGCCCGACGTCAGCGCCGCGACCACCACGTCCGCGATGTCCCGCACATCGACGAACGGTTCCTGGACCTCACCACCGGGAAACACCAGTTCCCCCTGCCGCAACCCCTCCACCAGCGGCCCCTCGCTGAAGTTCTGCATGAACCACGCCGCCCGCACGATCGTCCACTCCGCCCCCGACGCCCGCACGGCCTGCTCGGCGGGAGCCGCCAGATCCTGCCCGCGCGCCGACAGCAGCACGAGTCGCCGTACGCCCTGCGCGACCGCCTCCCGGGCGACCCCGCCGATCGCCGGGGCGGCCCCCGGCGCCCCGATGTCCGACGGGTACACCAGGTACGCCGCGTCCGCCCCGCGCAGCGCCGGCGCCCAGGTGGACCCGTCCAGCCAGTCGAACCCGCTCGCGCGGGACGCCGCCCGCACCGTGAGGCCGGCGGCCCGCGCCGCCTCCGCGACCCGGCTGCCCGTACGCCCCGAGGCCCCCGTCACCACCACCGTCATGTCCTGAGTACGTGCTGTGTTCTCCGTGTTCTCCGTGTTCTCCGTCATGCCTCCAGTGAAGGGCCCCGCGCTCCCGCACCCCATCGCCGAACGGCTCATTCCCATAAGCGCGCGTCTACGCTGACGGACATGGACGCACTCACCGGCCTGCTGGAGGGCCCGCGAGCCCGTGGCGCCTTCATGATCCGTGCGTGCTTCGACCCTCCCTGGTCCGTACGCGTGGAGGACCGCGCACCGCTCACGGTCATGCTCATGGTCCGGGGCGACGCCTGGATCGTCCCCGACGAGGGCGGCGGGGAGCGGGTACGGCTGCGCGCCGGCGACCTCGCCATCGCACGCGGCCCCGACCCCTACACCTGCGCCGACGACCCCACGACCCCGCCCCAGGCCGTGATCCTGCCGGGCGCCGAGTGCAGCTACCCCGACGGCCGCCCCCTCAACGGCTCGATGGACCTCGGCGTCCGCTCCTGGGGCGACCGGCTCGACGGCTCGGCGGTGGTGCTGATCGGCACGTACCTCTGGCAGGGCGAGGTCGGCGGACGCCTCCTCGACGCGCTGCCACCACTGCTCACCCTGACCTCCGAGGAGTGGCCGTGTCCCCTCACGCCCGTTCTCATGGAGGAGATCGTGCGCGACGAGCCCGGTCAGGAACTCGTCCTCGACCGGCTCCTCGACCTGCTGGTCATCGCCGCGCTGCGGGCGTGGTTCGCCCGGCCGGACGCGGCGCCCCCGAAGTGGTACGCCGCGATGTCCGATCCGGTGGTGGGGCGGGTGCTGCGGCTGGTGCAGGACGACCCCGCGCATCCCTGGACGGTGACCTCGCTGGCCGCGAAGGCGGGGGTCTCCCGGGCGGCGCTGGCCCGCCGGTTCAGCGAACTGGTGGGGGAGCCGCCGATGACGTACCTCACGGGGTGGCGGCTCGCGCTGGCCGCGGACCGGTTGCGCGACAGCGAGGACACGCTGGAGGCGATCGCCCGGCGGGTGGGGTACGGGAGCGCGTTCGCGTTGTCGAGCGCGTTCAAGAGGGTGTACGGGGTGAGTCCGCAGGAGCATCGGCGGGCTGGGTAGGTGGGGAGGGCGGGAGCGCGGGAGTGCCGTGGGGCGCCGTGGGGGCGGGGGCGTCTGCGGTCTGCGGGTGGGTCGTGGTTGCTCGCGCACTTCCCCGCGCCCCTGGAGGGCGCGGTGGTGTCCGGTGGCCCCGGGCGTAGCCTTCTTCTTGTGTATGCCGAAAAGCCGTCTCGGCTGGGTGGGGCCGTGGTGTGGACCAACAGTCCGAGCGGGCCGCCGGGTGCGGGGCGGGTCCTACCCGACGGGTGCATGGACCTGTTGTGGAACGACGGGCGGCTGCTGGTCGCCGGGCCGGACACGACGGCGTACGTCATCGAAGGGCGGGCCGGCAGTTGGGCGGGGCTCCGGTTCTTCCCCGGTCAGGCGCCCGACTTCCTGGGGGTCCCCGCGCACGAGTTGCGGGACCGGCGGGTGGAGCTGGCCGAGCTGTGGGCGCCGGCCGTTGTGCGGCGGTTCACCGCCCGGGTGAACGCGGCGGACGATCCGGCGAGCGGACTCGAAGAGGTGGTCCTGGAGCGGGCGGCCGAGGTGCGGCGGCCCGACCCGGTGCTGCGGCAGGTCGTCGACGCCCTCGGCGCGGGCCGGCCCGTCGCGGCGACCGCCGACGAACTCGGGCTCGGCGCCCGGCAGTTGCATCGGCGGTCGCTTGCCGCGTTCGGGTACGGGCCGAAGACGCTGGCCCGCGTACTGCGGCTGCAGCGGGCGCTCGCGCTCGCCCGGGACGGCGTGCCCTTCGCCGAGACGGCGGCCCGGACCGGCTACGCCGACCAGGCGCATCTCGCCCGTGACGTACGGGAGTTGGCGGGACTGCCGCTCGGCGAGCTGCTCGGTGGGCGGTAGCGATCAGCCCTCGGCGGGCGACGGCAGGGGTGGTGCGAAGAGGTCGACGCCGTTGCCGTCGGGGTCGAGGACCACGGCGTAGCGCTGGCCCCACTCCGCGTCCCAGGGCTTGAGTTCACCGTCGTATCCGGCGTCGATCAACTCGTCGTACACCGCGTCGACTTCGGCCGGACTGTCGCACAGCAGGGCCAGCCCGGCGCCGCCGCCCGTCCCCCGGCGGTACTCCGGATGGAACGAGCGGACGGTCTCCTCGGTGTCGAGCAGCAGCCGTAGCCCGCCCGGCAGTCGGGCCTCGGCGTGCGGGAGATTCTCGGCGCCCTCGGGGAAGGCGAAACCGAGCCTGCGGTAGAAGGTGACGGAGGCGGCCATGTCCGAGGCCACCATTCCGATCGCGTCGAGTCGTGGAGTCATGCGGCCACCGTAGGACGACCGGCGACGACCGGTCTTGAAGGAATCGGACACCGGCGTCTCGCACACCGCCGGCTCGGACATCGGCGTCTCGGGCATCTGGGTAAGCGCTCTCACGGAACGGACTCTTTGGCTCACCTGTGGAACATCTGTGCGGCAGGATGGACGGCATGTCCATGCTCCGTACCGCGCGTGTACTGCTGCCCCTGGCGTTGCTGCCGTTGCTGCTCACCGCCTGCGGGACCGAGAAGGTCGTGGTCGCGGACCGGGAGCCGCCGCCACCGCCCCCCAACCGGGCCGAGCTGCACGCCCGTGCCGAGGCGCTGGGCCTCGCGCCGGGGCTCGTCTATGTCACCGAGTCCCCCGGGTTCACGCTGGCCCGGCAGTCGGTCGGCGTGTACGGGGCCGACGGGTTCTCCGCCGCCTACTGGTCCCGCAGGAACAGCGCACAGCTCCTGCTCCTCGTCGACCGGGGCACGATGACCGCCGGGAGCTGCGCCGAGGAGCCGGTGGGCCAGGGCACGGGCGAGGCGGTCAGCTGCGAGCGCGACGGGGACGCCTGGTACCGCACCTCGGCGGGACAGCACGAGTACGTGGTTCCGGAGAACGGTCACCTCGTCCGGATCAGCGCCGCCGAGGGCGCCGTCGACCGCGACGCCCTGCGGGCCGCCGCCCTCGCCGCCCACCGCCCCACCGACGCCGAACTGGCCTTCCTCCTCCCGCGCCGCCACCGCGACAAGACCCCGCCCCACGGTATGCCGGTCGAACGCGGTGACCTGCCCCCGGCCGGCGACGGAGCCCCACGCAACGAGGTGGGCGCCTCGGGCTGAGCCCCACGCCGGAACGGGAACGGCCGGAAGGGGCTCGGCGCGGCGTGGTGGCTCAGCGTGGTACGCCGGCGATTACTGGCGAACGTGGTCATGCGAACCTGCGAAATGGTTGAGCGTTCGGTGAGGCTGCCGAGCGGACCCGACCGCGGTCAGGGCCAGTCGGGGTGTGACACCGGTAGGAGTCCGTGATCGATCGGTCGGAGTTTCTGTAGCTGCCACGTGCCTCCAGCTTGGGCTGCGCCGCAGCGACATGGTCGGCTCTCAACGAACTGGCCGAGAGTCACCCCGTGGTGCGGGTGCCGGGTCCCGGCGACCAGCGGGAACCACCAGCCGCCGTCGGCGTCGCACTCGACGCAGCCGGCCCCGCTGGGCGGGACACCGGGATCGATTCCGGTGTCCTTGGTCATGAGGGCTCCTGGGCCGGGTCGGGGACGGTATCGGGCGTATCGGGGTCGGTGGCGGTGAGGGGGAGCAGCACCTGGAAGCGGGTGTCGCCGGGTACGGACTCGACCTTCAGGTCACCGTGGTGCTTGTTGACGACGATCCGCCAGGAGATGTCGAGCCCCAGCCCCGTGCCCTCGCCCACCGGCTTGGTGGTGAAGAACGGGTCGAAGATCCGGCCGCGGATCTCGGCCGGCACTCCCGGGCCCGTGTCGCGGAACTCCACCAGCAGCCGGTCGTGCACCAGAGCGGTGCGTACGGTCAACGTCCCTTCGCCGCCCGCGCCCTTGATGGCGGAGACGGCGTTGTCGATCAGGTTGGTCCACACCTGGTTCAGTTCAGCCGGGTAGGCCGGAATCCTCGGCACCGAACGGTCGTACTCCTTCACGACCTTGACCTGCGGACCGATCTTGCCCGACAGCATCAACAGCGTGCTGTCGAGGAGTTCGTGCACATCGGCGACCTGGTAGGGCGCGCGGTCCAGCTGCGAGTACTGCTTGGCGGCGTCGACGAGGTGCGAGATACGGGTGGCGGAGTCCTCGATCTCGGACATCAACAGTTCGGTCTCTACCGTGTAGTTGAGGCACTCGATGGCACTCGGCAGGATCTCCTCGTCGTCGATGGCTGCCGCGATCTGCTCCAGCCAGTCGACGTCGAGACCGCCCTGCACGAAGGTCGGCGCGATCTGCCAGCCGTTCTGGACGCCGTGGTCGTCGAGCCAGTCGGAGAGTTCGTCCTCCCGGTCGGACGCTTCGAGCGGGCTCAGTGCCGGCGCCTTGGAGACCCGCTCGGCCGTACGCTCCTGGAGGTCGACCAGGGCCTTCAGGGCGTCGCTGTGGTAGGGGTCCGAGGCGATGACGCCGAGCTTGTCGCGCATGTGCGCGACCCGGTCCCTGAGCGAGGAGGTGGCCCGTACGGCCGCCGCGGCCGGGTTGTTGAGCTCATGGGTGAGACCCGCGGACAACGAGCCCAGCGCCAGCAGCCGTTCGCGCTGCCCGACGGCCCGCTGAAAGGTCTGCGAACCGAGGAAGAGCCCCTCCAGGAGATGGACCGCCATCGGAAACCACTCGTGCATGAAGTTCGCGAACGATTCGGCGGGCAGGACGAAGAACCGCGTCGGCTCCGACACCCGCAACGAGTTGGGGTACCGCTGCGGTTTCCCGTCCCCGACGTACGCCCGCACGGCCCCCGCGTACACCCCTGGCTGGGACGTGCGGCTCACCTCGATGTCGTCGCCGCCCACCCGGCGCGACATGACGACCGTGCCCTCGATCATCACGTAGAAGCAGGTCGCCGGGTCACCTTCGGTGAACACCGGCCCGGGGTCGAACAGTTCGACCCGTCCCTCGCTGCACAGCCTTTCGATCTGCTCGGAGTTCAGCTTCTCGAAGAGGAACAGCGAGCTGATCTCCGCCGCGCTGCACGGCATCAGCCGCCCGCTCACGACTGCTCCAGATACCGGTGGACGAGCATCACGGCCATGGCTCCCTCTCCGACGGCGGACGCGACCCGCTTCGCGGACTCCGCGCGCGCGTCCCCGGCGACGAACACGCCGGGGATGTTGGTCTCCAGGTGGTACGGCGGCCGGTCCAGCTCCCAGTTGGCCGGTGGCCGCCCGTCGGCGGTCAGATCGGGCCCGGCGAGGATGAACCCGCGCTCGTCCCGCAGCACCGTGCCGTCCAGCCAGTCGGTCAGCGGTGCCGCGCCGATGAACACGAACAGCCACTGCGCGTCGACCCGTTCGGTCGCCCCGCACGTCGTGTCGCGCAACGTCAGCTGTTCCAGTTGGTTTTCGCCGTGTGCGGCCTCGACGACCGTGTGGGCCCGCACCGAGATGTTCGGCGACTCGGCGATCTGCTGGATCAGATAGTGCGACATCGACGCGGTGAGGTCCGCTCCGCGCACCAGCAGGGTGACCGACTTGGCGCCCCTGGACAGGTACATCGCCGCCTGCCCGGCCGAGTTGGCGCCGCCGACGATGTACACGTCGTGGCCATGGCAGGCGGCGGCCTCGGTGAGCGCGGACCCGTAGAACACCCCGCGGCCCGACAGCTCGTCGGCACCCGGCGCCTGAAGCTGCCGGTACGACACCCCGGTCGCCAGGATCACGCTGTGCGCCGCGATCTGCGACCCGTCCGCGAACCGTAGGAGCCGGGCCGCCCCGCTGCTCTCCAGACCGGTCACCTCACGCGCGGTGAGGATCTCGGCGCCGAACTTCGTGGCTTGCCGTCGCGCCCGGTCGGTGAGCTGGCCGCCGGACACCCCGTCGGGGAAGCCCAGGTAGTTCTCGATCCGCGAACTCTGCCCGGCCTGCCCGCCGGTCGCCGACCGCTCCACCAGCACCGTACGCAGGCCCTCCGAGGCCCCGTACACGGCCGCGCCCAGCCCGGCCGGCCCGCCGCCGATGACGACCAGGTCGTAGAAGTCGGCCGTGGGTGTCGTCGCCAGTCCCACCTGCGCGGCCAGTTCGGGGGCCTCCGGCTCGACCAGCGGGGTGCCGTCGGGAGTGATCACCAGGGGCAGCCGCTGCCCGTCCTGTCCGGCCGCCGCGAGCAGCCGCTGCCCCTCGGGCTCGTCGGCCGAGTACCAGCGGTAGGGCACCTGGTTGCGGGCCAGGAACTCCCGGATGTCCGATGAGCGGGCCGACCAGCGGTGTCCGACCACCTTGGTGGCGGGCACCGGCCGGTAGTCGCTGCACCGCCACGCCTCAAGGAGGTCGTCCAGGACCGGGTAGAGCTTCTCCTCGGGCGGGTCCCACGGCTTGAGGAGGTAGTGGTCGAGGTCGACGACGTTGATCGCGTCGATCGCCGCGTTCGTGTCCGCGTACGCGGTCAGCAGCACACGCCGGGCGCCCGGATAGATGTCCAGGGCCTGTTCGAGGAACTCGATGCCGTTCATCTGGGGCATCCGGTAGTCGGCCAGGATCACCGCGACCAGGTCACCGCGCAGCTTCAGCTCGCGCAGCGCCTCCAGCGCGGACTCGCCGGACTCCGCGCGCACGATCCGGTAGGACTGGCCGTAGCGCCGTCGTAGGTCCCGGGCGACGGCCCGGGACACCCCGGGATCGTCGTCCACGGTCATGATGACGGTCCGCGCAGCGTCCGCGGTCTGTGCCATACGTCTCCCACCTCGAGTGGTGTGATCTGCTACTGGGTCCATGCCGCGATCCGTTCCGCGATCGCCTCGGGGGCCTCGATGTGCAGGAAGTGACCGACGTCGGGGACGACCTCCATCGCGTGCGGGGCGGCGAACCGATGTCGGTCGTCGACCTTCGGGGGGAGGAAGCAGCCGTCGTCGGCTCCGTAAAGCTGCAGCAGGGGCACCGCGATCGGTTGAGACAGGCGGCGCGTCGCCCCAATCATGCCGGGTCGCAGCATCGCCCGGTAGTACTTCAGAGGCGCGGGCATGCTCGCCCGCAGGTGCTCGTGCAGCTCCGCCTGCAGCGCTGGATCGAGCGAGAAGCCGGGCGACCACTGACGCCAGAGGCGGTCGATGAAGGCGAGATCGCGGGCGCCGGCCATCCAGCCGCTTCCCGGCAGTTGAAAGAGCCCCATGTACCAGATCCGGCGTAGCTGAGCGAGGCGCGGCCGGCTCAGGAACGTGATGGGGTGGGGGACTGCGAGCGTGACCGCGCGTTCGATCCGCTCCGGCGCGGTGACGACGGCATCGTAGGTGATCAGGGCGCCCCAGTCGTGGCCGACCAACTCCACGGCTCGCCCCGGAGACCAGCGGTCGATCAGCGCGAGCACGTCGCCGGTGAGGGATGCGAAGTCGAACGGCCCCGCGGTCGGGGACGGCGCGTAACCGCGAAGCCAGGGTGCGACGACGTGACGTCCGCGGCGGGCGAGCTCGGCGAGGAAGGGCTTCGCGGTCGGCGGATGATCCGGGAAGCCGTGCAGGACGACCGTCGGTCGACCATCGGGGTCACCACCCTGCAGCGCGTGAAAGGTGCCGTGTGGCAGGTCGAAGGTGACGTGTTCGAACTCCATGTGCGTCTCCTCGGGCGCCGGGTGTACGCGGGGTCAGCCGGCCAGTCGGTTGAGCTTGCGGATTTGTCTGTCGAAGGCGCGCGAGGGCACGATCCGGCGCAGGAGGCTGACGCGTTGGGCCATCGGGCCGGCGGTGTACCGGAGCTTGGGCTTGGAATCGGTGGCGGCCGCGACGATCACCTTCGCGACAACGTCCGGGGCGTCGGCGTTGCGCACGGCCGTGGCCAGCACATCTCGGGAGACCTCCCGCTGTGCGGCATAGATCGGCAGGGGCGAGTCGGGTGCCATGCTGCTCGCCTCGAAACTCGTGCTTGTGTAGGCCGGCTCGACCAGCAGCACCCGGACGCCGTGCTCGCGAAGCTCGTGGTCGACGGACTCGGAGTAGCCCTCGACCGCATGCTTGGTGGCGGCGTAGACGGCCATGAAGGGCGCTGGGATCAGACCCAGTACCGAGGAGACGTTGACCACGCGGCCACTGCCCTGGGCGCGCATGTGGGGCACCACGGCGTTGGTCATCCGCATCACGCCGAAGGCGTTGATGTCGAAGACCTCCTTGGCCTGGTGGATCGAGCTCTCCTCGCCGGCGCCGACCGCGCCGACGCCTGCGTTGTTGACCAGGACGTCGATCCGGCCGAACCGATCGATCACCTCCCCGACCAGGGAGCGGACCGACTCGTCTCTTGACACGTCGAGATCGAGGAACGTCACCCCGGCGAGCGGCTCGGCGTTCGCCGCGTTGCGGCTGGTGCCGACCACCGCGAAGCCGGCACCCACGAGGGCGAGCGCTGCCGCCCGCCCGATCCCGGAGGAGGCGCCCGTCACGAGGGCCACGGGGGAAGCTGTCTGCATGGTGGTTCCTTCGGTTGTGGGCATGACTTCGTCGTGCCCTGTGCGGGGTCGCCTGTGCTCAGGCCGACACGGTCCCCACCGGTCCTGCAAGCCCGGACCAAGCCGGTACGGCGAGTCCAGGATGGTTGTGTACTGAACGGTCGGAAATCTAGGCAGTTCTGTACTGGGTTGTCAAGTATGCTGGGGCAGCTTTCTCTGTGGTCGCGACGGCGGTGGCCGAGCGTGTGCGGGCGGCGCAGCAGGGGAACGCGCAGCACTCCGTCGGCGTCGGCCGCGATCACGTCACCGCGTTGGACGGTGGTGCAGGCGACCACGGCGGGCGCGGTCACCGGGCCGGGGCCGGCCTTCACCGTGCCCTGCGCCGAGACCCCTCGCGAACAGGCAGGTAAGCCCATTGCCGTCAGTTCGGACGGGTCATGTGGTCTTGCGAGGTCATGCAGCCCATCGTCTTGGTCTCGACGCCGAACACGGGGTGTGATGTCCAGCAGCAGGTCGGGGGGCCTCGCGGACCTGTGGCTGGCGCTGGCGCTGGCGCGGGATGGCGGCGATCGGGCCGGTCGCCGACTCGTCGACGCCCAGCGGGAGTCCGTACCGCTGCCCGCGTCCGCGGGGACGGCACCCGGCTCTACGAGGGCATCGAGGCGGAGCACTGGCACGAATTGCCGCAAAGGCGGTCCCAGTTGGCGCAGCGGCGGCCGGTGCCCCCGTCTGCTGCGGCGAGGCGTTCGGCGACTGACCGTGCAGTTCAAGTCCGGCGACACCGCGCATGCGGTGGAGTAACTCGACTGGAGGCGGGCGCAGTTCTTCGCCAACCGCCCAGACGCCGCCCGGCGGCGCGTGAACCTGCGGGCCGTGTCTGCGCGGCGTCGAAGGGGCCGGCCGCATCGGATGCCGGTGCGACGAGGCCGGCCGTGTCCTTGTCAGTGGTGGCGTGGGCGGGGCAGCAGGGCGAAAGCGCTCTCCGCGATCGCGGTGAGGCGGTCGGGGCTGTGGCCGTACGCGCCGACGACATCGCTCCCGCGGATGATGGTCAGC
>NZ_JAQYWT010000252.1:0-302 GCF_036322545.1 Streptomyces sp. SP18BB07
CACCGGCGTCGCCTCCGAACACCCCCCCGGGCCAGCCACACCGCACCCACTCGGCAGCGGATGGCTCGTCGAGCCAGACCGCGCCCACCGAGGCATCGGACAGCCCCACGGCCACGCCCCCGCCCCGCACCCGCCCCGCGCCGCAAGGCACGCCGAGCCACACCGCACCCGCCCCCGCCCCCGAAGCACCGACCAGCCCACCGCCCACGCCCCCCCGCCGCACCCGCTCGGCAGCGGAGGGCACGGCGAGCGACACGACACCCGCTCCGGAGGCCCCCACCCGCCCCCCGCGCCGCACCCGC
>NZ_JAQYWT010000253.1:0-302 GCF_036322545.1 Streptomyces sp. SP18BB07
ACGCCCGCACGGCCCCCGCGTACACCCCTGGCTGGGACGTGCGGCTCACCTCGATGTCGTCGCCGCCCACCCGGCGCGTCATGAGGACCGTCCCCCCGCTCGGAAGGAAGACGCAGGGCGCCGGGAGCCGTCTAGAGGTCGGGCATCGGGGTTTTCTACGGCTCCGAGCTCTCGTCGTCCGCCGCCTTTAATTGCACCGACGTGTTGATCGTCTTCGGAGCCTTCACGGCCGGGCAGGCGGCGATGTACCTGTCCAGGGGCGCCAAGTCGGTCACCCTGCTGGTGCGCGGAGCGGACCTCAC
>NZ_JAQYWT010000254.1:0-337 GCF_036322545.1 Streptomyces sp. SP18BB07
AGCCCCACCCCCCCCCCCCCCACGACGCGCCCCGCGGGAGCCCCCCCCCCACGCCGCCCCCCCCCGGAGCCCCCCCCCCCCGCCCCCCCCCCCACCCCCCCCCCCCCGCCCTTTCTCATGCCCCCGCGCCCCCCGAGATCTACTCCACCGCGGCCCCTCCTTCCCTCCCCGACGCTCGTCCGATCTTGGTCGGGTCAGCAGGGCGACGCGGCTGAAGTCGCGCGGCAGACAACAACTCTTAACTCAATGCACTCTCAGCTCGCAGTGGACTCCGCGGATCAGCGATTCCACGGGGCTGGGGGGGGTGCGGGGGCGGGGGGGGTGGACGTGTGGGGCG
>NZ_JAQYWT010000255.1:0-533 GCF_036322545.1 Streptomyces sp. SP18BB07
ACAACGCCATCCTCGGCCCGCTGGAGGACAAGCGCGTCGCCACGCTGAACCGCATCGAGACCGCCATCGGCCGCGCCGCCGCCAAGCCCGAGGGCCTCGAAGCCCTCGCCCCCTGCCAGCTCAACCAGGGCGGTGCCGCGGGCGCCGGTGAGGAGGCGGAGGCCGGCCAGGAGGCCGGAGCCGAGGCCGGTGCGGGTGCCGAAGCGGGCGCGGGTGCCGAGGCCGGTGCGGGCGAGGGTGGCGCGGACGCGGGCAACGCCGGTGCCGCCGGGACCATCACCTGCCCCGAGGTCGAGGGCGAACTCCCCGCGATCCCGGCCTCCGCGCAGGCCGAGGTCGACCGCAACCTCGCGCTCCTCGACACGCAGATCCAGGAAGCCAACCAGCGTCTCATCGACACCGTCGGCCAGGGCGGTGCCAACTTCGTCAACAACGCCATCCTCGGCCCGCTGGAGGACAAGCGCGTCGCCACGCTGAACCGCATCGAGACCGCCATCGGCCGCGCCGCCGCCAAGCCCGAGGGCCTGGAGGCG
>NZ_JAQYWT010000256.1:0-137836 GCF_036322545.1 Streptomyces sp. SP18BB07
GACGTCGGGTGAGCCGCGTACGGCGAGAAGGGGGCGTGTCGGGGGGTGTCCGCCCGCAGCGGTTGGCGCGTCAACAGGTCCGACTTCACAGCCGACCGATTCCGCGCCGTTCCGAGGACGGACACCCCCCGGCGCGCCCCCGACCCACCCACCGCGCCAGGGCGAACCCCCCACCCCCGGAACGACGCCCCACCCACCGCTGGAACGACCGAGGCTCCTCCATCCTGGAGTTCGCCGGCTTCCTCCCGATCCTGCTCCTGGTCGGCATGGCGGCGATCCAGCTCGGCCTGATCGGCTACGGCATCAGCCAGGCCGGCTCGGCAGCACGGGCCGCCGCCCGCGCCGAGTCACTGCACCCCGGAACCGGCGCGGCCGCAGGCGCAGCCGCGGCGAGCGCGTGGCTGAACCCCTCGGTCGACCCCGGAGGAGGCGGCACGGACACCACCACCGCCACGGTCGTCGTCACCGTCCCCTCAGTGATCCCCCTCTTCGACCCGGTCCCGGTGGAACGCTCGGCCACCATGCCGAACGACCAGGACCCCTGACCCACCCCCACCCGCACCCCCACCCCCACCCCCACCCGCCCCGGCCCAAGACACACCCCCCACCCTCCGAGAGGAGTTGACGAGAAGATGAGCCTGCGATCCCGTATCGCCGCCCCCGACGAGGGGGGAGCCGGACGCGAGGACGGACACCTCGTGGCCGTCTACCGCGCCAAGCTCCTCGAAGAGATCGACCTCGCCGAGATGTCGGCCCTGACCGCAGCCGACCGCAGGGCCCGCCTGGAACGCGTACTCGGCCACATCATCAGCCGAGAGGGCCCGGTCCTCTCCACGGGCGAACGCTCCGGGCTCATCCGCAGGGTCGTCGACGAGGCCCTGGGCCTCGGCGTCCTCGAACCCCTCCTCGCCGACGCCTCGATCACGGAGATCATGGTCAACGGCCCCGACTCGATCTTCGTGGAACGAGCCGGCCGCGTGGAACAGCTCCCCCTCCGCTTCGCCTCGACCGACCAACTGATGCAGACGATCGAACGCATCGTCTCCACGGTCAACCGACGCGTAGACGAATCGAACCCCATGGTCGACGCCCGCCTCCCCACCGGCGAGCGCGTCAACGTGATCATCCCCCCGCTCGCCCTCACCGGCCCGACCCTCACGATCCGCCGCTTCCCGAGGGCGTACACCCTCCCGGAACTCATCGACCTGGGCTCCCTCGACGAGCAGATGCTGATGCTGCTCGCCGCCTTCGTCCGGGCCCGCTTCAACGTGATCGTCAGCGGCGGTACAGGCACCGGAAAGACGACCCTGCTCAACGCCCTCTCCGGCCTGATCCCACCCCGCGAACGCATCATCACCATCGAGGACTCCGCCGAACTCCAGCTCCAGCAGGAGCACGTCATCCGCCTGGAGTCGAGGCCCCCCAACATCGAGGGCAAGGGCCAGATCACCATCCGCGACCTGGTCCGCAACTCCCTCCGGATGCGCCCCGACCGCATCATCGTCGGTGAGGTCCGCGGCGGTGAGACCCTCGACATGCTCCAGGCCATGTCGACCGGCCACGACGGCTCCCTCGCCACGGTCCACGCCAACTCCGCTGAGGACGCCCTCATGCGGCTCCAGACCCTCGGCTCGATGTCCGAGGTCCTCATCCCCTTCGAGGCCCTCAAGGACCAGATCAACTCGGCGGTGGACGTGGTCGTCCAGCTCACCCGCTTCGCCGACGGCTCCCGCAAGGTCACCGAGATCGCGCTGCTCGTCTCGCACGGCCGCGAACAGTTCCGGATCGCCACCGTCTCCCGCTTCGCCCCGGACCCCCTCGGCGCCGACCGGGTCGTCCACGGCCGCTTCGAGCACCTGCCGATACCCCGCCCCGTCGCGGAGAAGCTGTACGTGGCCAACGAGCCGCTGCCCCCCGCGTACAACGTGTCCGAGGCCATCGACCCGCTCAACACCCGCCAGGCCATCGGATAGCCGAGAGCCCCGAGGAGGTAGGACCGACCATGGCGACCACCGACACCACCACCCTGCTGGCCCTCGGCGCCACCGTCCTGGGCGGCACCCTCGCCGTCGCGGGCGCGCACGCGTACGCCTCCGGCCGCGCCCAGCGGCAGGCCCTCGTCGACCGTCTCGCGGGCCACCAGGGCGGCCCCCTCCGCACGGCGGCGGGCCGGGTACGGCGCTTCACGGCCGTCGACCGCCGTCTGCGCCGCACCCGACTGGGCCGCGCCATCCACCTCCGGCTGACCACGACCGGACTGGACCTCACGGCGGGGGAGTTCGCCACCTACGTCGCCCTGGTCGTCGTGGCGCTGTGGCTGATCGCCGCCGCCACCCTGGCCCCCTTCTTCGGCCCGATCGCGGGCGCCGTGGGCGTGTGGGCGGCCGCCATCTTCCTCAACTGGCAGCGCCAGAAACGCATCGAGGCCTTCATCAATCAACTCCCCGACGTGGCCCGCCTCCTGGCCAACGCCACCGCCGCGGGACTGGCCCTGCGTACGGCCCTGGCGATGGCGGCGGAGGAACTGGAGGCCCCCGCCGGGGAGGAACTGGCCCGCGTCGCCGACCAGTTGGCGCTCGGCCGCTCGGTGGACGACGCCCTCGGCGAGCTCGCCGAACGCCTCCCCTCCCGCGAACTGATCGTCCTCGTCACCACCCTCGTCCTGTCCAACAAGGCGGGCGGCACGGTGGTCAGTTCCCTCCGCAACCTCACCCAGACCCTGGAGGACCGGAAGGAGACCCGCCGCGAGGTCCGCACGATGCTCTCCGAGGTCAACGCGACGGCCTTCACCGTCCCCCTCCTCGGCCTCGGCTCCCTCCTCCTGATCAACTCCTCGAACGACGGGGCCCTGGCCCGGGTGACCGGCTCACCCGTCGGCCAGCTCCTGGTCCTGATCTCGATCGGCCTCTACACGGTCGGCTTCTTCGTCATCCGCCGCCTCGGCAAGATCGAAGTATGAGAAGGCCCTGATGACCGACATGACGATCTCGGTGCTGACGACGTCGACACTCACGACGTCGACACTCACGACCTCGGCGGGGACGACGTCGACGTTGACGACCTCGGCGGCGGCGACGACCGCGACGCCCCCCTTCCTCCCCCTCCTGCTGGCCCTCCTGACGGCGATCTCCGTGGCGGGTGTGATCCTCGGCATCCGCATGATCCGCGCCGACGCGAAACTCCCGAGCGACCTGGCTCTCGCCCTGGAGGTGGGCGCCACCCGCGTCTCCAAGACCGGCTCGGCCGTCGACCGCCTGGGTATGCGCTTCGCCCCGCTGGTCCTGCGCCTCATGGGCCCGCGCCGGGTCGAGGCCAAACGCCACCGCATCGACATGGCGGGGAACCCCGGCGGCCTCACCCTCAACCGCTACGCCGCCCGCCGGGCCGTCTACGGCTTCTTCGGCACCTTCATGGGCCTCGTCTTCCTCACCAGCGGGCGCCCCCTGTTCGCCGCGTTCACCTTCGCCTTCGGTCTCCTCGCCGCCGACGCGGCGATCTGGCAGGCCATCCGCGAGCGCAAGGACGTCATCGACCGCACGCTGCCGGACTTCCTGGACGTCCTGGCCGTGGTCGTCTCGGCGGGCCTGGGGTTCCGCCAGGCCCTCGACCGGGTGGCGGAGAAGTACGAGGGCCCCTGGGCCGACGAACTGCGCATCACGCTCCGCCAGATGGACATGGGCGTCAGCCGCCGCCAGGCCTTCGACGAACTCCGCAGGCGCAACTCCTCCGAACAGGTGGCCCAGTTCGTCTCGGCGCTCCAACAGGGTGAGGAACTCGGCTCTCCCATCGCCGAGACCCTGATCCAACTGGCCGCCGACATGCGCCGCACCGACGCGCAGAACGCCCGCCGCCGAGCCGCCCGCACCATCCCCAAGGCCACCCTCGTCACCCTCGTCTTCATGCTCCCGGCCACGATGATCCTCATCGCCACGGGCATGTTCCTGGGCTCGGGCACCAACTTCGGCGAAATCCTGGGCCGCTGATGAACCCCCTGAACCCCAGGCGGCGCCTCGTCACCGCCGAGCAGCGGAACCCACCCCCGCCCAGCCCCGGCGACGGCCCCCCACCCCCCACCGGCTACCTCGCGGACGACGCCACACCCCCCGCCACCCTCCGCCTGCAACTCAACGCCCTCCAGGCCCTCGCCCGCCAAACCTTCGCCGTCCGCCTCACCACCCTCACCATCGGCACCCCGTTCGCCATGGCCAACACCACGAACGGCCCCCCGACCCACGCCGTACTCATCGCCGCCGTCCTCGGCATCACCGTCTCGTACGCCATGCTCAGGGACTGGTACCGCTTCGCCCCCCGCCTCCTCGCCCACCCCACCCTCATGGCCCTGGACCTCCTCTTCGGCGCGGTCCTCCTGCTCACCGCCTCCCCGGCCTCCCCCCTCGCCTACGCCACGGTCTGCACCCCCCTCCTCTCCGGCCTCCTCTACGGCTGGCGCGGCGCCGGCGTCC
Source organism: Streptomyces sp. SP18BB07 (assembly GCF_036322545.1). NCBI lineage: Bacteria > Bacillati > Actinomycetota > Actinomycetes > Kitasatosporales > Streptomycetaceae > Streptomyces > Streptomyces sp. SP18BB07. The sequence goes on from NZ_JAQYWT010000256.1 coordinate 4,464, forward strand.
TCACCGGCCTCCAGCTCGCCGTCCTCCTCACCGTCCACCGCGCTTGGGAACACCGCCCCGGCGCGGGCGCCAACACCCTCCTCATCGCCGGCGTCTGCGTCGCCGCCGGCATCATCGGCGTCACCCTCCGCAACCTGATGTTCCGCTTCGGTACGGCCACCCAGGCGCTCTCCGAAGCCACCTCCCGCCTGGCCGTCGCGGAGGCCGTGGAGTCCGAGCGCGCCCGCCTGGCCCGCGACCTCCACGATTCGGTGGCCAAGACCCTCCACGGCCTCGCCCTAGCCGCCGACGCCCTGGCGACCTCGGCGGACCACCCCACCCCGGACCCGGCCCACCTCAGACAACAGGCCGGCCTCGTCGCGTCGGCGGCCCGCCGAGCCGCCGCCGAATCCCGCGACCTCCTCACGGACCTACGCCGCCACACCGACCTGACGGCGCACGCCCCACCCACCGACCTCACGGCCGAACTGACGGCGAGGGCGAAGGACTTCGAGTCCCGCACCTCGATCCCCACCCACGTGACCCACCCCGGCGAGGAACCCCCACCCCTCCCACCCGAAACGACCCACCACCTCCTCGCGATCACCTCGGAGGCCCTGGAGAACATCCACCGCCACGCCCATGCGACCACGGCGGAGGTCTCCCTGACGACCACACCGGACACGCTCCACCTCACGATCAAGGACGACGGCGTGGGCCTGCCGCCCACGTTCACCCTCGAAGAAGCGCAAAGATCCGGCCACTTCGGTCTCCTGGGCATGGCAGAACGAGCGGCCCGCACGAACGCGACGCTCCACCTCCGCACGACGGCCCCGGGCACGGAGGTAACGCTGACCCTCCCGCTGCCCGCCTGCGACCCCCCGCCCCTCACCCCCCGACAGGAGGCCGCACATGCCTGACCAACCGCAGGCACGCCCCGGCCCACCCCTCCGCGTACTCGTCGCGGACGACAACCCCGTGGTCCGCGCCGGCCTCACGGCCCTGCTGGGCGCGCATCCCGACATCACGGTGGTGGCCCAGGCCACGAACGGCGAGGAGGCGGTGCGCGAAGCACGCCGGCACCGCCCGGACGTCGCCCTCCTCGACGTCCGCATGCCGGGCACGGACGGCCTCACCGCGCTCCCCGAACTGGCCGCCCTCTGCCCCGTGATGATGCTGACCTACAGCACGGAGCCCGAGGTGGTGACCGAGGCCCTGCGCCGTGGCGCCTCCGGCTACCTGGTCCACGGCGAGTTCACGGCTCCCGAACTCATCACGGCGGTACGGGGTGTGCGGGAGGGGCGCCCGGCCATCTCTGCGACTGTCTCAACTTCACTCGGCGTTTCCTACGAACCTTCACACGAAAGTCACGATCACACTTCGCACCTGCAACCATCTGTGGCACAGTCGTCAAAGCCTGGCCCGACCCGCGCGACCACTCTGCACCGCCCCGCCTTCGACCGTGTCAACCGCCCGTCCTTCGGCCTGAGTTCAAGGGAGGTGGAGGTGATGGACCTCATCGCGTCCGGCATGAACAACCGTCAGATCGCCGCCGCCTGCTTCATCAGCGAGAAGACGGTCAAGAACCACATCAACCGCATCTTCGCGAAACTGCACAGCTCGACCCGCAGCGAAGCGATAGCCCACTGGCTGGGCACCACCCTGGGCGGGTGGCCCCGATGACCCCACCCCCCGACAAAAGTTGGGCCCCCGGACCCACCCCCCGTACGTGCCGTCTCACGTACGGTGATCCGGTTGGTGTCGGTATCGCGCGGGAAGGCAACCGCCATGAAGGTGAAACACCGTTTCGAGACCTGGTGGACCACGGTCACCACCCGCATGCGAGGCAAAGACCGGGACGCGGGCGCGGGATTCGTGGAGTACGCGGGCATCATGATCATCGTCGCGGGAATCTTCGTGATGATCGACGGCCTGGGGCTGGACGGGTTGATCTCAGGCGCCATCCTGGCGGCCGTGAGCAACGTCATCGGCGGCTGAACCCCCCACGGCGGTTCGACGACCGTGGGTCCACCCTTCCCCTCTACATCTGGCTGACGGCCATCCTGCTCTTCACGGCGTTGGCCTTCTTCGCGTTTGCTCAAGCCGCGTCCGCCCGCAGCGGTGCCCAGTCTGCGGCGGACGCTGCGGCGTTGGCAGCGGCACAGCAGGCGCGAGACGAACTGTTGCTGGACCTGGGGGACGCCATCGGCGCGGGCGATGTCGACTGGTTGGACTGGATCGACCTGTCCGGAGGCCTCCCCAACGGGGGAGATGCCACCACCGCGGCGGCGGAACTGGCCGCGCAGAACGACTCGACACTCCAAGGCGGAGCCCAGCCCACTGAAGTGGGCGGCGACCCAGGATTCCAGGTCGACGTGGTGACGGACTACACCGTGGGCGATTCGATCATTCCCGGTACCGAGGACATGACGGCCACGGCGCGGGCGGTCGCTGTCATCCAACCGCGCTGCGACTTCGACGTGAGCGCCAACCCCACCAAGCCCGTCACGCTGGACTGTGACGGCGTACCCGTGGACATCGACCCCGGAGATTTCGATCCGGACGACCTTCCCGACGCGTCTGTGATGTTCTCTGTGCGTCTGGCCCAGTGAGAGGAAGCTGTGTTCATGAAGTTCCGGTACACCATGAAGGGCCGCACGGCTCTGTCCACGGTGACGATCGCCGCCGGGCTGGTTCTCACGGTGGCCGGCTGTGGTGGAGGCGGGGACGACGACAAGGCGTCTGACACGAAGTCATCGTCGACGCCGTCCAAGGACAGTGGACAGGACGACGAGAAGGAGTCCGATGCCCCCACCACGGAGTCGGTCCTGGCCGAGGTCAAGGCCGGCGGCCTGACGCTCAAGGTCACTTCGGCCGTGCGTGACGGTGGTGGTTTCGTCACGGTCGAGGGCACAGTCACCAACGGCACCGGCAAGCCATGGGTCGGCGCGGAGTGGCGCGGCGACGAGAGCGAACTGGTCAAGAACGGCGGCTCGATCGCGGGCGCGAACCTGGTCGACCAGACCGGCAAGAAGAAGTACCTCGTCCTCCGTGACACGGAAGGGCGTTGCCTGTGCACGAGGTTCACCGGCGGCGTCGGGACCGGCGCGACCACCGACTGGTTCGCCCAGTTCCCCGCCCCTCCCGAAGGCACCACCTCCGTAGACTTCCAGGTCGGCGCCATGCCCCCCGCCACCATCGAACTCTCCGGGGACGAGTGACCATGACCGTCCTCACCCCACGGCTCACCGCGGCCCTGGCGGTCCTGGCCGCCCTCACCCTCGCGGTGCCCTCCCAGACCGCCGTCGCCGACGACCCCAGCGAACCCCCCGGCACCGTCACCACGTCCCCACCCCCGGAGGTCGACGCGAACAGCCCGGGCCTCAAGCTCGCCCAGGGGGCCACGCTCGCCCCCGCCAAGGTCCTGGACATCAAGTCGGTCGTGGAGGACCTCGGCGGCGAGGAACGCCGCGAGGACACCAACGAGAACGTGACGTTCGCACTCCAGGCGGAGGTCCTCTTCCCGAAGGACAGCGCGAAACTCAACCCGCAGGCCCGCTCCCGCATCCAGACGATCGCGGAGGAGATCAAGAAGCAGAGCGCGGGCACGGTCCGCGTCTTCGGCTTCACGGACAACCTCGGCTCGTACGCCCACGGCCTGACCCTCTCCAAGAAACGCGCCGAGGCCGTCCACGACCTCCTCGCGGCCGACCTGGGCGGCAACGTCACCTTCGAGGTACGCGGCTACAGCGAGGACTACCCGATCGCCGACAACTCCTCGGAGGAGGGCCGTAAGAAGAACCGCCGCGTCGAGGTCTCCTTCCCCCGCACCACAGCCGACCCCGAGACCGCATCGGACACCAGCACGGACACCGGCGACGAGAGCTGACCCGACGCGACCCGCCACCGCACTCACTCCGGCAACGAATCCCGTACGCACGCGCGTGGAACCGGGTCTCACCCGGCTCGTCGAGATACCGCCGTACGAGGACCTGCTCGGCGCGGAAGGGCAACGTACGGGTCGCGAGCCAGGGCGAGCAGCACCCCCAGCACCCCCAGCACCCCCAGGGCCTCCAGGGCCTCCAGGGCCTCCAGGGCCTCCAGGGCCGTACGGGCGGCCTCGCGGTCCTCCGGGCCGGGGAGACCTCCACGGCGTAGGCGACCGCCGTGCGGACGTCGGGGTGCGGACGAACGGCGTACCGCAGGATGCCCCGGGCACCGTCGGCGAAGCCGACCTGCCGCACCAGCCCCCGGACGACGAGCCCGAGGACGGCCGGATGCTCCTCCACCGCCATCCGCGTGGTCCGGGTGCCGCTCGGCACCCTCCTCCGCGAAGTCGAGCGCGCTACGGCCGTGCTCCGCCGCCGAGAAGGGCCCGGACCGCAGCCTCGTCGTCGTCCCGCGCGGCCCGCCCCAGTGGCTTTGAGCCCGATTCCCCCACTCTCGGCTCACTCGAACGCCCGTCCGAAGCGCCCTAGGCTGGTACGCCGACACGGGCGACCGGTTTCCCCGCCGGGACCCACGTCCGTGCGACCCGCCCCCGCACGAGCGATCCTCTCCCTCACAAGCCGAGACACCCGAGACAGCCCCGACACCCGAGAGGCCCCCATGCGCAAGCTCGTCCTGATGATGTCCGTGTCCCTCGACGGCTACATGGAGGGCCCGAACCGCGAGATCGACTGGCACCTGGTCGACGACGAACTGCACACGCACTTCAACGACGTCCTCAGGGACATGGGCGTCTTCCTCGAAGGCCGCGTCACCTACGAGCTGATGGACGCCTACTGGCCCACGGCCGACCGGGACCCCGACACCCCGCGCCCTGTCGCCGACTTCGCCGAGATCTGGCGCAACAAGCCGAAGCTGGTCTACTCCCGCACCCTGCGCCACGGGGACCGGCACACGACGATCGTCAGGGAGGTCGTCGCACGGGACATCGAGGCGCTCAAGGCACAGGAGGGCGGTGACCTGGTCGTGGGCGGCGCCGAACTGGCGGCCGAGTTCATGCGCCACGACCTGGTCGACGAGTACCGCGTCTACGTCCACCCCGTGCTCCTGGGAGCCGGCAAGCGACTCTTCCCGGCGGCCGACACGGCGGCCCCAACCGCCCTGCGCCTGGTCGAGACCCGCACCTTCGGCAACGGAGTGGTCCTCCTCCGCCACGAACGCACCCGCTAGGCGCTGTCGTGCACGCCGCCCCGCCCGTGCTCGTCCGCGTACGCCCGTAGCGACCCCACCACCGTGTTGGTGACCGCGACCAGGGGCACGGCCACCACCGCGCCCCCGATCCCCGCGACCATGCCACCGGCGGCGACCGCCAGCACCACGGCCAGGGGATGCACCCGGACGGCCCGGCCGAGGATGAACGGCTGGAGGATGTGCCCCTCGATCTGCTGCACGGCGAGCACCACGACCAAGGTCATGACGGCCGTGAACACGCCCTGGGTCACCAGGGCCACCACCACCGCCAGCGCGCCGGAGACGACCGCACCGACCAGCGGGATGAAGGAGAACAGGAAGATGAACACGGCCAGCGGGACCGCCATCGGCACGTCCAGGAAGTAGATCCCCAGGCCGATGAAGATCGCGTCGATCAGCGCCACGACCACCGTGCCGCGCACGTACGCCGTCAAGGTCCGCCAGGCGCGCGGCCCCGCGTCGGCGACACCCGGCCGGGCCGCCGTGGGCACCAGTTTCAGGGCCCACTGCCAGATTTTCTTGCCGTCGTACAGGAGGAACAGCGTGGAGAACATCGTCAGGAGGATGCCGGTGAGCGCCTCGACGATGACGGTCACGCCCTCCAGTCCCGCCGAGGTGATCGTGTCCGTGTTGTCGCTGATCGCCTCGCGGAGGTTCTTGGCGATGTCGTTGATCTGGTTCTCGGTGACGTGGAACGGGCTGGCGAGCAGCCAGCGCTGCAACTCGTCGATGCCGTCCTGGATCTGGTCGGAGAGGTCGTCGATGTTCTCCATGACCTGCCAGGTGACGAACCAGCCGATCAGTCCCATGACGATGAAGCCGAGGGCGGCGGTCAGCGCCGTGGCGAGGCCGCGCGGTACGCCGAGCCGGGTCAGCCGTGCCACGGTCGGCTGGAGCACGGCGGTGACGAGCAGCGCGGCGGTGAACGACAGCACCAGCAGCCGTACCGAGCTGATGACCCGCATCAACACCCAGACGGTGCCCGCGAGCACGAGCAGCCGCCATCCGGCCTCGGCCGCCACCCGCATCCCCCAGGGCACCGCCGACGCGGGATCCGGACGGCTGTAGAGAACGGGAGCGGCCGCCCGACTCTGAGAACCGGCAGATCCCGCAGAGCCCGCAGATCCCTCGGAACCCGAAGAGCCGCCCGCCCCGGCGGGCAAATCCCCCTGGCGCTCCTCGGAGGCACCCGGGCCGGACGAGCCCTTCGCCCCCGACTCCGACCGCGACCCAGACTCCGACCGCGACCCCGGCTCCGACGTCGACTCCGCCTCCATCTCCGCCCGGCGTCGCTCCAACCGCTCGCCCCACCCGCTCAGTCCGGCGCCGAGCCGGCCGAGCCACCCTGGAACTCGCGACATCATCCGTCCTCTTCCCCCGTCGCTCCTGTGGGTCACCACTCCTCCCGGAGGCCGCGATTCCTCTCGGGGGCTTCGACCGTACATGCCCGAAGCCCCCCACCAAAGGACGGTGGAGGGCTTCGCAGGGTTGAGCGGCGAGTGGTCGTCATCCCGTCGCCGATCGGCCTAGTACCAGTGGTTGGCCTGCCAGAACGACCAGGCCTCGCACGGGCTGCCGTAGCGCGATTCCATGTAGTTCAGGCCCCACTTGATCTGCGTGGCCGGGTTGGTCTGCCAGTCGGAACCGGCGGACGACATCTTGGAGCCGGGCAGCGCCTGGAAGAGACCGTAGGCACCCGAGGAGGGGTTGACGGCCTTGTAGTTCCAGGTGGACTCGTGGTTCACGATGTTGCTGAAGCACGTCCACTGGTCGCTGGCCACGACCGCCTTCGCCATCGCCTGGATCTCGGCGACGGTGTACGAGCTCTGCGCGGGGATGTCACCGAGCGAGCCGGCGGCGGCGGACTTCGACTCGGCCTCTGCCGCCGCCGCTTCCTTCGCCTTGCGCTCCTGCTCGGCCTTCTCCGCCGCCTTCTGCTTGTCGATCGCGTCCTGGGCCGCCTTCTTACGGGCGGTCTCCTCGGCGTCCTTGCGGGCGCTCGCGTCGGCGGCGATGGCCTGGGCGTCGGCCTGAGCAGTCAGGGACGCGGTCTGTACCTGGGCCTGCTGGCCCACGGGTATGTCGGCGAGCAACGTGGTGTCGTTCGCGACCGCCTCGGCGTCGTCAATGGTCGTCTGGGCGGTGCTGCCCGAGGCAACTCCGACGACACTGCCGACTGCGGTGACCGCGGTGGCCGAGGCCACTGCGAATCCCCGGACCGAAATCCGGCTCACACGGTTTCCTTCCAGCATCGCCCGCCTCGGTGACCCTGGCGGACGCAATCGTGCCCCTGACGCTGGCCTCCCAACTGCGGGGTCACGGAGGCGCGGGCCCGGTGGGCAACTCCCTTGCGGGAGCGCCGCGTGGTGCTCGGGCGGCATACGACGACGCTGTGGAGTTGACCTGGTGGTGCTGTTGTTCCGTACCGCTGGGGGTACAGGTGTGTCGTATGCGGGGCCTGACAGGAATGAGACTCTGCCGTAACCCGACACCGGGAGGCAATTCAGTGGTGAGTGTGAAAGCTCACACCTCGTTTGACGCTGGAGATTCCAGGAAACGCCCACACGCCGAGGCGCCGCCCGGCTAGGCTGCTGAGCCTTTTGCCGGACGGCGCCCGGGAATTGGGGCCGAACCCATGGTGTCGGGGTTAAATCTGCCCGTCCTCCAGCATTTCGGTCACAAGGGCCGCGATCTGGGACCGTTCGGACCTCGTCAACGTGACGTGGGCGAAGAGAGGATGACCCTTCAGCTTCTCCACCACGGCGACGACACCGTCGTAGCGACCGACGCGCAGGTTGTCACGCTGGGCGACATCATGCGTCAGAACGACCCGCGAATTCGCCCCGATCCGGGACAGAACGGTCAACAGGACGTTCCGCTCCAGGGACTGTGCCTCGTCCACGATCACGAACGCGTCGTGCAGGGAACGGCCGCGGATGTGCGTCAGCGGCAGAACCTCCAGCATGCCGCGGGCGGTGACCTCCTCGATGACCTCGCGGCTGGTGACCGCGGAGAGGGTGTCGAAGACCGCCTGCGCCCAGGGGCTCATCTTCTCGGACTCGGAACCGGGCAGATAGCCGAGCTCCTGCCCGCCCACCGCGTACAGCGGCCGGAAGACCATCACCTTCTGGTGCTGGCGCCGTTCGAGCACGGCTTCCAGACCCGCGCACAGCGCGAGCGCCGACTTGCCGGTGCCGGCCCGGCCGCCCATCGACAGGATGCCCACGTCCGGGTCGAGCAGCAGATCCAGCGCGATGCGCTGCTCGGCGCTGCGCCCCTTGATGCCGAACGCCTCCCGGTCGCCGCGCACCAGACGGACGTTGCCGTCGGGCGTCACCCGGCCGAGCGCCTTGCCGCGCTCCGACTGGATCGTCAGACCGGTGTGGACGGGGAGCGTGCTCGCCTCGGGGACGTGGATCGAGCCTTCCTCGAAGAGGATGTCGACCTGTTCGCCTGACAGGGTCAGCTCGGACATCCCGGTCCAGCCGGAGGCGTCCGTGATGGCCAGCTCCGCGCGGTACTCCTCGGCGAGGAGGCCCACGGAGGACGCCTTGATCCTCAGGGGGAGGTCCTTCGACACCACCGTGACGTCGAAGCCCTCGGCCTGCAGGTTGCGGGCGACCGCGAGGATCCGGGAGTCGTTGTCCCCCAGGCGGTAGCCGCTCGGCAGCACGCTGGGATCCGAGTGGTTGAGCTCGACCCGTACGGTGCCGCCGAGGTCCCCGATCGGGATGGGGGCGTCCAGGCGGCCGTACCGGACCCGGAACTCGTCGAGCAGCCGCAGGGCCTGCCGGGCGAAGTAGCCGAGTTCGGGATGGTGCCTCTTCGCCTCCAGCTCCGTGACCACCACGATCGGCAGCACGACTTCGTGCTCGTCGAAGCGGTTCAAAGCATTCGGGTCGGCCAGCAGGACGCTGGTGTCGAGAACGTAGGTGCGCCGGTCTGGCATACGGCGCTTTGTGCTGGTCACCACGGAAGGACGTACCCCCTCGGATGAGGTCGGGGAGCGACGAGAACGAACTGGGCCGGTCGTTGGCCCCGTTGCACGGGCCGGTGACCGGCCCTCCGCTGCTTCGTCCGTGCTGTGACCGCACGATCGGGCTGGTGCAAAGGGCCTCCCGGGCGGACGGCCCCGAGCCGCCCGCTGAGATCCGACACCCGTGGTTCGGGTGTCGACCTGACTGGCTTATGCCCTCGAACATGCGCCGCCATGCCAAGCGGTACGGCGGCGTCCCGATGAACTCCTCGTTACTTCTGTCCCGGTGAGGGTGGTACGCACCTCACTCGAACGGCGGAGTCTCAGCCTCCGTAGCGGCGGTGTCGCGCCGCGTAGTCCCGCAGGGCGCGCAGGAAGTCCACCTTCCGGAAGGCCGGCCAGAAGACGTCGCAGAAGTAGTACTCGGAATGGGCGGTCTGCCAGAGCATGAATCCGGACAGCCGCTGCTCGCCGCTGGTACGGATCACCAGATCCGGGTCGGGCTGGTCGACGGTGTAGAGATGGCTGCCGATCAGGTCCACGGAGACCTTCTCGGCGAGCTCCTCCATCGAGGTGCCCCGGTCCTGCGCGTCCTGGATCATCGACCGCACGGCGTCGGCGATCTCCTGGCGCCCGCCGTACCCGATGGCCACGTTGACCAGTATCCCGTCGACGTCCGCAGTGGCCTCCTCGGCCTCCTTGAGCGCGCGCTGCATCCCGGGGGAGAGCAGATCCAGTGCCCCGACGTGGTGCACGCGCCAGCGGCCGTCGGCGGCGAGGGAGCGGACGGTGTCCTCGATGATCCCGAGCAGCGGGACGAGCTCTTCCTTCGGCCGGTTGAAGTTGTCGGTGGAGAGCAGCCAGAGAGTGACGACCTTCACATCCGTCTCGGTGCACCAGCCGAGGAACTCCTCGATCTTGTCGGCCCCCGCCTGGTGGCCCTGCACCGTGGTGGAGCCCGCGGCCTTCGCCCAGCGGCGGCTGCCGTCCACGATCACGCCGATGTGCTCGGGCACCTGGGCGTGGTCGAGGTGGCCCTCGACCCTGCGTGCATAGACCCTGACCAGCAGGCCGCGCAGTGTGTCGCGCAGGTTCACGTCTTCCAGCCCCTCCGGTGCGGTGGCAGTCCCCTAGGTTGGCAGAGCCTACCGGGGCTGGAGGCCAACTACGCCAAGGGGCGTGCGGGGTCGGGCCCCGCCCGGGGCCCTGGCGGCGGCCTCTTCGGAGGGCCGCCTTCCGGGCAGAAAAAACGGGCCGGTCCGTGGGGGGGAGACGGACCGGCCCGAGGGGGGGTTTCCACCATAACCCTTCGTGAGTGATGCTGCGTGCATCGGCGTGCCACAACTACTCTCCGGAGTCGGACGACAGCGCGCGGGTGAGTGCGGAACCGTTCATTCAGGGTGTGATCGAGGGGTGATCATGGCCGAATCCTGGCGGATTCCAAGGAAGAATGAAGAAATCCCGAGGGGAATGTGGGGTTTGCGCACCGTTGTGCGACTTCCGGGGAGAAGGGCCCCGAGGCCCCCGTACGGGTGAAGCGCCGGTGGAACGCGCGCTTGACGTCGGTGGCGAGGTGCCCGGCTTCGCGCAGCCCCCTCCACTGCGCGAGGCCGTGCCGCGCAGCTTTGCTCACGCGAATTACCTTGGTCTGAACCTACGCGAGTAGACCCGGATAAGCCAAGCCGCGTGCGATAACGATGTGGACAACCGGCTCAGCCGGTCACCGGCCTGCGGGCCTCGAACAGCTGGCGGGCGCTGTACGCGACGAAGCGGCCCTCGGCCTCGATCCGCTCGTGCAGGGAACGGAGCTGGGGGAGGTATGCCTCGACGGTGAAGCCGGGCACCATCCAGACGACCTTCTTCAGGAAGTGCACGACCGCGCCGATGTCGTGGAACTCCATCCGCAGCCGCTCGGCCCGCCGCTCCACGATCTCCAGGCCGGCCGCCTCGGCGTCGGCGCGTTCCCGGTCCGGGTGGCGGGCGTTCCGGTTCTCCTTGGGCAGCGGGCCGGTGAAGTGCTCGACCAGCTCGAAGACGCTGCTCGGCCCCACGTGCTGCGCGAAGTACGTGCCGCCGGGCCGCAGCACCCGCGCGATCTCCGACCAGTGCGCACGCACCGGGTGCCTGCTGGTGACCAGGTCGAACGCCTCGTCGGCGAACGGCAGCGGCGCGTCCTGGTCACAGGCCACGACCACCGCGCCCCGGGGGTGCAGCAGCGCGGTCGCCTTCGCGACGTTCGGCGGCCACCCTTCCGTGGCCACGGTCACCGGCGGAAACCGGGGAGCGGAAGCGAGCACCTCACCGCCCCCGGTCTGGATGTCCAGCGCCGCCGAGGCCCGCCCGAGCCGCTCGGCCATCCCCCGCGCGTACCCCCAGGACGGCCGGGCCTCCGTGGCCCGCCCCTCGAACCACGAGAAGTCCCACCCCTCGGTGGGCACGGCATCGCCCTCGGCGACGAGTTCTTCGAAGGTCCGGGGCGCGAAGGCGGGGGAGGGGAGGGAAGCCATGGGAGCTGATTTTCCCCAGCGACGAAGCGATCGGCGACTGGTTTTCCGGCGCTGAAGGGCAGTGGGCGAAGCCCCTGCCCTTCAGGGGCGCGGGGAACTGCGCGACCAGCCCCCTCCGACCCGCAGCCGCCCCACGACCCCACCCCCCGAGCTCTCAGGCGATTCCCGGCCACCCGCCGCGAGGCGTCACGCGCCCGACTCGGAGAGAACCGCCTCCGCCTCCACCGTGACCCCCACCGCCTGCACCACCGAAGCGACCCGGAACGCCTCCTGCACAATCTCCCGGCTCACGCCGGCCCCGCGCAGCACCCGCTCGTGCGAGTCCAGACACGCCCCGCACCCATTGATCGCGGACACGGCGAGCGCCCACACCTCGTAGTCGACCTTGTCCACGCCCGGATCGCCGAGGACGTTCATCCGCAGCCCCGTCCGCAGAGCGCCGTACTCGTGGTCGGAGAGCAGATGCCGCGTACGGAAGAAGACGTTGCTCAACGCCATCGCCGCAGCCGCGGACTTCGCCGCGGTGTACGCCTCGGGCGACAGCCGCGCCCTCGCCTCCGGCGCCAGCTCGCGCAGCACGATCGCCGAACGCGAGGCGATCGCCGTGGCCAGCACCGTGCCCCACAACCGCTGCGCCGACAGCTCCGAGTCACCGAGGACGGCGTCGAGGTTCCGGCGGAGGTCCTTGGCGTAGTCCGGAATCAGGGACCTCAGGGTGTCGAGCGACATGACGTCCTCACTCCGGGGCGAGCGGTGGGCGGGGGTCCAGTGTGACGCCGCCGCGCGGACGCGGCGGCACCGGCCTACTCCGTACGCAGCCCCTCCGGCCGCATCATCCTCATCAGCGGCGGCATGCTCAGCGCCGTGACCAGGACGACGACGCCCGCGCCGATGCCCGTCATGGACAGCACACTGGACCAGTCGAGGGACACCGGCACGTTCGTCATCCGCAGCAGGACCGCGCCGAGGGTCACGCCGACCGTCGAGGCGAGGACCAGGCCGAGGGTGATCGGGATCGCCGTCTGCCACAGCACGGACAGGCCCAGTGTGCGACGCCGGGTGCCGAAGGCGACCAGCGCCGACAGCAACTTCCTGCGTTCGCGCAACTGCTCCAGCTGGGAGACGAGCAGGCTCGCGCCGATGAGGGTGAGCACGGCGGCGGCACCGACCAGCAGCCCGGTGCGGATATCCGCGAACTGGTCCACCCGCCTCGTCGTCTCCCACTCCCAGGTCCTGATCAGCGGATCGATCGCCACGGCCGCGTTGCGCACCTCGTCGAGCGCGTCCGGCACCTTGGGGTCGGTGCGTACGTAGATCGTGCCGTAGAGCTCCGTCGTGGTCTTCGCCGGCAGGGCGCCCGGGGTGGCCAGCAGCCCCGCCGTCCCGTTCCGCAGGGTGTCGGCGCGCTCCGGCACCGCGCGGACCTCGGCCGGCAGCTTCCAGGCGATCTCGGCGCCCTGCTCGTCGCCGGTGTAGGTCGGGTCGAAGTAGAGCGTGTTCCCGGGGGTGGCGACGTCCGTCACGGTCGGGTCCTCCGGGGTCTCCATCCGGAAGACGTCGCCGTCGCGGCAGGAGGAGATCCTCGCCAGTTCGCGCAGCGCGGCGCAGTCGCCGACGGTCAGTTCGGTGAAGTCCTCGGGGTCCTTGGCCTTGGTGGAGACGGTCGCGTTGGACAGTGCCGCGGTGGTCTGCGCGCCTCTGGCCCGCTTCAGCTTCTCGCCGACGACGTCCACCCGGGCGTCGTCCGGCAGCACGAGCTCCAACTGCGCCCGCGAGGTGTCCAGCCCGGTCGGTGCCTCGAACCGGGACTGGATGCCGGAGAACAGCATCTGCAGGGCGATCGCACCGGCCACCGCCACCGCGACGCCGTTGACCATGCGGGCCGCCATCCCACTGCTCAACTGCAGTCTGCGGACGGCCAGTTGCCAGGAGACGGCGCCCGAGCCCAGCCGGGCGACGAACGCCTCGACGGCCCAGGGCAGCAGCGCGGTGATGCCGATCAGGAGCAGAACGACACCGCCGATCACCATGTACTCGTTGAACTTTCCGTTCTCTCCGCCCTGGCCGATCATCGGGTAGAGCAGGGCGAGACCGGCGAGCGGCGGCAGCAGCCGCCACCAGAGCCTGCGGCGCGGCGGTTTGGCCGCGCGGACCACGCCGAGGGGCTCGATGACGACGCCGCGCAGCGCGAACAGGGTGACGAGGACGGCGGCGGCCGGCACCACGAGCGCGACCAGGAGGGCCAGACCGGGGGAGGGGTTGAGGTCGCTCGGGAACACGCTGATGTCGAACACCTCGACGGAGCCCGCCACCTCCCTGCCGAGCAGGAAGAAGCCCGCACCGAAGACCAGCCCCAGCAGGGAGCCCGCGAACGCCTCGCCCGCCGCGATCCGACGGGTCATCCGCCCGTCGGAGCCGACCAGCCGCAGCGCCGCCAGCCTGCGGTCGCGCCGCTCGCCGCCGAACCGTACGGCCGTGGCGATGAAGACGGCGACCGGCATCAGCAGCACCACGAAGACGACCAGGGTGAGCAGCAGCAGGATCGGGTCGACCTCCTCCTCGGGCGTGTCGGCGGTGTCCGTCCCGAACGCGTCGATCCGCGCCACCACCGAGCCGTCGACCCGGTCGGCGATCCCCTTGGCGCCCGCGTAGTAGACGAGGTCGGTCGAACCGATGAGTCCGGCCTGCCCGACGGTGCCCACCGTGTCGTACGGCAGGCGCTCGCGCAGGAGCTTCCCGGCGTCGGACTTCAGCAGGTCGGACAGGGCGGGGGAGACGACCATCTCGCCCGGCGCGGGGAACTCGGCGACCCCGGGCGGCAGCGGCGCGCCCGCGCCCTCGGGTTCGAGGAGCCGCCCCCGGATCTCCTCCTGCCGGTACTCGGTGTCGGTGTCGGCGATGACCAGACTCTTGTCGGTCGGCTTGGACTGGGGCTCGAGGTAGCCGATCCCCCGGTCCTGCCGGGCCTCCTCGCGGGTCTCCCGCGCGGACAGCACGCTCGGCACCGCCGCGGTGAGCAGCAGCAGCGCCACCCCGAGACCCACCCCGACGGCGGTGAGCAGGGCCCGCACCCACCCCTCACGGCCCCCGGTGAAGGCGAACCGCACCCCCATCGCCAGGTCCCGGTACCACTGGCGGAACACGGCGGCACTCATACGACGCGCTCCATGTCCCGGGACTTCCCGTCCCGTACGACGATCTCGCGGTCGGAGTACGCGGCCACCCGTGCCTCGTGCGTGACCAGGACGACGGCGGCGTTGGTGGACCGGGCGGCCTCGGTGAGCAGCTCCATCACCCGCTCGCCGTTGAGGGAGTCGAGCGCGCCGGTGGGCTCGTCCGCGAACAGCACCCGGGGGCCGGTGACCAGCGCCCGCGAGACGGCGACCCGCTGGCCCTGGCCACCGGAGACCTCACCGGGACGCTTGCGGGCGAGGTCGTCGACCTCCAGGCGTTCCATCCAGCCGAGGGCGGTCCGCTCGGACTCCTTGCGGGAGGCGCCGTTCAGCCGGAGCGGCAGGGCCACGTTCTCCACACAGGTCAGCTCCGGCACGAGCTGGCCGAACTGGAAGACGAACCCGAACTCGCTGCGCCTGAGCGCGCTGCGCTGGGAGTCGTTCATGGAGGCCATCTCGCGGCCGTTGTACGTGATCGAGCCCGAGTCGGGCGGCACGATCCCGGCGAGACAGTGCAGCAGGGTCGACTTGCCGGAGCCGGAGGGGCCCATCACGGCGACGACCTCGCCGGGGTGGATGGAGAACTCGGCGCCGTCCAGCGCGGTGGTCGGCCCGTAGGCCTTGCGCAGATCGGTCGCGACGAGCAGGGAACCGGCGGGGGCCGGGGAGAAGGCCGCGTTCACGGGGCTCACCGGGTCACCGCCTCGGCCAGCTTGCCCAGTCGGGCGGCGGTCAGCTCCAGCCATCGCAGATCGGCCTCCAGATGGAACAGGGCGTGGTCGCAGATCAACTGGTCGGCCAGGTCGCCCTTGCGCTTGCGGTCGGTGAGGATGCGCATCATGCGCAGGTGTTCGGAACGCTGGGTGTCGAGGATGTCGGCCGCGTTCCGGTCGGTGAGCAGGGCGAGGACGACCTTCGTGTAGAGGGTCGACTGCAGATACGGCTCGGGCTTCTCGGGTGTCGCGAGCCACCGCTGGACATCCGTGATGCCGGCCTCGGTGATCGCGTACCGCTTGCGCTCGGGTCCGTCGCCGGGCTCGATGCCGTCGACCTCGACGAGGCCGTTCTTCAGCAGCCGCGACATCGTCGAGTAGACCTGGCCGTAGTGCAGGGGCCGGTCGTGACCGAACTTCTCGTCGAAGGCCCGCTTCAGGTCGTAACCGTGTCGGGGCCCGGACTCCAGGAGTCCCAGGAGGGTGTGACCGATGGACATGAGCACGACTGTACACACGAGGTATACACCGCACGTATACCTACCGTGTATAGACCTCCGGCGGATACGAAGGGGGCGCAGGTCAGGGCCGATTGTCACGGTTCTGTCACCGAGACCGTCAGGAACTCATGGGTCGGGTGGGGCAACCATCGCCCCTGTTGGAACGTCCGTTCCGGTGGGATGAGGTCTGTGACCGCGCCTCGCGCGTGCGCTTTGTCACGTCGTCACAGAGCGGACCGACTCCCTCTTGTCATAGTCCTCGGTGTTAGCTTGCTGAGCTGACAAGACCCGAGTGACGTATGAGACCGAGCAGAAGTCGGAGCGGACCGGAGCCATGGGACGAGCGGAAGAAAGACGAGCGCGGCAGCGCGGCGGTCGCCGCGCGGCGCCCCAGCGCTCCTCCGGAGGCGATGCGGGGGCGACGGCCGTCATAACCCCGCCCGAGGGCGGCGGCCGGGCGGCTGCCAGGGCCGCGGCCAAGGCCGGCGGCAAGAAGCAGCAGAAGAGCCAGAAGAGCTTCCTGCGCCGCCTCTTCACCTGGAAGAAGATCCTCGGCACCTTCTTCGGTGTCTGTCTGCTCGGCATGGGCGCCTTCATCGTCCTCTACCTGATGATCGACATCCCCAAGGGGAACCCCGAGGCGACCCAGGAGAGCAACGTCTACAAGTTCTCCAACGGCAAGATCTTCGCCCGCACCGGCGACACCAACCGCGAGATCGTCGAACTCGACAAGGTCCCCAAGCCGGTCCAGATGGCGTTCGTCGCCGCTGAGAACAAGACCTTCTTCAACGACCCCGGCGTCGACTTCAAGGGCATGGCGCGCGGTGTCATCAACACCCTCTCCGGCAAGGGCAAGCAGGGTGGCTCGACCATCACCCAGCAGTACGTCAAGAACTACTACCTGACGTCCGACCAGACGGTGACCCGCAAGCTCAACGAACTGGTCATCTCCCTGAAGCTGGAACGCGAGGAGTCCAAGGACTACATCCTCGCGGGCTACATCAACACCAGCTTCTACGGCCGCAGCGCCTGGGGCATCCAGGCCGCCGCCCAGGCGTACTACCGCAAGGACGCCAACAAGCTCACCGTCCCGGAGGGCGCCTACCTCGCCGCGCTGCTCCAGGCCCCCAGCCAGTACGACCTGGCCACGGCGACCCCGACCGGCAAGAAGCTGGTCACGGCGCGCTGGAACTACGTGCTGGACAACATGGTCGAGATGAAGCAGCTGACCGCCTCGAAGCGGGCGGACATGACACTTCCCAAGCCGAAGGCCCCCCAGGCCGCCGCCGGCATGGCCGGCCAGAACGGCTATCTGGTCGAGGCCGCCAACAACCAGCTGGCCAAGCAGCTCGTGGCCTCGGGCAAGGCGGACGACACCGAGGACGCCAAGGCGCTCATCGACCTGCGCGGCTGGACGATCACGCTGAACATCGACCCGAAGAAGCAGGCCGCGCTGGAGAAGGCCGTCAAGGAACGCCTCACCAGCAAGCTCGACCCGAAGAAGCGCAAGGTCGACAAACACATCCAGGCCGGCGCCGTCTCCGTCGACCCGAAGACGGGCAAGGTCGTCGCGATGTACGGCGGCGTCGACTACGTGGAGCACTTCACCAACAACGCCACCCGCCGGGACTACCAGCCCGCCTCCACCTTCAAGCCCGTGATCCTCGCCGCGGCCGTCGACGAGGACGCCGAGACGCAGGACGGCGACCCGATCACCGCCAACACGATCTACGACGGTGACAGCCGGCACAAGGTCACGGACGACGGCACCGCGGTCGGCTTCGCCCCGCCCAACGAGGACAACGTCGACTACGACGACGTCACCGTACAGACCGCCATGAACAAGTCCATCAACTCCGTCTTCGCCCAGATGGGCGTCGACGTGGGCATGGAGAAGGTCATGGAGGTCGCCGGGAAGCTCGGCATGGACACCGAGGGCATGGAGGCCGTGCCCGCCCAGACCCTGGGCTCCATGGGTGCCAGTCCGCTGGAGATGGCCGGCATCTACGCCACCCTCGACAACCACGGCAAGAAGGTCACCCCGACCATCATCGCCGAGGCCAAACGCCGGGACGACAAGGTCGAGTTCGACGACCCGATCGGCGAGCAGGTCATCACCCGCGAGGCGGCCGACACGGTCACCTCGGTCCTCACCGGCGTGGTCGACGACGGTACGGCCAAGGTGTCCGTCCGCGACAACCCGGCCCGCGACGGCCAGCAGGTCGCCGGCAAGACGGGTACGTCCGACGAGAACCGCTCCGCCTGGTTCACCGGCTACACGCCGAACCTCGTGACCTCCGTCGGCCTCTTCGGCGAGGACATGAGCAAGAACGGCAAGCACGTCTCGATGTACAACGCCCTCGGCGTCCCCCGGGTCAACGGCGGTGGCTTCCCCGCCCAGATCTGGGCCACGTACACCTTCGGCGTGATGGGCAAGACCGCCAAGTTCGAGCTGGAGACCAAGCAGGGTGCCGCGGTCGCGCCCACGCTGTCCCCGACCCCGTCCGTGAAGCCGTCCGAGACCCCCTCGGAGACGCCCACCACGGACGAGCCGAGCAGCGAGCCCGCGACGACCCCGGAGACGACCCCGGAGACCACCCCGGAGACGACCCCCGAGGAAACCCCCTCGACCACCCCGGAGGAGACCCCGTCGGGCGACGCCGGCGGCATCGAGTTCCCGACGAACCCCAACGATCCCCAGGTGGACGACTAGCGGACGACTAGCGATCGAGAAAAGCGTAGGGCGCCCGGTGAATCACCGGGCGCCCTTTGCGCGTCTGAGGGCCGCAGGCCCTCCAGGGGCGCGGGGCTGTGCCGATTTGCGGCTCCGCCGCGTGGGCGCGAGAAGCCCCACCGGACCCGCACCCCCCGAACTCACGGAAGCCCTACGGCGCTCCCGCGAAATCCCTCACGCCTGGTTGAGCTCGAACCAGACGACCTTCCCCGCGCTCAACCGCGTCGCCCCCCACCGCTTCGCCAGCCGATTGACCAGGTAGAGCCCACGGCCCCCCTCGTCCGTCGCCCGGGCCTGCCGAAGCCGCGGCAGCTGCGGCACGTCGTCGGTCACCTCGCACCGCAGCACATCGGTCCGCAGCAACCGCAGGGTGACCGGCCGCGTCGCATACCGCACCGCGTTGGTGACCACCTCGCTGATCAACAGCTCGACCGAGTCGGTCAGTTCCTCCAGACCCCAGCGGGACAGCGCATGCCGGGCCAGCCGACGCGCCCGCCCCGGAGCCATCTCCTCCGGCTCCAGGAACCAGTACGCGACGTCGCTGGGAGCGATCCCATCGAACCGCGCGGCGAGCAGCGCGATGTCGTCGTCCCGGTCACCCGGGCCAAGCATGTCCAGCACCTCGTCGCACAGCGCTTCCAGCGGCGGCGGATGGTCCGGCCCGGTCAACTGCGCGGTCGCGGCCAGCTTCTCCCGCAACTGCTCTATCCCGGTCCACACGTCCCGCAGCCGGGACTCCACGAGCCCGTCGGTGTACAGCAGCAGCGTGCCACCGGCCGGCGCGTCCAGCTCTACCGCCTCGAAGTCCACCCCGCCCACACCGATCGGCGCGCCCGGCGGCACCCGCAGCACCTCGGCGCGCCCGCCGAGATGCAGCAGCACCGGCGGCGGATGCCCGGCGTTGGCGATGGTGATCCGGTGCGAGACCGGGTCGTACACGGCGTACAGACAGGTCGCCATGCGATCCGTACCGAGCCGCTGGGCCTGCTCGTCGAGGTGGTGCAGCACTTCCTGCGGCGGCAGGTCCAGCCCCGCCAGGGTCTGCGCGGTGGTCCGCAGCTGCCCCATGATCGCGGCCGAGGTCATCGAATGACCCATCACATCGCCCACGACCAGCGCGACCCGGCTCCCCGGCAGGGGGATCGCGTCGTACCAGTCACCGCCGACCCGCGCGGTCTCGGCGGCCGGCAGATACCGGTGCGCGAGCCGCACGCCGGTGCACTTCGGCAGCGCCTCCGGCAGCATCGTGCGCTGCAACTCGTCGGCGATGTACGCCTCGCGGCCGTAGAGCACCGCCTTGTCGATGCCGAGCGCGCTGTGCGTGGCGAGCTGGGCGGCGACCAGCAGGTCGTCCTGCTCGAACGCCATCCGCTCCGGGCGGCGCAGGAAGACGGCCGCGCCGATCACGCGGCGCCGCCCGCGCAGCGGCGCGAGGATCGCCCGCTGGCCGGTCGGCACGGTCAGTTCGGCGTCCGGGCCCAGCAGTTCGGGCAGCGCGTCGTGCGCGGCGGGCGCGTCCGCGAAGACCGGGCGCACCCCCCGCAGCACCTCGGCGAGCGCCCCGCCGGGCCGTACCTCGCACTGCTCGGCGGTGACGACCGCGAGGTCGACCGGCTCCGGCTGCTGGAGCGCGGACGGCATGAAACCGCCCTCGGTGTCCCGCTCCTCGGGGATCCGGTCGGTGCGGCGCAGCCGCAGCACCATGGGCCCGGTGGGCCGCTCGTCACCGACCGGCAGCGGCTCGCGCAGATACACGAGGATCGCGTCCGAGAACGTCGGCACGGTGGCCCGGCACAGACCCATCACGATCTCGTCCAGGTCGATGCCCCGAGCGATCCGCCGGGTCGCGGCGCCCACGAAGCGCAGCCGGTCGCCGTCGCGCCGCATGGGCATGGGGGCGCCGGGCGGCACTCCCTGCCCGCCGCGACGCTCCAGGCCGCCGCTGCCGCTGTTGCCGCCGCTGCCGCCGCCCGACCGGTCCGGCTCACCGCCGGGCTGCGCCGGGATGGTCTCCGGCGCGGGCCTCGGGCGGTGCGGGTCGGGCTCGGTGGCCGCGGGCTGAGAGTGCTCGGAGAGCGCCGGCTGGGCGTGCTCCGAGAGCGCCTCGCTCTTCGCGCACGGGGCCGCGGCGCCCGGCTCGGCCGGTGCGTCACCCATGCGTGCCTGAGCGGGTAAGGCCGTGGCGGGCGCGGTGCGCGTCGGCTCCTGGGTACGCAGAAGCGCCCCGCGGGGGTCCGTGGGGCCTGCGCCACCCTGAGGGCGCTCGTGGGAGGTGGGGTGCTCCGTCACGCGTGTCGAATCCATCCGTCCGGGACTGCGCGTCGTGAGCGCAGTGCGTCCCGCAAACCCGATACTTCGTCCCGCAGAAAGGCCGATACCCGGATTACGTGTCCTGGGAACGGAATTCCCGCGTGGTCAGAGGCAGTTCCTGTGGCACACACGGTACCGGCGGGCTCGCCGAACGACAGTACTGCCCGTCCGTCGGGCCGTCTCCGGCTCGTCCCGGTGTAACCCTCGTACCCCTTGATCACGTCTTGCCGCCCCTCGGTGACGTACGGTCAAGCCCTGCCCGAACTGCGGGAGTTGCCCCTGTGAACTCTTGCGGAGGACGATCCTACGGTTGCGGACCGGGGGCGCATCAAGGGTCTCATGAGGACAAGTGCGCGGGCGTACGGTCCCAGTCGTCCGGGAGAGACGGTACTCCCCATGCCGGATTCGGGCGCCAGTGCTGCCAACCGTCCGAGAACGGCGGGCCCCACGCGCGGATCACCTCCACCGCCGACCGCCCCGCCTCCCGGACCCGCTCGGCCGCCGAAGCGTCCATCAGACCGTCCTGCTGGGCCTGCGCGAACTCGTCCTCGTCGAGCCAGTTCCACGATCGGTCCGGATACACGCAGATGTCCAGGAAGTGGTCCTCGGAGTCCACACCGCCGTCCCAACGAGCCAGCGGCGTCTCCAGGTTGACGTACCAGTTCTTGAATCGCCAACCCTGCTCCCAGAACAGCCACACCGACCACGGTTCGCCCGGCCGTGCCAGCTTCAGCACTCCGGTGCCGGACCAGCGGCCGAGCCGCACGCTCCGCGGCTCCTTGTAGCGGGAGGCCAGCGGTACCGAGTTGAGCGAGGCTCCGTCCGCCAGCGCGGGTCGTACGCACTCGGTGCCGGGCGCCAACCACACCGCCAGCAGCTCCGCGTCGTCGCGCACCACCGTGACGGGACGCGCGATATGGAAGCGTTCGCCGCCGTTCTCCCGGTAACGCCACAGGATCTGACTCCCCGGCTCCCAGAGCGCCGTCGACCCGTCCGCTTCCACTCGTCTCACCACTCCGTCGTCTCCCATGCGCAGATATTAGGTGTCATGCGCATATGACGCTGCGGTACCGGTCACGGTTCACGCCTTGGCGGGAATCGGTTACCCGGGGGACACCCGCGAAGGCCGGAACTCGCCCTCCGGTCACGGCCGTGTCATCCGCAGGACATCCAGCGCCTCGTCGAGCTGTTCCAGCGTCAGATCGCCGCGCTCCACGTAACCGCTGTCCAGGACGACCTCGCGGATGGTCCTGCGTTCCGCGAGCGCCTTCTTGGCGACCTTCGCGGCCTCCTCGTATCCGATGTACTTGTTGAGCGGGGTGACCACGGACGGGGACGACTCGGCGTACTCACGGGCCCGTTCCCGGTTCGCGACGATCCCGTCCACGGTCCGGTCGGCGAGCAGCCGCGAGACGTTCGCCAGCAGCCGGACGGACTCCAGGACGTTCTTGGCGATGACCGGCAGCATGACGTTGAGCTCGAAGTTGCCGGAGGCGCCCGCCGTGGTGACCGTCACGTCGTTGCCCGTGACCTGCGCGGCGACCATCAGCACGGCCTCCGGGATCACCGGATTGACCTTGCCGGGCATGATCGAGGAGCCGGGCTGGAGGTCGGGCAGGGAGATCTCCGCGAGACCGGTCCGCGGCCCCGACGCCATCCACCGCAGATCGTTGGCGATCTTGGTGAGGGAGACGGCGATCGTACGGAGCTGGCCGGACGTCTCGACGATCCCGTCCCGCGCGCCCTGCGCCTCGAAGTGGTCACGCGCCTCGGT
This sequence comes from Streptomyces sp. SP18BB07, assembly GCF_036322545.1. Classification (NCBI taxonomy): domain Bacteria; kingdom Bacillati; phylum Actinomycetota; class Actinomycetes; order Kitasatosporales; family Streptomycetaceae; genus Streptomyces; species Streptomyces sp. SP18BB07. Next base: position 27,329 of record NZ_JAQYWT010000256.1, read on the forward strand.
CAGCGGCAGCCCGGTGGCCCGCGCGACCTCCGCGATGACGGCGGCGGAGAAACCGGGCGGCGTGTTGATGCCCGTGCCCACCGCCGTGCCGCCCAGGGGGAGTTCGGCGAGGCGGGGGAGCGAGGCGGTGAGCCGCTCGACGCCGTAGCGCACCTGGGCCGCGTATCCGCCGAACTCCTGGCCGAGAGTGACCGGTGTGGCGTCCATGAGATGTGTACGACCGGACTTCACGACGTCCGCGAACTCCGCCGCCTTCCGCTCCAGCGCCTCGGCCAGGTGCTCCAGGGCCGGGATCAGATCACGGGTCACGGCGGCGGTGGCGGCGATGTGGATGGAGGAGGGGAAGACGTCATTGGACGACTGCGAGGCGTTGACGTGGTCGTTCGGATGGACGTCCCGACCGAGCCGCTCGCTCGCCAGGGTGGCGACGACCTCGTTGGTGTTCATGTTCGACGACGTCCCGGACCCGGTCTGGAACACGTCCACCGGGAAGTGCGCGTCCCAGCGGCCCTCCGCGACCTCCTCGGCCGCCTCCCGGATCGCCTCGGCGATGTCCTTGTCGAGCACGCCCAGTTCGGCGTTGACCTTCGCGGCGGCGCCCTTGATCCGGGCCAGGGCCTCGATGTGGGCGCGCTCGATGTGCTGCCCGGAGACCGGGAAGTTCTCGACCGCCCGCTGGGTCTGGGCCCGCCACTTGGCGTCCGCCGGCACGCGGACCTCGCCCATGGAGTCGTGTTCGACGCGGTAGTCACTCATGTCCGGTACAGCGTCCCGGCCGGCCGTGATGTTCCCAGCCGTCCCCCGTGAGGGTGAGCACGACATACGGCGGCCGGGCCCGAGACCGGGCCCGGCCGCCGTCACGCCTCCTCGGGCGCCGGATGCGTTACGCCAGTCCGGGCCCGCGCACCGGGATCGACGTGAACGTGGGCGCCGGGGCCGGGTCCTTGAAGAAGTCGTTGCCCTTGTCGTCGACGACGATGAACGCCGGGAAGTCCTCGACCTCGATCTTCCAGACGGCCTCCATGCCGAGCTCCTCGTACTCGACGACCTCGACCTTCTTGATGCAGTCCTGCGCGAGGCGGGCGGCGGGGCCGCCGATGGAGCCGAGGTAGAACCCGCCGTGCGCGCCGCACGCGTCCGTGACCTGCTGCGACCGGTTGCCCTTCGCCAGCATCACCTTGGAGCCGCCCGCCGCCTGGAACTGCTCCACGTAGGAGTCCATCCGGCCGGCCGTGGTCGGCCCGAACGAGCCCGACGCGTACCCCTCAGGGGTCTTCGCCGGTCCCGCGTAGTACACGGGGTGGTCCTTCAGGTACTGCGGCATCTCCTCGCCCGCGTCGAGCCGCTCCTTGATCTTGGCGTGCGCGATGTCACGCGCCACGACCAGCGGCCCGGAGAGCGAGAGCCGCGTCTTCACCGGGTACTTGGTCAGCTCGGCGAGGATGTCGTCCATCGGCTGGTTGAGGTCGATCTCGACCACGTCGCCGTCGGCCTGAAGGTGCTCGTCCGTGGTCTCCGGCAGGAACCGCGCCGGGTCCGTCTCCAGCTGCTCCAGGAAGACGCCCTCGGCGGTGATCTTCGCGACGGCCTGGCGGTCGGCCGAGCAGGACACGGCGATCGCGACAGGGCAGGAGGCGCCGTGCCGCGGCAGCCGGACGACCCGCACGTCGTGGCAGAAGTACTTGCCGCCGAACTGCGCGCCGATCCCGATCTTCTGCGTCAGCTCGAAGACCTTCTCCTCCAGCTCCTTGTCCCGGAACCCGTGCCCGAGCGGCGACCCCTCGGCCGGGATCTCGTCCAGGTAGTGCGCGGAGGCGTACTTCGCGGTCTTCAGCGCGTACTCGGCGCTCGTGCCGCCCACCACGATCGCGAGGTGGTACGGCGGACAGGCGGCCGTACCCAGCGAACGGATCTTCTCCTCCAGGAACTTCATCATGGACGCCTCGTTGAGGACGGCCTTCGTCTCCTGGTACAGGAAGCTCTTGTTGGCGCTGCCGCCGCCCTTGGCCATGAACAGGAACTTGTACGCGCCGCCGTCGGTGGCGTACAGCTCGATCTGCGCCGGCAGGTTCGACCCGGTGTTCTTCTCCTCCCACATGGTGAGCGGAGCCATCTGCGAGTAGCGCAGGTTCAGGTTCAGGTACGCGTCGTAGATGCCCTGGGACAGGGCCCTCTCGTCGCCGCCCTCGGTGAGCACGTTCTGCCCGCGCTTGCCCATCACGATCGCCGTACCGGTGTCCTGGCACATGGGCAGGACACCGGCGGCCGCGATGTTCGCGTTCTTCAGCAGGTCGAGCGCGACGAACTTGTCGTTGCTCGACGCCTCGGGGTCGTCGATGATCCGGCGGAGCTGCGCGAGGTGCGCCGGACGCAGATAGTGCTGGATGTCGTGGATCGCCTCGGCGGCCAGCTTGCGCAGCGCCTCCGGCTCCACCTTGAGGAACGTCCGCCCGTCGGCCTCGAAGGTGGAGACACCCTCGGAGGTCACCAGCCGGTACGGGGTGGTGTCCTCTCCCATGGGGAGCAGATCGGTGTACTCGAACTCAGGCATGTCGCCCATTCCTCACTCGGCGCTCGGCGCTCGACACAACGGCGCGGCTGGCCTCCATCGGCAGCGTCCACCAGCGTAGAACCTGCCTCGGGAGCCGGGCTTGTGAGGTAAGGCTCAGTTCGTCGGCCCCGAGTTGTCCACACCCCTGGTCGCGATCTATCGCGAGTGGGTACGCTGCTGCCGTGGACCTTCAGAAGCGCCCCACCCAGGAACCGCCGTTGTCCGCCGCCGAGCTGCGCGCCTCCGACGCCGACCGCGACCGGATCGCCGACCTCCTGCGCGACGCCCTCGCCGAGGGCCGCCTCACCGCGGAGGAGCACGCCGAGCGCGTCGAGGGCGTGCTCGCCGCGAAGACGGTGGGCGAGCTGGACGTCTTCGTACGGGACCTGCCGGCCGGCCAGGCCCGCAAGGCGGGGCCGGTGTATGTGCCGCCCGTCTCCTCCGTGCCCAACCGGCCGACGCCCGGCGCCATCCCGATCGACCCCGACGACCGGCTGGTCGCCGTCTTCAGCGCCTCCACGCGCAAGGGCCGTTGGCGGCCCGGCCGCCGTATCCACGCCTACGCGATATTCGGCAGCGTCGAGCTGGACCTGAGCGAGGCGCTCTTCGAGCACCGCCAGGTGATGATCAAGGTGTTCGCGGTCTTCGGCAGCGTCGAGATCCGGGTCCCGGAGAACGTCTCGCTGCGCGGCAGCGGCGGCGGTGTCCTCGGTGACTTCGCGGTGGACGCGCTGGACTCGGCCGAGACCGACGCCCCCGTGGTCTATGTCGACGGCCTGGCCGTCCTCGGGAGCGTCGAGGCGAAACCCAAGCGGGGCAAGGTGATCGCCGATCTCCTCGGCCGGGTCTCCGACCATGTCGCCCGCAAGGTCGACGATCATTTGCGCAAACATCTGGACCGTTGACGGTTGTGAATTCGACCACTCTCGGACAGCTCCCGAAGGGATCTGATCCGCTTGTGACCACACGGTGTTGACAACGAATTCCAGCGGTTCGGGACTCAGTGCATAGGCCCGCGCACAGCGGGTAGGCCTTGCTGCATCGTCTCTCGCTCGCGAAGCCGTCGTCAGGAGTAGACCGTGCTGCATCCGCCGCATTCGTCCCTGCAGGTCGCTGCTGTTCCGCCCCAGCGGGTGCCAGTGCGAGACAGGGACCAGGACGCCCCGTGGCACACGGAGGCCGTGTGCCGGCGTGACGAGGCCGGGCTGTTCTTCGCCCCCTCCAAGGAACCCACCGCGTCCCGGCTCTCCCGCGAGGAGGCCGCCAAGCGCGTCTGCGCCCGCTGTCCCGTCATGGTCGAGTGCCGGGAACACGCACTCCTGCAACCCGAGCCCTACGGCGTCTGGGGCGGCCTCACCGCCGCCGAACGCCGCGTGGTGCTGGCCCGCAGGCGCCGCCGGGACCTCGAACTGAAGAAGGCCGCGCGGGCCAACGGGACGATAGCGGCGGCGGGTTAGCCCGCACCCTCACCAACAGGGCGCCCTCTCCGCACAAGAGGGCGCCCTGCCGGCTTCGGCGCGACCGGCGGAGCTACTTGGCCTTCTCGAAGTCGATGGAGCTGTAGGCCCGCAGCTTGCTCAACCGATGCGTCGAGTCGATCCGCCGCACCGTCCCCGACTTCGACCGCATCACGATCGAGTCGGTGGTCGCGGTCTCCGACCGGTATCGCACCCCCCGCAGCAACTCGCCGTCGGTGATGCCCGTGGCCACGAAGAACACGTTCTCCCCGGAGACCAGGTCGTCGGTCATCAGCACCCGGTCGAGGTCGTGCCCCGCGTCGATCGCCCGTTGCCGCTCCGCGTCGTCCTTGGGCCACAACTTGCCCTGGATCGTGCCGCCGAGACACTTCACCGCGCAGGCCGAGATGATGCCCTCGGGCGTACCGCCCACCCCGAGCAGCAGATCGACGCCGGTGCCCTCGCGCAGCGCCAGGATCGAGCCCGCGACATCGCCGTCGGAGATCAGCTTGATCCGCGCCCCGGCCTCCCGGATCTCCTGGATGATGCCCTCGTGCCGCGGCCGGTCGAGGATGACCACGGTCACATCGTCCGGCGCGGACCGCTTGGCCTTGGCGACCCGGCGGATGTTCACGGAGATGGGCGCGTCGATGTCGACGAAGTCGGCCGCCTCGGGCCCGGTGACCAGCTTGTCCATGTAGAAGACGGCCGACGGGTCGAACATCGTGCCCCGGTCGGCCGCCGCCAGCACGGCGATGGCGTTGGTCATGCCCTTGGCCGTCAGCGTCGTACCGTCGATCGGGTCCACGGCGATGTCGCACTCCGGCCCGGTGCCGTCACCGACGCGCTCGCCGTTGAAGAGCATCGGGGCCTCGTCCTTCTCGCCCTCCCCGATCACGACGACACCGTTCATCGACACGGTGGAGACGAGGGTCCGCATGGCGCGCACGGCCGCTCCGTCCGCCCCGTTCTTGTCCCCGCGGCCGACCCAGCGGCCCGCGGCCATCGCGGCCGCCTCGGTCACCCGTACAAGCTCCAGGGCGAGGTTGCGGTCGGGGGCCTCGGAGGGGACTTCGAGCTCGGACGGCAGATGATGGTTCTCGGTCATCGGAGCGCACCTTTCTGATACGACGACGGCCGGATGAGGGTTCCGCTCGACTCTATCGTCAGTTCGACAGAATGAGCAGGGGACCCCACGGATGAGCAGACCGGGGTACCTGCGACGATGAGGACGTGGCAGGTACGAAAGGCAAGCAGACCGTTCGCGACATGGTCCTCTCCCTGGGGCTCATCGTGCTGGCGGCGTGGGTCATCTATCTCTTCATCCCGCACGACGAGACCGAGCGGGAGCCCAAGCGCGTCGACTACCGCGTCGAACTGCTGACGGCACGTCGCGCGGCTTCCTACCCGGTGGCCGCGCCCGAGGGTCTGCCCGCCGCCTGGAAGGCGACCTCCGTCCGCTTCCAGGGCGACGAGTCCGATCACTGGCACCTCGGGTTCCACGACCCCGACGGGCAGTACGTGGGGATCGAGCAGTCCGCCGAGCAGCCGTCCCGGTTCATCCCGGACGCCACCCAGGACGCGAAGAAGACCGGGACCACGCAGGAGATCGGCGACCAGACCTGGGACCGGTACGAGGGCGACCGCTACGACGCCCTCGTCCTCCAGGGCGAGAACTCCACCACCGTGGTCACCGGCTCCGCGTCCTTCGCGCAGCTGACGAAGATGGCCGAGGCGCTCCGGACGGAGTGACCGCACGGCGGGACGAGACGCGCGAAGGGCCCCGGCGGTGCGCCGGGGCCCTTCGTCGTGGCTGCGGTGGGGCTCAGACCGTGGTGACGACGTGGTCGAAGTCCAGGCGCGGGGAGCGCGGGTGGGCCGCGTCCTCGCCCGGCCGGCCGATGTTGACGACCATCAGCGGGGTGTGGTCGTCGTCCAGGAACTCCTTCTGGACACCGGCGAAGTCGAAGCCGGTCATCGGACCGGCGGCCAGGCCCGCGGCGCGGACACCGATGATGAAGTACGCGGCCTGGAGGGCGGCGTTCATCCCGGCGGCGGACTCGCGGGCCGCGCGCTCGGCGAAGAAGACGTCCTTGGCCTGCGGGAACGCCGGGAACAGGGTCGGCAGTTCCTCGTGGAACTCGTTGTCCGCGGCGAGGATCGCGACCAGCGGGGCGGCGGCCGTCTTGGCCTGGTTGCCCTCGGCCATGTGCGGCACCAGGCGCTCACGGGCCTCGGCGGAGCGGACCAGGACGATGCGCAGCGGGGTCTGGTTGAAGGCCGTCGGGCCGTACTTGACCAGGTCGTAGATCGCCTGCACCTGCTCCTCGGTCACCGGCTCGTCGGTGAACGAGTTCGCGGTGTGGGCCTCGCGGAACAGCAGGTCCTGGGCGGCGGGGTCGAGAACGAGCGACATGGAACAACCTTCGTGCGAGGACGATGTGGGGTGTACGTCCCCGACCGTACGCCAATGAAGTTCAACCTTCAACAAAAGGCCGAGTGCGGTGATCCGCTTCACAGTGTCCTGGGCGTGTCAGCCGGACCGTGGAGGCCGGCGGCGCGGGCGAACAGGGCCTCGACCGAGCGGGTCAGGACTCGGCCCCGCCCTCCCCCTCCTCGTCCTCCGCCAGCGCCGCGTCCAGCCGCGCCCGTGCCCCCTCCAGCCAGCGCCGGCAGACCTTGGCGAGCTCCTCGCCGCGCTCCCAGAGGGCGAGGGACTCCTCCAGCGTCGTACCGCCCGCCTCCAGACGTCGGACGACCTCGATCAGCTCGTCCCGCGCCTGCTCGTACCCGAGGGCGCGGTCGGCCTCCGAGACCCCGGCGGCCCCGCTCGTCCCCTCGGCCTCACTCACGTTGCTGGTCATGCGGCCCACCTTATGCGTCCCCTCCGACAGTCCCGGTCTCGTCCACGGCCCCTGCTCCGTCGACCCGGACGACGAACTCACCCTCGGCCACCCGCGCCCGCAACGGCTCCTCCGGCCCGACCTCACCAGGGGCGCGCACCACATGCCCGTCCGTCTTCTGCAGCACCGCGTACCCCCGCTGGAGCGTCGCGGCGGGGGAGAGGGCCACCACGCGTGCGTGCGTGTGCGTCAACTCCGAGGAGGCGCGGTCCAGATGGTGCCCGAGGCAGCGGCGCCCCCGGTCGAGCAGCGAGGCCACCTGGTCGGCCCGCTCGTCGATCATGCGGTGCGGGTCCTCCATCGAGGGGCGCGCCAACGCGTGCGCCAACCCCCGCTCCTCCCGCTCCACGAACGCCCGCACACACCGTCGCGCCCGGTCCCGCAGCCACCGCACCCGCTCGTACTCCTCGCCCACGTCCGGTACGACCTTCTTGGCCGCGTCGGTCGGCGTGGACGCGCGCAGGTCGGCCACATAGTCCAGCAACGGGGTGTCCGGCTCGTGCCCGATCGCTGACACCACCGGCGTACGACAGGCCGCGACCGCCCGTACGAGCTGCTCGTCGGAGAACGGCAGCAGGTCCTCCACGCTGCCGCCGCCGCGCGCCACCACGATGACGTCCACGCCCGCCAGTGCGTCCAGCTCCTTCACCGCCTGCACCACCTGCGGCACGGCGTGCACGCCCTGCACGGCGACGTTGCGCACCTCGAAGCGGACGGCCGGCCAGCGGTGCCGCGCGTTCTCCAGCACGTCCCGCTCGGCCGCGGAGGCCCGGCCGCAGACGAGCCCGATCAGCTGCGGCAGGAAGGGCAGCGGCTTCTTCCGCTCGGGCGCGAACAGCCCCTCGCTCGCCAGCGACTTCTTCAACTGTTCCAGCCGGGCGAGCAGTTCACCGACCCCGACCGGCTTTATCTCGGTGGCCCGCAGCGACAGCTGCCCGCGCGGCGCGTACCACTCGGGCTTCGCCAGGACGACGACCCGGGCGCCCTCGCTCACCACGTCGGCCACCGAGTCGAACACCTGGCGGTAGCAGGTCACGCCCACGGAGATGTCGTGCGACGGGTCCCGCAGCGTCAGGAACACGACGCCCGCGCCCGGGCGCCGCGACAGCTGGGTGATCTGCCCCTCGACCCATACCGCGCCGAGCCGGTCGATCCAGCCGCCGATGAGGCGGGAGACCTCGCCGACGGGGAGGGGGGATTCGGCGGATGTGTTCAGAGCCATGCGGCCGAGCGTAGTGGGGGGCGCCGACAAGGCCGCCTCATGGCTCGGGGGTTCGGGTTTCGTCGGCGGGTGCGGGTGCGTGGGGCTTCTCGCGCAGTTCCCCGCGCCCCTGAAAGCCAGGCCCTGCGGGCCTGAAAGACCACGGCCCTGCGGGTCTGAAGGCGACGGGGCTGCGGGCCTGAAAAGCACGGGGCGCAGCCCCTGCTTTTCAGGGGCGCGGGGAACTGCGCGGGCAACCACGAACCACCCGCACCCGCCGACGCATCCGAACCCCCACCCCGGGCCGCGCCCCCATCGGCGAAGGCCCCGCCCGGGAACCCCCTACGATGGAAGACATGACCGCTTCGCCTGGCCGCCGCCGTGTCCTCCTCGCCGCCCCGCGCGGCTACTGCGCGGGTGTCGACCGCGCGGTGATCGCCGTCGAGAAGGCCCTGGAGCAGTACGGGGCCCCGATCTACGTCCGCCACGAGATCGTCCACAACAAGTACGTCGTGCAGACCCTGGAGAAGAAGGGCGCCATCTTCGTCGAGCAGACGGAGGAGGTCCCCGAGGGCAACATCGTCATGTTCTCGGCGCACGGCGTCGCCCCGACCGTCCACGAAGAGGCCGCCCGCGGCAAGCTCGCCACCATCGACGCGACCTGCCCGCTGGTCACCAAGGTCCACAAGGAAGCGATCCGGTACGCCAGCGAGGACTTCGACATCCTCCTGATCGGGCACGAGGGTCACGAAGAGGTCATCGGCACCTCGGGCGAGGCACCGGACCACATCCAGCTGGTCGACGGCCCCGAGGACGTCGCCAAGGTCGAGGTCCGCGACCCGTCCAAGATCGTGTGGCTCTCCCAGACCACCCTGTCCGTCGACGAGACGATGGAGACGGTCGGCGCGCTCAAGGAGAAGTTCCCGCTGCTGGTCTCGCCGCCCAGCGACGACATCTGCTACGCCACACAGAACCGTCAGCTCGCCGTGAAGCAGATGGGCGCCCAGGCGGAGCTGGTCATCGTGGTCGGCTCCCGCAACTCCTCCAACTCGGTCCGCCTCGTCGAGGTCGCCAAGCTCGCCGGCTCCCGCGAGGCGTACCTCGTGGACTTCGCCAGCGAGATCGACGAGGCCTGGCTGGAGGGGGTCGAGACCGTCGGCGTCACCTCGGGCGCCTCGGTGCCGGAGGTCCTCGTCGAGGAGGTCCTGGAGTGGCTGTCCCAGCACGGCTACGAGGACGTCGAACTGGTGAAGGCCGCCGAGGAGTCGATCACCTTCTCCCTGCCCAAGGAACTCCGCCGCGACCTGCGCGAGGAGGCGGCCTCCCTGGTCGCCGAGCGCACGGGCCAGGGCGCCTGACCCTCCGAACCCGCGCGTACGGCCCCGGAACGTGAAGGTTCCGGGGCCGTCCCCGTTCGGTGTCGTGAGGATCCCGGCTCCCCGTCGGCGGTCGCCCCCCTCGCCAACGTGACTGTCAGTCGTACGACGTAACGTAGGGCCATGCACATCTTCGGCGTGGACATCGGCGGTTCCGGGATCAAGGGCGCTCCCGTGGACCTGGACCTGGGCGACCTGGCGGACGAGCGGTACAAGGTGCTGACCCCGCACCCGGCGACGCCCGACGCGGTGGCCGACGGGGTCAAGGAGGTCGTCGACCACTTCGGCTGGACCGGCCCGGTCGGCGTCACCTTCCCCGGCGTGGTCACGGGCGGTGCCACGATCCGTACGGCGGCCAATGTCGACAAGAGCTGGATCGACACCGACGCGCGCGCTCTGCTCGGCGACCGGCTCGGCGGCCTGCCGGTGACCGTGGTGAACGACGCGGACGCGGCCGGTGTCGCCGAGGTCCAGTTCGGCGCCGGGCGCGACCGTCGGGGCACGGTCATCCTGCTCACCTTCGGCACGGGCATCGGCAGCGCCGTCTTCTCCGACGGCGTCCTCGTCCCCAACACGGAGCTGGGCCACCTGGAGCTGCACGGCCACGACGCCGAGACCCGCGCCTCCACCAAGGCCAAGGAGGACCACGAGCTGACCTGGGAGCACTGGGCCAAGCGCGTGACCAAGTACCTCGCGCACGTAGAGATGCTCTTCTCGCCCGAGCTGTTCATCATCGGCGGCGGCGTCAGCCGCAAGTCCGCGAAGTTCCTCCACCTCATCGAGGGCATCAGAGCGGAGATCGTCCCGGCCCAGCTGCAGAACAACGCGGGCATCGTGGGCGCGGCGATGAGGGCGGCGAAGGCCGGCTAGGCGGGTTCGGGTGCGTTGTCGGGTGCGGCCCCGGTGGGGCTTCTCGCGCGGTTCCCCGCGCCCCTAAAAGCATCAGGCCCCTGCGGGCCTGAAAGACCACGGCCATGCGGGCCTGAAAAGCACGGGGCGTAGCCCCTGCTTTTCAGGGGCGCGGGGAACTGCGCGACCAGCCCCCACGCACCCGCACCCGCACCCGCACGACGGCCTCACGCGACCCTTCGCGCGAGCGCCCGCTACCCCCGGGGCACGGTACGGCGTGGCTGGGCCGGAGGCCGTGGCGCCCGGGGCCCGACGGGCCGACGGTCGTACGATTCCGGTCCCCGCGCACCAGGCGCTGCTCCCCGCTCCTGCCCGCTGTCCCGGCTCTGGCCACCCTGCCCACCGACCCGAGCCCGCCCCGCCCGGCCCGGACCACCCGGATCCCCCTCGCTCGCCCTCTCCCTGCCCCTGTCCAGCTCCCCCTCGGCGACCCGTCGGGCCATCAGCCGCAGCTTGCGCACGGTCACGATGACGCCGGCGACGAGGGTGCCGCCGTAGAGCCAGCCGGCCTGCATGGCGAGGGCGGTGACCAGGGCCATCAGATGCCCGCCGAGTCCGCCCTCGCCCGCGGCGAGCAGCGGCAGCCCGATCGCGAAGGCGATCGGTACGACGACGGGCGCGCTCGCCAGGTCACCGCTGCGCACCCACACCGCGCTCAACGCGCTGACCAGCAGGAACAGCACCCCGTACAGGGCGGGGGAGGCGCCGAACAGCAGCCGGTCGAGGCCGGCGAGCACGAACATCGACGCCCCGCAGAAGACCCCGCAGCCAAGGCCGGTGAGGCGCGGATCCGGCATCCGGCGCACCGCTCGCGCGATGCTCCGCACGGCTCGGACCGGAGGCGGTACGGGCCCGCGCGCGACCGGAGCACGACGCGGCACACCCGCGCCGGGAACCCGCCCCCCTCTGCCCGCCTGCGGCGGAAGGGGCGAGGCGCCGCGCTGCGGCCCGGTACGAGCGGGATGCGGGGGGTACGTCCTTTGCTGCTGCTCCACTCGTCCAACTTAGGTCGGTTAATGTGCCGAATGGGTTCACAGACACGCCGTCGAGTGGACCTTGGCCAAGCGTTCGATACCTCGCCGGGGCGGGTGCCGGTACGCCGTAAACTGGGGGATCGGCCGGCCTTCCGGCCGCTGGGGCACGATCCGCCGGACAGGCTCCGGGCCGGCCCCAGGCCCAGCCGCTCCAGCCCCGGCCGCCTGGCCCTCCTACGTACGGGAAGTCGCAAACGTGTCGCTCACGATCGGAATCGTCGGTCTGCCCAACGTCGGCAAGTCGACCCTGTTCAACGCCCTGACCAAGAACGACGTGCTGGCGGCCAACTACCCGTTCGCCACGATCGAGCCGAACGTCGGTGTGGTGGGCGTCCCGGACGAGCGCCTGACCAAGCTCGCCGAGATCTTCAGCTCGCAGCGCGTCCTCCCGGCGACCGTCGACTTCGTGGACATCGCGGGCATCGTGCGCGGCGCCAGCGAGGGCGAGGGCCTCGGCAACAAGTTCCTCGCGAACATCCGCGAGTCGGACGCGATCTGCCAGGTCATCCGTGCCTTCCAGGACGAGAACGTCGTCCACGTCGACGGCAAGGTCTCGCCCAAGGACGACATCGAGACGATCAACACCGAGCTGATCCTCGCCGATCTGCAGACCATCGAGAAGGTCCTGCCGCGCCTCCAGAAGGAGTCGCGCATCAAGAAGGACATCGCGCCGAAGGTCGCCGCCGTCGAGGCCGCCAAGGAGATCCTGGAGAAGGGCGACACCCTCTTCTCGCAGGGCATCGTGCAGGGCTCCGGCAACGAGGAACTCCTCCACGACCTGCACCTGCTCACCACCAAGCCGTTCCTGTACGTCTTCAACGTCGACGAGGACGAGCTGACCGACGAGGACTTCAAGAACGAGCAGCGCGCCCTGGTCGCTCCCGCCGAGGCGATCTTCCTCAACGCCAAGCTGGAGGCGGACCTCGCCGAGCTGGACGAGGCGGACGCGATGGAGCTGCTGGAGTCGGTCGGCGCGGAGGAGCCGGGCCTCGCCACCCTCGCCCGGGTCGGCTTCGACACCCTGGGCCTGCAGACCTACCTCACGGCCGGCCCCAAGGAATCCCGCGCCTGGACCATCAAGAAGGGCGCGACGGCCCCCGAGGCGGCCGGCGTGATCCACACCGACTTCCAGAAGGGCTTCATCAAGGCCGAGGTCATCTCCTTCGCCGACCTGGTGGAAACCGGCTCGGTGGCCGAGGCCCGCGCCAAGGGCAAGGCCCGCATGGAGGGCAAGGACTACGTGATGCAGGACGGGGACGTCGTCGAGTTCCGCTTCAACGTGTAGGGGGTGACATACCACCACGTTGCTGATCTGGCAAACGTGCAGGTCAGGTAGGGTCCGGCTCTTTGGGGTCGGGCCCTTTGTTTTTCCCGTGCTGGGATGGTGCTGGGATACCTGACCCCTCGTCACCTGTCGTCATCCCTGGTCATCCGTACCGTGCTGGGATTGTGCTGGGACGTGGATGCGGCGCAGGTGCTGGGTTCTGCTCTGGCGAGTGGCCGAACCGTGGGACGGCGACTGCTGGCTCTGGCAAAGTGATCGGCACTGCTAGACGATTCTCGTGAGGAACTTGTGAGCGCGCTCGGTAGCTTCATCTGGTCTATCGCTGACCAACTTCGGGGCCCCTATCGCCCCAACCAGTACGGGACTGTGGTCCTCCCGTTCACGATCCTGCGGCGGCTCGACTGCATCCTTGAGCCCGATCAGGCGACGGTGCGAGAGCTGGCAGCGAAGTTCGAGAACCCGAACCGGCTCAAGGTCGAGGTTAAGAAGGCCACAGGCCGGACCTTCTACAACACCTCCAACTACTCGTTCGCGAACTTGCTGGCCGACGCGGACGGACTGGCGGACAACCTGGCCGACTACATCGACAGGTTCTCCGGCGACGTGGACGTGTTCGAGTACTTCGACTTCAAGAAGGAGATCCTGGCTCTGGAAAAGGCCGGGCTTCTACGCGAGATCGTCAAGTCCTTCGGCAAGGTCGACCTCCACCCTGATGTGGTGTCGAACTCCGACATGGGCGACGCTTTCGAATACATCATCCGCAAGTTCAACGAGGCAGCGAACGAGACCTCTGGCGACCACTACACGCCGCGCGACGCGATCCGGCTGCTGGTCGACTTGCTCTTCGCAGAGCAGGACGTCGACCTCACCGAGGGCGGCATCATCCGATCGCTGTACGACCCCACCGCCGGCACCGGCGGCATGCTCTCCCTGGCAGAGGAGCACCTGCTCGCCGAGAACCCCGACGCGAAGCTGGGCCTGTACGGCCAGGAGTACAACCCGCAGTCGTACGCCATCTGCAAGTCCGACCTGCTCGCCAAGGGCCACGACGCGACCAACATTGCCTTCGGTAACACGCTCACCGACGACGCCTTCAAAGGCCGCCAGTTCGACTACTGCATGTCCAATCCGCCCTACGGCGTGGACTGGAAGCAGTACGCCAAGGCGGTCAAGGAGGAGCGAGACTCCGCCGGCCCCTACGGCCGCTTCGCACCGGGCCTCCCCGCGACTTCCGACGGGCAGATGCTCTTCCTGCTTCACCTAGCCCACAAGATGCGCGCACCCGAGGACGGCGGCGGCCGCGTCGGCATCGTCATGAACGGCTCTCCGCTCTTCAACGGCGGAGCTGAATCCGGCCCTTCCAACATCCGCCGGTGGCTGCTGGAGAACGACCTGGTCGAGGCGATCGTGGCCCTGCCGACCAACATGTTCTTCAACACCGGCATCGCCACCTACATCTGGATTCTGGACAACACCAAGCACGCCGACCGCCAGGGCAAGGTGCAGCTGATCGACGGCACGTCGTTCTGGACCAAGATGCGCAAGAACCTCGGTGCCAAGGGACGCGAGATCAGCGATGCCGACCGCGCCGAGGTCCTGCGGCTGTACGACGACTTCGAGGACGCCGATCCCGAGCTCTCCAAGGTGCTGCGCAACGACGAGTTCGGCTACTGGACGGTCACCGTCGAGCGCCCCCTGCTGGACGAGGGCGGGAACCCTGTCGTCAACCGCAAGGGCGAACCGAAGCCCGATTCGAAGAAGCGCGACACGGAGAACGTGCCCTTCACCTACGGCGGCTCGACCGCCGGCGCGACGGCGGAGCGCGAAGTCATCCAGGCGTACTTCGATGCGGAGGTGAAGCCGCACGTTCCCGACGCCTGGATCGACTGGGCCAAGACCAAGACGGGTTACGAGATCCCCTTCACGCGGCACTTCTACAAGTACGTTCCACCTCGTCCGCTCGCGGAGATCGACGCCGACCTGGAGAAGCAGGTTGCCAAGATCCTCGATCTGCTGCGGGAGGTTGAGGGATGACACAAGCCCAGTTTGATCTTGAGCAGGCGTGGGCCGGTAACGTCCCATCCCGCTGGCGCTGGAGCAGAAACAAAGAACTTCTGGCAGAGTCGCTGTCTGTCTCACCCGAAGGTACAGAGGAACTCCTCAGCGTGTCGCATTTGACCGGGATCACCCCGAGGTCAGAGAAGACCGTGACGATGACTGCAGCGGAGAGCCTCGATGGCTACCGCCTCGTGGAGGCGGGCGATCTCGTCATTAATACGATGTGGGCGTGGATGGGGGCGCTCGGCGTCTCGAAGCAGGCTGGCATCGTGAGCCCTGCGTACGGTGTGTACAGGCCGCGTCCGAACGCAGCCTTCTGTCCGGGGTTTTACGACTACCTCTACCGATCGACCCCGTATGTGATGGAGATGACTCGCCTCTCCCGCGGCATCTGGTCGTCGCGCCTTCGGATCTACCCCGACGTCTTCCTGAGCATGGCGATCCCAGTGCCGCCGCTGGAAGAACAGCGCGCCATCGCCGACTACCTCGACCGCGAAACGGCCCGCATTGACACACTCATTGAGGAGCAGCAGCGGCTAATCGAGATGCTCCGCGAGCGGCGGTGGTCGGTTGTAGAGCGAAGTGTGGCGCTCCTTGACTGGAACACGCCGTTGAAGGCAGTTACCGCCTTGATTCAGACGGGCCCGTTCGGCAGCCAGTTGAAGTCCGATGAGTATGAGGATGGCGGCGTGCCGATCATCAACCCATCCCATATCGTCGCAGGTGAGGTCGTCCCCGATCCGCGAGTTGCGGTCGGTGCTGACAAGGCTGCACAGCTTGCGCGCCATGCTCTCGAAGAAGGCGATTTGATCGCTGCCCGTCGAGGAGAGCTTGGACGCTGTGCGGTCGTAGAGGCACCTGCAGTGGGTTTCCTCTGCGGGACGGGCTCGGCGCTAGTCCGATTCAATCGGGCCTTCATCGAGCCAGCGTTCGGAGCAGTCGTGTTCAGCAGCCGGCGCAACCGCGATGCACTCGCATTGGCCTCCGTTGGATCGACGATGGACAACTTGAACTCCGACATTATTGGCTCCCTGCGCATTCCGGTTCCTTCGCTTGAGAAGCAACGTGCGCTCGTGGCGGAGGTCGGTCATGCGACCGCGAAGATCGACACACTCATTGAGGAGACCGGGCGGTTCATTGAGTTCTCCAAGGAGCGCCGGTCGGCGTTGATCACGGCTGCGGTGACTGGGCAGATCGACGTACACGAGGTGCCGTGATGGCCGACCACAACGAGGCGGTCTTCGAGAAGGAGATCTGCGAGTACCTCGAGGCACGCGGCTGGCTGTACTCGGTGAATGACCACGACGGTGGCGAGTACGACCGTGAGCGGGCGCTGTTCCCGGCGGATCTGTTCGCCTGGCTGGAGGCGACGCAGAAGACGGCGTACGAGAAGGCGCTGAAGGCGGCGGGGTCGCAGGCGAAGTTCCTTGACGTGCTGACCGCAGCGTTGGACAAGCCGCTTGAGCACGGCGGCGGGACGCTGAACATCCTGCGCAACGGAGTTCAGTACATCGGTGGCGGCCGCTTGAAGATGGCGCAGTTCCGCCCCGAAACCTCTCTCAATGCAACCACCGTGTCGCATTACGAGGCGATGCGGGTGCGGGTGGTGCGGCAGGTGCACTTCTCGACCGCTGACCAGCGCACCATCGACCTGGTGTTCTTCGTCAACGGGCTCCCGGTGGCCACAGTGGAGCTGAAGACCGACTTCACCCAGTCGCTGGACGAGGCGATCAACCAGTACAAGCACGACCGCAACCCGCTGACGAACGGGCGCCCAGAGCCGCTGCTGTCGTTCGGTCACAGGGCGCTGGTGCACTTCGCGGTCTCCAACGGCCTGGCGGCCATGACCACGAAGCTGGAGGGGGATGAGACCCACTTCCTTCCGTTCAACATCGGCTTCGACAGTGGCGCCGGCAACCCGCCCGGCGCGGACAACAGGTCGGCGACGGCGTACCTATGGGAACGCGTCTGGGAGAAGCACGCTTGGCTGAACGTCATCGGGCGGCTGACGATCGTGCAGACCAAGGAGGAGTGGGACGTCACCACCGGCACCTCGGTGCGGCGTACGAGCATGCTCTTCCCGCGCTTCCACCAGTGGGAGGCCGTCACGAGCATCGTCGCCGCAGTCAAGGAGGAGGGTGTCGGGCACCGGTATTTGATCGAGCACTCGGCTGGCTCAGGAAAGACGAACACCATCGCCTGGACCGCCCACGGGCTGGCCCGACTGCATGATGCCGACGACAAGAAAGTCTTCGACTCCGTCATCGTCGTCGTGGACCGTACCGTGCTCGACTCCCAGCTGCAGGATGCGATCCGGCAGATCGACGGGAACAAGAAGATTGTTGCGACGATCAGTCCCGAGGACGTCCGCAAGGCCGGCGCGAAGTCGAAGTCGGGTTTGCTGGCGCAGGCGTTGAAGAGCGGCGAGCTCATCATCGCGGTGACTGTGCAGACCTTCCCGTACGCACTGGAAGAGATCCGGACCGACGCCAGCCTGAAGGGCAAGCGATTCGCCGTTATTGCCGATGAGGCGCACTCCTCACAGTCAGGGCAGATCTCCTCGAAGCTGAAGCAGGTACTGACAGCCGAGGAGCTCAAGGAGATCGAGGAGGGCGCCGAGGTCGATGTGGAGTCGGTGCTTGCCTCGGAGATGACCGAGCGTGCCGAATCGGAGAACATCTCTTACTTCGCCTTCACCGCGACGCCGAAGAACAAGACCCTCGAACTGTTCGGCCGCAAGGGGGCCGACGGCAAGCCGCGCGAGTTCCACCTGTACTCGATGAAGCAGGCGATCGAGGAGGGATACATCCTCGACGTCCTCAAGGGCTACCAGTCCTACGACACCGCGCTGCAGATCGCCGGCAAGGCCGAGGCCGGTGACGGAGGCGAGGTCGAGGAGGCAGCCGCCCGCAAGGGGCTGATGCGGTGGGTGCAGCTCCACCCGACGAACGTCAGCCAGAAGGTGCAGATCATCGTCGAGCACTTCCACGCCAACGTCGCCTACCTCCTCGAAGGCAAGGCGAAGGCCATGGTGGTGACCGACTCCCGCAAGTCCGCGGTGAAGTACAAGCTGGCGATAGACGCCTACATCGCTAAGCGCCGCGCCGAGGACGCCTCGTACAACTACCGAACCCTGGTCGCCTTTTCGGGCGGGGTGACCATGCCCGAGGGCGAGACCTGGCACAGCGACTGGGGCCCGCAGCCGTCGAAGGACGACGAGTTCACCGAGGCCAACATGAACCCTGGCGCCGGGGCTGACCTGGCGGCCGCGTTCAAGGGCGACACATACAAGATCATGCTGGTCGCCAATAAGTTCCAGACAGGCTTCGACCAGCCCCTGCTCTCGGCGATGTACGTCGACAAGAGGTTGTCCGGGGTCACCGCGGTACAGACGCTCTCGCGCCTCAACCGCACCCACCGCACCGCTGGTGGTGAGCAGAAGCGCAAGACGTTCGTCATCGACTTCGCCAACAAGCCTGAGGACATCAAGACGGCCTTCGAGCCGTACTTCAAGAACGCGACTCTGGAGACCGAGACCGACCCGTATGTCGTCGTGCACCTGGCCAACAAGCTTGCCCAGGCCGGGATCTACACCGAGGACAATGTCCGCAAGGTCGCCGAACTGTGGGTGACGCGGAAGGGCAACAACGCTCTCTCGGCTGCAATCAGCCCGGCGCAGCAGGACTTCCGGCGCCGCTACGCGCGGGCCATCGAAGAGGAGGACAAGGTCAAGCTCCAGGAGCTCGACCTGTTCCGCAAGGACGTCTCCACCTACGTACGGCTCTACGACTTCATGTCCCAGATCGTCGACTACGGCGATCCCTACATGGAGATGCTCTCGATCTTCCTGCGCCTGCTGGAGAAGGTGATTGCCGAGTCCGCTTGGGCGGCCGACGTAGACCTCTCCGACGTGGTGCTGGTCGGGGTCAAGCACAGCAAGGCGATCCCGGTCGACATCTCACTCGTGGGTGACGGGCAGCTGAAGGGCATCAGCGCCGCCGGTACGGGAGCGAAGAAGGATCCGAAGTACGTCGCGCTTCAGGTCGTCATAGACAAGATGAACGACCTCTTCGGCGCCGAAACGTTCGCTGCTTCCCAGATCAGGGAGTTTGTACAGGGCCTCTTGCAACTGCTGCTCGCCGACCCGAACCTGGTCCAGCAAACCAAGGTGAACTCTAAGAAGCAGTTCCTGGAGTCACAGGACTTCCAAGCCGCCGTCACGGAGGCAGTCGCAGACAACCAGGACGCTCACAACACGATGGCTGACTACTTCTTCACCGACGGGCCAGCGATCAACTCGATCATCGTGGCCCTCGCGGATGCCTTCTACGAAGCAGCGGTCGCCCGCTACGCAGTCGCCGGCAGCGTGGTTGATGTTGACGTGGTAGCTCCGGCGCTTTCGGCACCGCCACGCTGCCGAGTGCATCTGAGGCTCTTGGACGACAACCCCAGTGTGGGGACTCCAGTACACGTGACACTGAAGCTGATCGCTGAGCCCCAGCATCCATGGGCCCGCCCGGGTGAGCGGCCTGCGCTGGACATCGTGGCCGTGCCGTTGAGCGGCGCGGAGGTTGCACCAGCCACGATGGCGTACCACCCTGGAGACGCCGAATCCGGACAGTTCCGCTTCACGGCCCTGGAGCCCGGCACACACCGGATCCGGTTCACCCTGGTACATCACGACACAGGCACCGTCTTGCAGCAGGTGGAGTCCGATCTGTCCATCACGGAGACGAAGCCCAGCGGTTCGGGGAATAGACAGCTGCGGCCACGCACGGGGAGGGCCTGACCGATGCCCCGTGAATTGACCACCTGCATTGTTCAGGACCCCAGCGACGGCTTCCGCTTCCTGCCGCACCTGATGACGGAGGCGCCCGACCTCCGCGTCAGCTTCGACGTCCTCGGCGAAGGCCGGATCCGGGCGCGGATGTCAGGCTCGGCCGTTCCGGCACTCCATGGCACCGAGCATAAGGTTGACCTGCTTGCCCGGCCCGATGAGGTCCATGGGGCGGCGGCCCGGCTCCGTGCCCGATGGAAATCGGAGTTCGTTGATTTCCAGCCGGTCGACGACCTGGGTCGGTCTCTACAGAGTAGACGGCGCCCGTACGCAACGTCCGCGGACCTCAGTGCCGAACCTGAGGAGGAGCTGCGCCGGATAGTGGCCGATCTAGCTCGAAGCGGGGAAACACTGCTGTTTAGCACTCTGCTGCGCGGTGACGACGAACCG
Source organism: Streptomyces sp. SP18BB07 (assembly GCF_036322545.1). Taxonomy (NCBI): domain Bacteria; kingdom Bacillati; phylum Actinomycetota; class Actinomycetes; order Kitasatosporales; family Streptomycetaceae; genus Streptomyces; species Streptomyces sp. SP18BB07. Next base: position 47,330 of record NZ_JAQYWT010000256.1, read on the forward strand.
ACCAGGATGTTCCGCACCTCACTGCGTTCGGCCTTGTCCCAGGAGGGGCTGCGGGTACGGTTCGACTCCGATCTACATCTGCCCTGGCCATTGCTGTGTACAACCGAAGATTCCACCGTGCCTGCAACCTTGGAGGTTCTCTTCACTCGCTTCCTCGGTCATCGGCATCAGATCGAGCACACCGGTGATGCTTACGCGTGGATCGGGCCGCCCGGAGCAGCCCACGAGCGGACCCCGGTCAGCCTGAACCACGACGTCCGCGTGGGCAGCGCCACCCGTGCGGATGAAGTCGCGAAGGCACTGGCGGCGGGTACGGAGTACACCGTGCGAACGACTTATGAGGAACTCGTCCGCGATCTGGGGAAGCCCGAGCTGGACGAGCAGTTGATGTACTTCTGGTGCCACGGAGAGTTCGTCGGGAACCAGCCCGAACCCCCGACCCTGGTCGTCAGGCTCACCGACGACACCCCCTTCGACGGCCACACCGTACGTGAGCTAAGGGCAAACCACCGGCACAGTTGTTTCCGACCGCTTGTCGTACTCAATGCCTGCTACACCGGGGTGTCCGCGGCGAGTGCGGACCGAGCGTTCCTTGGGAGCATGCTCATCGAGCACGGCGCGCAGGGCGTGCTCGGGCCGCTGATCGCGATGCCACAGGCGTTTGCCGCCGAGTATGCGCTCGAGTTCGTCACCCGCTACTTGCGCGGGGAGGCGACCGCTGGCCAGATCACTCATGAGTTGGCCCGGGACTTCGCCGCCCGATACCGAAATCCCCTGGGGTTCGCCTACGGTCTGCACTGCGGCATGGATGCTCGTCTGGAGCGGACAAGTGGAGGCGAGGCGTGAACCGTGTCGGCACGGTGGAGGTCGTTGACCTGGATGCGACGGGCTGGCTGCTCGACGCTGACACGGGTGAGCCTGTGCCCGAGGCCTGGCTGCGCCATTACTTCGCGGAGCGTCTCGCCCCGCCTGTCTGGGCGACGGACATCCTCGTCTATGTCCACGGTTGGCAGACCTCGCCTGACTCCGCCTACCGCACCGCCGAGCGACTGTTGGCTCTGATGCACGACGTCTTTGTGACAGCCCCGGCCCGTTATCCGGCCCTAGCAGTCAAGGGCTTCAGCCCATGGTGTGTCGTCGTGCGCTGGCCATCATCCAGCCTGGTCACCCCCGCCGGCTACCGCAGGATCCGGGACCGGGCGCACGCTATGGGCGCACGCGACGGAGGAGGCCACGCCGCCCACATCCTGGGTCGGCTCCTCGGCTATCTGGACGCCGAGCGCGCCGACCCTGAGGCAGCGCCCGTGCTCGCTAACCGAGACGGTCAGTACCTCCACCTCGTCGGGCACTCCTTCGGCTGCCGCTTCCTGTGCGAGGCGGTCCAATGGTCGGCAGAGGCCCGCCTTGATGACACACTCGGCTGGAGCGTGACGGACCACTCACCATCCCGCCCGTTCACCGCCGACAGCATGCTGCTGTTCCAGATGGCCGCAAGCCGGGACGCGTTCCTCTCGCTCTTTCCGAACATCCTGCCGAGCGAGGCGCATGACGGCGCTCCGCTGAGGGGCCCCGTCGTCGCCACTTACTCCCGTCACGACCGGGCGACGGGGTTCTGGCACCTGCGGGCCGAGCAGCAACCTGGCATCGGACACTCCGGAATTGGCCCGGCCCCAGCGCCCATGTTCACCACCCCCCTGTTGCCACTCGACGAGCGGTATCCGCACTCCGCGCTCGACCATCGTTTCGTCAACATCGACGCCTCCGACGTGTATGTTCGCGGGCGCCACCTCAATCCGGCAGGTGCCCATTCCGATCACGTGCGCGCTGAGTCGGCACACCTGCTACTCACCCTCGCGGACTACTCGCGCTGAGGAGACGGTCCAAGGTCCCCATCGCCAGAGGACTGCACCGTCGCGCATCTCGTGTACGCCGGCACCGCTCATCCGCTATGCCTCGCGCAGCCGACCGTGGAACCGCTCACTCAACCTTGACCCTCCCGGGCCCTTCAAAATGACCCCACGGGGTTCGTTGGGCCCAGCCGCGGGGTCGGCGAGACAGCGCTCGTATTCGAGCTGATCGCCGACGCCCTTGCCTACCTGGAACAGGGTCACGCCAAGGGCAAGGTCGTCGTCCAGATGTCGTGATCCAGTCACAATCAGCAGGTGAATTCAAGCTGAGTGAACGCCGAGGTCAGACATCCTTGATCTGTACTCCGTCGCCGCACAGTTTCGACCAGTCGTCGCGGTCCGAGGTCAGCACCAGGACGGGCGCTGGCGAGCGGAGCACCATCGCGGCGACGAGGGCGTCGATGGCGTACTTGTGACCGTGCAAGCCACCGGCGTCGCTCAGCAACTGCACCGCGGTGAGGCTGTCCGCCTGGGTGACGTTCTGGACCTGAAGGCGGGAGAGCACCCAGTGCAGCCGGGCGGTGTCTGTCTTCCCGTAGACGGCCTCCACCACCGTCAGGGCCGACACGAGGACGGGCACGCCTACACGCCGAGCGGCCTCGATCCGGGTGATCATCTGGCGGTCGTTGCGCAGCAGCAGCGAGAGCGCCTGGGAGTCGAGCACCAGGGACCTGGCCGTGGGCTCCTTCATGCGGCGCTGTCGTTCGACGCGTAGGGCGCCGGTGCGTCACCAAACAGTTCGCTCTGCGCGGCCTGGACTTCGGCGTCGTTCAGAGGCTCGTGCTCGGCTTCGTAGGCGGCCACGATTTCGGCGAGGCCGTCCATGGCGAGCTGATGCCGGACGGCCGCCGTCACGTACGCGGACACGCCGCGCTTGCCGGTACGTGTGCGCAGAGCGCCGAGGAGTTCCGAGGGCATCGAGACGGAGATGTTCTCCGTGCCGCCGGGGCGGGGTGACTTCATGACCACAAGTCTAGTACAGAAACTATTACAGCGTCTGGAGCGCTGCGCGATCTGTACCCGAGGCGGGCGGTGATGCGTAGTCTTGGCGCTTCGAGATCTTTTTGTACTTTGCAGTGAATCCCGTGCTGGGATGGTGCTGGGATGCGCCCACATAACCGCAGGTCAGAGTGGTTGTGGTGGAGTTCCGCTTCAACGTCTGACCAGTCCGTTACCGCACGTCAGATGGTTTCGGCAAGCGCGCAAGGCGGAAGGGGTCGGACTCGGACGAGTCCGGCCCCTTCTCATTCCCGTGCAGACGCTGCGAGCCGACTTCTCATCCGCTTCGGGGCGGCGTGAGCCTGTCCAGGTCGAGGCTGATGTCGAAGGGCACCGGGCGCTGGAGGGTGCCCCGGAAGATGCCGGCGGGCGCGTAGGCACCGGTCGGTTCGTCCAGCTCGTAGACATGGACGACAGGTGCCCCGTCCTCGTCTTCGACGCACCAGTAGTGCGGGATGCCGGCCTCCGCGTACTTGCGAAGCTTCACGGTGCGGTCGCGGTGGGCGGATTCCGGTGACCCGGCCTCGACGACGAGCTTCACGTTCTCCGGGGCGTACCAGGTGCGGTCGGGGTCGTAGGGCAGGTCCGTCAGCAGGAGGTCCGGCTCCGGGCGGTTGCGGGCATCGAGGCGGATCGTCATCTCACGCTCGACCTCGAAGCCGGTGGGAGCCTGCGCCATGAGCGTGGTCGTCAGGGCGGTGACGAGGCGGCCGTGCCAGGACCGCCGAGGCGCCACCATGAAGACGAGTGCTCCGTCGATGAGCTCGGTGTGGCGGGGCGCCTCGGGGAGACGGTCCAGGTCCTCCGCGGACCAGCCCTCCGCGCGCGTAGGGCGCATCCAGTCGGGCAGAGCGGTCATGAGCCAACCCTAGCGATTGATGCCGACGGGAGGGGCGTCGCGCTGGTGATCCAGCGGTGCGGCTCCTACCCCTGGCTCTTCGGGATCGGGCCCCTGGTCCTTCCCTGCCGTGGTCGCCGGCAGGGAAGGACCAGGGCGAACGCGACCGCGTCGGCGAGGTCGAACAGGCGGCAGTGGGCGTGACCGACCCGGCCGGAGCGCACCGCCCCGGTCGCCTCGTAGGCGGCTCCCACCGCTGCGAACGGCGAGGAGTCCAGCCGCACGTCGGTGTCCGCGTGCGGGCCCGCGGAGCGGCTCGGGACGCGGTGCTTCGCCAGGGAACGCGGTGCACGCCTCGAAACCGACGCCCATCAACAGCACCCGGGCGCCGAGCTTCTCCAGTCTGCCCAGCGGGGACTCCTCGCCCAGGGAGCAGTCGGGGGAGTGGCCGGAGGTGATGTGGTCCGCCAGGGCGCCCAGCGCCGTGAAGGCACTCCGCGGATGAGCGCTGCGCAGGGCGGCGGGCCGGCCCCGTACCGTCTCGGCCAGGACACCGACGCCGACGCCGACGCCGGAGCCCGGCGCGGTGTACGGGGCGGACGCGGGCGTCCGGCCGGGGGCCTCCTCAGGCGCCGGGGTGTACATCACGAGCGTCCTGCTGGGCCCGAGGACGTCCGACAGCGCGCTCACCATGGTCTGCGCGCCGTTGGAGACGGGCCCGACGGTACTCAGGGCGGAGTGCACGAGGACGGTGTCTCCGGCCCGGAGCCCCCGTCGCGAAGGCCATCGACGAGGTCCGCTCTGCCGCGCAGCGCCCCCGCGGGCCCGGGCCGACGACGCACGGCCTCGCGCAGCTCCGTCACGAACCGCTCGCCCGCGGGCAGCAGTTCGCCGCAGTCGAGCAGCGTGCCGGCGGCGGCGTCGGTGTGCTCGCGCCAGGTGTCGTACTCGCGTCGCGCACGCTCGCCTCCCGTCCCGGAGGCCAGTTCGGCGCGCCAGAAGTCCGTCACACCCAGATGCGCGTACGTCCCCTGGAGCAGTGCCCCGGCGGGCCGCGGGTCGGGCCGCCACGGGGCGTGGTAGCGCGCCTCCGTCGGAGGGCCGTGCAGCGGCAACAGGTCGAGCAGCGCGCCGAGTTGGACGTGCAGGAACTCGTGCACGAGGGTCAGTGCGAGGAGCACCGGGTCCTCGGGCAGGGAGGCGGCGACGGCTCCGAATGCGCGCCGGGCCGCCGAACTCACCTCGGTGCCATCGGGTTCGGGACGCAGCGGCACCACGGTGGTCAGGCCGGCGGCGATGGTCTGTGCGTGCCAGGGATGCCGCCGCACGAGCACGGCCCAGGCGGCACGCAGCGTTCGTGTCCACTCCTGTGCCTGCCCGGCGGTGAGCGGTTCGGTGAGTTCGTGACCGTGTGCCTCACGGAACGGGCCGCGGTCGGCGAGCCGCAGTTCGAGTGTCATGCCGTCGCTGACGGCGTCGACGCGGTGCCACGCCCGCCGGCCCGGGTCCGCCGCCAGTTGTTCCAACCACCGCAGATCGGTGGGCAGTCCGCGCTCCAGCGAGGTGAGGGACCGGGTCAGGCCCTCGTCCAGGTAGGGGTGCAGCATGACCTCGCGCCAGGCCACGCGGTCCCGCCGGTTCAGTTCCACCAGGCGGCGGTACGCCGCTTGCGCGGCGCTCTCCTCCGGATGCCCGTGCGCCGCTTGGCGCAGGGCCCGCATCATCAGCATGCGTTTGCTCAGTTGCCCGCTCCGCAGCAGGTCCACGGCGGTCGCGCCGCCGCGGGCGCGGGCCAGGGCGCGGAAGACGGGGGCGGGGACGGTGTGCGGGACGAGATCCTGACCGGGGCGTGGTGCGACACCGGCCCCCTGCCCCGTCGCTGCTGTCATCGGGACGCCTTCCGCCGGGGCACGGTCAGTGCGGCGACGTCCCGGCGCAGCCGGGCGCCGATGTGGTCGACCAGTACCGCCAGGTCGTCGCAGTACACGGAGGGAGCCGAGAAGACAGGGGTGGCTTCGGGGGAGTACCTGTGGGCGTACAGGCCGCCGCCGCACACACGGGAGCGGGCGCAGGAGCGGCAGACCGGGCCGAGCCCGCTCAACCCGCGCTGCCGGGCGCGGAAGGCGGGGTGCGCGGCGGCGTCGGCGAAGGTGTCGCGGAACACGTGCAACCCGGTCTCGGGTGCCCCGGGATAGCTCACCTTCAGCGAGTCGGCCTGCTCGATCGCCCCGTCGGTCTCCACGACGACGAGGTCGATGGGGGTGAGACCGACCACCTCGCTGCGGGCGGCACCGCCGAGCAGCAGCACCATGATCTCCTCGAACAGCCGGATGCCGGTCTCCCGGCTGGGGGCGCCGTACCAGCGGTCGAAGACCGCGCACAGCCAGTCGGCGTACGGGGCGGCCCGCAGGGTCGCGCCCGGTGCGGGTGGGGCCGAGGGCGGCGAGGTCCGTGCGGCGAGCCCGGGCGGCGGAGCCTGCCAGGTCCCGTGCGGGAGTAAGAGGTCCAGCCGGGGCGGAGCGAACCGCAGGAGCGCGTCGTACGTCTCCAGCGGGTCGGCGGTGGGGTCGATCACGCACAGCAGACCGGCGAACAGGTGCCGGTGGTCAGGGCTCGTCAGCAGTTCGAGGGCGCGGGCGGTGGCGGCGTGGCTGCCTCTCCCGTCGGCCCGCCGTCGGTGCCGGTCGTGCCCGGCCGGGGTGCCGTCCAGGCTCACCCCGATCCGGACCCCGTGACGGTCGAGAACGGGGAGCAGCCGCGGGTCCTCGGCGAGCCGGATGCCGTTGGTCTGCAGGGCGAAGCGCGGCGTGGCGATCCCGTCCAGGGCGTCCGTGACCGTCCCGAGGAGCGCTTGCAGGTACTCCGCCCCGACGAGCAGGGGCTCGCCGCCGTGCAGCACCACATGCACCTCGGACAGCCCGTGCTCCGTGGCGTGTTCGGCCATCAGCCGCGCCGCCCGCCGCACCGTCGCCGGAGCCATGCTCCTGGGCCGTTCCCGCCAACTCTGGTCGGCCGCCTCGTACATGTAGCAGTACGTACAAGCCAGGTTGCACCGGCTGTGGATCTTCAGCAGGAACTGCCGGAAGGGCACGGACTCCGTCCCGCTGTCCGGTGCGGCGGGCGGGGCGTGGGTGGCGGACATCGGCATCGATCGCTCTGGTACGGCGGCGGAGGAAAGAGGCCATCATAGGTACCCCGTGGGCGCCGTGTGGCTCTTGGGGCGGATGAGGTCAACTGGATCAGGTAGTCGGTGGTTCGATGTCCGAGTCGAGCCGTTTTCCGGCCAGTATCGTCCGCGTCGTGGGGTGTGTCTCGCCCAGCTTGTCCTGGGCCCTTCGCGCCGCCTCCGCCGCCAACCGCGCCGCCTCCTCGGTACGGCCGGTCGCCCGCAGGCTCAGGCCCAGGTTGGAGGTGATGCTGATGGCGTCGTAGTGGTCGGGCCCCAGGATGTCGAGGAAGTACCGTCGCGCGCGCCGGTCCCACTCGACGGCTGCTTCCAGGTCGCCGGCCAGAGCGAGGTCGTTCGCGTGATTGATCATGCAGCTGAGGCTGTACGGGTGACTCTCCCCGACGATCCGTGACATCTGGTGCAGTGCCTTGTGGGACAGCTCGCGCGCGGAGTCCGTACTGCCCGTCAACCGCTGGTACACCGAGAGGTTGGTGGCGCAGGCCAGCGTGACGGGATGTTCCGCGCCCAGGTAGGCGCCGTAGCGGTCCATGGCCCGTTCGGCCAGCTGCCGTGCTCGCTGTGGCTCCCCGAGCGCCGCAAGGTCGCAGGCGAGACCGCAGGCCGCGGCGAGCGTGTCCGTGTGCTCCGTGCCGTGCGCCTCGACGTACCGGGAGTGGATGTCCTCGTCGATCTTCTTCGCCTGCTCGTAGTCACCGGCCCGGCGCAGGGCGACGGCGAGGTTGCGGCGGGTCCTCAGCGTCTCCGGGTGGCTGTCGCCGAGGGTCTGCTCGTACCACTGGACGGTGGTGCGCAGCAGGTCCAGGGCCTCCCTCAGACTCCCCGTCTCACGCAGATCCCGGGCGTAGTTGCTGGCGAACAGCAGGGAGTAGAAGTTGTCCCGGCCGCGCGCCTCGCTCTGCTGCCGGTAGGCGAGTTCGTGGAGATCGAGGGCCGCCCGGCGATCACCCGCGAGGTACTCCGACATACCGAGGTTGCTGGTGTACATGAGAGTGCGCGGGTGGTCGTCCCCCAGCGTCCGCAGGGCTCCGTCGAGGGTCTTGCGGTCGAGTTCCCGGGCCTCCACGTAGCGGCCCAGCGCGCGCAGGTCGGCGGCGACGTTCCCGGCGGCCGCGAGCGTGTGCGCGTAGTCCGGGCCCTTGGTGCGGTGGAACCGCTCGAAGGTGTCCCGGTCGATCTCGTACGCCTTCTCCAGCCGCCCCCTGGAGCGCAGCACGTTGCCGAGCTGGATGCGGAGCATCAGGGTCTGTGGGTCGTCGGGGTGCCCGATGCCGCACGTCTTCCAGCGGGCCAGTGTGCGTTCCGCGAGCTCCTGGCCGTCTGCCCGCAGGCCGCGTTTCCACAGGTAACGCACGGAATCGGTGACCCACTTGCGCACTTCGGGATCCGGGCTCTCGGCGGCCAGGCTGGGCCGCAGATGGGGCAGCAGTTCCGCGTAGCGGTCCCAGTCCGCGGGGACGTCGGGGTCACCCGGGTCGGCGTCCACCAGCGCGGCGTGCACCACACCGCGTGCCTGCGGTTTGCGTGCGTCGTCGACCTGGTCGCGGATGACCGCCTGCACCAGCCGGTGCACCGTGAGCGTCGCGCTGCTCTGATCGCTCTTGGCCAGACCGAAACGATTGATCGTACGCACCAGTTGGGCGACGGCCATCTCGTCGCGTGGCTCACCCGACGGCAGGGTCAACGCCTTGGTGACGGCTTTGCTGTAGAGGAGCCGCAACGGAATGGGGTCGGGCCCGAAGAAGGAACAGATCTCCAGCATCTCGGCCGCGGCCTGATTGACCCGACGCAGTTCGTCCACCGCCAGGTTCCAGGTCGCCGCGGCCGAGTGGGGGTAGTCCCGCTCCGGTAACTGGGTCGTCTGCAGCACCTCGGTGAGGCGGTCCTTGAGCAGCGCCAGATAGGTGGCCACCGGCATACTGCTCTCGCTGAGCCAGACCGCGGCCTGGGCGACGGCCAGCGGCAGGTCGCCCAGTTCCCTGGCCACCTCCTCGGCGTCGGAGGCCGTGAGTCCGGTGTTGAGGCGGTGCAACAGGTCGGTGCTCTCCTGACGCTGGAACACCTCGACCTCGACCAGTCCCGCGTCGTTCACCCAGGTCCGGTCGCGGGATGTGAGAAGGACATGCCCACCGGGCGGCCCCGTCGGGAGGAACGCCGCGAGTTGTTCGGGGCGTCCGGCGTTGTCGTAGACCAGAAGCCAGCGGTCGAAAGGCTCTCCCCGTCGTAACGCCCGCAGCACCGACTCCGCTGTGCTCCCCACGTCCTCGCCGACCTCCAGGCCGAGACGGGGGGCGAGATCGGCGAGGGCCGGGCGGATCAGACCAGGTTGCGCGGCGGGGACCCACCAGACCACGTCATAGGCCGCTTTGAACCGGTGTGCGTACTCTTGGGCGATCTGCGTCTTTCCCACTCCACCGAGCCCGTAGAGGACCTGTGTCGTGCTGCCGGAGGTGAAGCCGTTGCGCAGCCGCTCCAGCAAGAAGCCCCGGCCGGTGAAGGACACGTTCCTGGATGGAACTCGCTGTACCGAGGGGGAGGTACCGGGAAACGGCGGGGCGGGTGCGTCGGGAGCCGGCGCGACGCTGCCCGGGACGCGGGCGCGGCGGACCGGGCCGACGACCGACAGCAGTTGGGCCTCCGCCTCCTCGGGGGTGCGGTGGGTGAGGTCGGCGGCGAACCGTCCCCGGAAGGGGGCCCGAGCAGTGGTCTCGAACTCCTGGACGCGTACCGCCAGCAGTGCTCTGTCGGCGCTCTCAAGACCTCGCAACTGCTTCCAGACCTCCTGGGCACGCCGCTGCGCCATGTACTCCGGGGAGAGCAGGGCGAGCAGCCGTCCGCGCCCCTTCAGGACGGGGGCGACCTCGGGCAGCGTCCCGGCGTCCGGTTCGGCGGTGCTGTGCAGCGAGACCTGGTATCCGATGACCTCCAGCCTGGCCGCGATCCATTCCGCCCACATCCGGTCGGCCGAGGCGTAGCTGACGTGGATGCGCGGCCACGACGTCCTGGGGTCGAGGTAGGCGGCACGCATCCGCTGCCGCTCGTCCTCCGGATGGGGGGCGAGGGATCGCACCCGGCCGTCGGTGATCCACGAGGTGAGCCGCTCGAACGCCGCGAGCAGGTTTCCCGGCTGGGAGGGCCGGTCCCGGACCGTGGCCGGGATCTCGGCGTAGGCGTAGTACTTCTTGTAGGGGACCTCGACCTCTCCCCAGTACTGGTCCTGCTCCGATTCGCCCAGCCAGGAGAGGAACGGTCCGAACTCGGCTCGGGCCAGGTCGCGGCCCCATTCGAGCAGTTCCTGTTCGCCGTCCTCGACACGCATGGGGACGGGCAGGATGCGAACGGGGTGGCGCACCTCCGAGGCCACCGACTGCGCGACGTCCAGGCCGCCTTCGATGCTCTGGTGGTTCAGCACGAACCCGTCGACGAGGACGTCCGGCATGACGGTGGTGCAGATCCCCGAGATGTCGCTGACACCGGTGCGGCTGTCGATGAGGACGTAGTCGTACGACGCCTTCATCTCCTCCCGCAGCACCTGGAGGAAGGAGCCACCGCCCAGACGTTCGTAGAACGCGCGCCAGTTGAAGCTGGTGACGTCCGCGGAGTACGAGGGGGACATCCGCCCGGCGGGCAGGAAGTCGAGCCGGCCGCCCCCGGGGAAGCGCAGGTCCAGGCCGGTGGTGCGAGGGCCGAGCCGGGCGTGGGAACGCAGTTCGTCGTCACTCATCACGGTGGTCCCGGCGCCGGGTTCCAGCGGTTCCCCGGGGCGTATCACCTGTCCGACGAAGGAGTTCACCATGTTGATCAGGCCGTCGGTGTCCCGCAGCTTCGGGTCGAGGAGGAAAGGGCGCAGATACCGGTGCAGTCCGGGGGCCTCGAGGTCCCAGTCGACCAGCAGCACCCGCTTGCCGTTGCTGGCCATGATCCAGCCGACGTTGACCAGGGCCATCGTGCGGCCCGTGCCACCCTTGTAGGAATAGAAGGTGACTATCCGGCCGGCGTCCTGAGCCTCGGTCTCAGAGCTCATCGTCCTGATCCTTCCGCAGGGGCGTACGACCCGGCGGCTCGGTCGGATCGTCGGTGCTGGAGGGCGGCGTGTACGGGACGTTCAGTCCCGGCATGGGCGGTGCCGACGGCCCGGCGGGCAGCCGACGCGGCACGGCCTGCTCCATGAGGCGGTTCTGGGCGACCACCACCATGCGGGCCAGCCTGCTCTCGAACCGTTGTCTTTCGACCTGGACCTGGAACAGCGGATCGTAGGGGTCGTTGCGCCGCATCCAGTTGCGTCTGAAGACCTGCTGAAGGTCGGTCCACAGCTTCTCGTCGACGGATTCCTCGTCCGTCTCGTGACACGGCACGAGGACGCCGGTGACAGGGTGGTTCTGCCGGTCGTAGTCGGACAGCGGAGCGCGGTACCGGCCTTCCCGGGCGGCCCACGCGTCGACCAACAGCACGGAGGTCTGGTTGTTCTGCATGGCCTCGTCGAGCTTCTCGCCGAGGCCCCGGTCGACGACCTCCAGGCTGCTCGTGCACCCCTCGTCGATGATCACGCGCTGCGCCCGGTAGGCCACGGTGGGGTGGATCGGCGGGTGGTACGGCGTCCAGTCGAGCGGTGAGGGCCCGTAGTACTCGGGCCGCTGCCGACCCGTGGGCAGGGGGTCGGTGACGCCCGCGGCGATGAACACCCGGACGTGACCCGTGGTGCGTCTCCCCGGGCCCGCGGGTTCCCGCCCCTCGAAGGGGCTGCGCACGGTCCCCAGGTCGAGGCCCTGCGCACGGGGCAGCCGGAAGAGATCGGCGACGTGGTGCACCCGCTTCGCGACGAGTTCCAGGACCGCGCGGTAGGCGCGACCCCCCGGAGCGGACCGCAACAGCCCCATCAGCCCCTGCTCCAGGTACTCCTGACCCATCGCCGGTTCGAAGTACTGGTACTTGCTGATCTCCGGCGGCATCGCATGGTGCAGGGGAACCCACAGGACCGGTATGAGCGCCGGTACCTCGATGTCGGTCTGCTCGCGGTACCTCAGCAGCCGGGATTCGAAGGCGGCCCATTCCTTGCCGCAGTAGGGACTGTTGACGTAGGCGGGTGAGCAGAGGGCCACCAGCGCCCGGCAGTGCCCGATCTCGTTGCCGAGCGCGGTCTCCCAGTCCATGCCCAGGCCGATCCGCTCGATGTCGAGGAACGGCTGTTGTCCGCCGCAGTCCGCGCCCAGGCGGCTCAGCTCTGCCAACAGGTCGTCGTAGAAACGACGCACGAAGGCGCTACCCCGGTCGTCCCGGCGCGCATAACTGAGGAAAAAGTACGGCTCTCGCTCCAAAGCACCCCCCGGCCGGCGTATCCGGCCGCAGGCGTTTCACCGCGCCTATGAGCCGGGATACGTGCGTGGCAACGTGATACCCCGCTGGACCGGGGCTCAACTCACCGAGGAAGGACGGATCGTAGTTGGCCGAAAGGCGGTGAGGAAGGCTGTGGACGGGTCAGAGAAGTGCCGACGCGAACGCGGCGAAGCTCTCGCCCGACGGGAATCGCACATCGTGGAGCACCGACGCGAGAACCGTGTCCGGCAGGTCCTCGAGCGCTTCCATGGGCAGGTCGGTGATGTCCACCAGGTCCGAGACGTACTCGGGGCCGCTCGTCTCTCTCAGCACCTGACGTGCCTTTCTACCTCGCACGCGCCGACTGGGCGTGTGCTTCTTGTGGTCCGGTGCCACGCCGGGGCACCGGGCGACGGGACAGAGCCTAGTCGCAGAGCGGCTCTGTTACGCAGCCGGAAGGCTCGCAAGAGGGAAATTCCCCCCTCTGCCACCGGTGTTCGGTGAGTTCCCCTGTCGGAAACGTGCTGGTTCGGGGTGTCGATCTCTCTCGCTGGGCAGTTTCCGAGCAGGTCGGCACATCAGGTCGGGGCGCTGGCGGTCGCCGCCGGAGCGCTCCTGTTGTGGGCCGGACACAAGCGCGGCAGCATGCTGCTGACGGCGGCCGGCGCGGGGTTCCTCGCGCTGATGCTGTACGCGGCGTACTGATCCCGGCGCCGGCGAGCCCTCCGGGGCTTTAGGCCCCCGCCAACCCCGTCTTCACGCCCGCGCCGCACAACGGCACCACCGCCGTGCGCGATCCCAGCGCCCCCTCCCGAACCGCCGCCCAGCAGGCCACGCCCGTGGACTCGACGTACAGGCCGCGGGAGGCCAGGTCGCGCTGGGCATGGCGGATCTGGTCCTCCGTCACCGTGAGGAAGGCGCCGCCCGAGTCGCGGACGGCGCGGAGGATCTGGCGGGCCCGGGGCGGGCGGGGGATGGCGATGCCCTCGGCGAAGGTGGGGGCCGTGGGAGTCGTTCCGACGAGGTCGTCGGCGCCCTCGGTCCAGGCGTGGGCGAGCGGTGCCACGGCGGCGGACTGGACGGCGTAGAGGGCGGGACGGCGGTCGATGAGGCCCGCCGCGTGCAGTTCGGCGACGGCGAGGGCCGCGCCCAGCAGCAGCGTGCCGTTGCCGACCGGTACGACGATCACCTCGGGGAGGCGGCCGCCCAGGTCCTCCCACAGTTCGTGGACGTATGTCTTGGTGCCGTGCAGGAAGTACGGGTTGTAGACGTGCGAGGCGTAGAAGACGCCGTCCTCGTCCGCCGCCGCGCGGGCCACCCGGGCCGTGGCCTCGCGGTCGCCGTCGACGAGGTGGAGCTGCGCGCCGTGCGCCCCGATCTGCTCCAGCTTCTTGTCCGACGTGCCGGCCGGGACGTACACCGTGCAGGGCAGCGCGGCGCGGGCGCAGTACGCGGCGACCGCCGTGCCCGCGTTGCCGCTGCTGTCGGCGATCACCTGCCGGGGCCCGAGGCGCAGGGCCAGCTCGGCGAGGAGGACCGCGCCCCGGTCCTTGAAGGACAGCGTCGGCATCAGGAAGTCGAGCTTGGCCTGGATGCCCTCCCGCAGTTCGACGAGCGGGGTCCGGCCCTCGCCCAGCGAGACCGTGGGCGACGCCAGGGGGAGGCATTCCGCGTAGCGCCAGAGCGAGTTCACCCGGCCGGAGAGCGACTTGAGCGATGCCGGTGTGGGCGCGAAGTCCAGGTCCAGGGGGCCCCGGCAGGCCGGACAGCACCAGGCGAGGGAGGCGGCGGGGACGCGCGTACCGTCGGTCGGGCAGAAGCGATCCGGCAGAGGGGTCATGAACGAAGGTTAGTCGCGGAGGGGCACACCGGCAGGGCCGGCCGGGCGCGGCGGCAGGGACGGCCGGGCGGGTGGCTCCGCGACGGCGCCGGTTCCGGGGTGCCCGGCGTATCGCGCGTGGCCGTCACGCGCTTACCATGCGCCCAGTCGTACGCCAGTTCCCCTCTGCTCGGTGCAAGGAGTATCCGTACCCGTGGTCACACCCCCGCCCTTCGGGCCCCAGCCGCCTCACGGAGGTGGCCCGTTCCCGCCGTCGGGGCAGCCGCAGGCGGATGGTGGCGGGCAGCCGTATCCGTACGGGACGGCCGCCGAACCCTGGGGGCGGGCCTGGGGGCAGCCGTATCCGGCCTGGACGCCCACCCCGCCCGTCAACGGGCTGGCGATCGCCGCGCTCGTGCTCGGAGTGCTCTGTTTCCTGCCGGGGATCGGGCTCGTGCTGGGCATCGTCGCGCTGGCGCAGATCAGGAAGAAGGGGGAGCGCGGCAAGGGCATGGCGGTGGCCGGAATCGCGCTGTCGACGGTCGGCGCGCTGCTGATGACCCTCGCCCTCACCACGGGCGGCGCGCGCGACGCGTGGGACGGCTTCCGCAGCGCGGCGAGCGACGCGGGTGGCACGTTCTCGGTGGCGAAGGGCGAGTGCTTCGACTCGCGCACCGACTCCCTGGAGGGGTACGCGTACGACGTCGACATCGTCCCGTGCGACGGTGAGCACGACGCCGAGGTCTTCGCCAACTTCCCGATGCCGGACGCCGATCGGGCCGACGGTGACTACCCCGGCGACGACGCGGTCACCGAAGCCGCCGACGACCGGTGCTACGAGCTCTCGGAGGCGTACGCCATGGACACCTGGGCGCTCCCCGCCGACGTCGACGTCTACTACTTCACCCCCACACGGGAGAGCTGGCGCTACGGCGACCGCGAGATCACCTGCATGTTCGGCAACGTGGACCCGCGGGCCCACCTGACGGGCTCGCTGCGGCAGGACGAGACGACCCTCGACGACGACCAGCTCGCCTTCCTTGAGGCCGACGCGATCCTGAACGGCGCCTTCGACGGGATGCCCGAGACGGACTACGTCGAGGACGACCTGGCAGGGCACAAGAAATGGGCGTCACAGGTGGTCGACGCCCTGGAGCGGCAGTCGTCCGCCCTGCGCGCCCACGACTGGGGGCCCGCCGTCGAGCAGGCCGTCGCCGATTACGCCGAGGTCCTGGACCTGGCGCGCGAGGAGTGGGAGGCGGCGCACGAGGCGAGCGACGCCGACGACTTCACCGACCACTGGGACGCGGCGCACCGACTGACGGACGGCTCCAAGGCCATCACCGCGCGCGAGGCTCTGGGGCTGGCCACCGAACCGCCGACGTACGACGACGAGGACACCGGCGGCGGCCAGGGCGAGGGCGACGGCGAGGACGGGCCCGGCGCCGAGGTGTGACGGCGTCCATAGTGGGGAGAAAGTGCCTGCGTAAAGCCCTCACCGGGCACATGTCATCACATCGAGTGATTCTCTGGCCTTTGCTTGCCTGGCCAACCCACGGTTGCCACGCTGTTGCTGTCTGTACATCCAGATGGGAGCGGCCAGTGACTTTCGGTGAGCAGCCGGCGTACTTGCGTGTCGCGGGTGATCTCCGCAGGAAGATCGTGAACGGATCGCTGCCGCCGCACACCCGTCTCCCCTCCCAGGCCCGCATCCGCGAGGAGTACGGCGTCTCGGACACGGTCGCGCTGGAGGCCCGCAAGGTGCTCATGGCCGAGGGGCTGGTGGAAGGTCGCTCGGGGTCCGGCACATATGTGCGAGAGCGGCCGGTGCCGCGTCGTGTCGCCCGCTCCGGGTTCCGGCCCGCCGGGGGTGCCACCCCCTTCCGGCAGGAGCAGGCCGACGCCGGGGCGCGCGGCACCTGGGAGTCGCGCAGCGAGCAGGTCGAGGCGGGCCGGACGATCGCCGAGCGGCTCGCGATCCAGCCCGGGGACCGCGTGATGTGCACCAGGTACACCTTCCGGGACGCGGGGGAGGCGATGATGCTCTCCACCTCCTGGGAGCCCCTCGCCCTCACCGGCCGCACACCCGTGATGCTCCCCGAGGAGGGCCCCCTCGGCGGCATGGGCGTCGTCGAGCGCATGGCGGCCATCGACGTCGTCGTCGACAACGTCACCGAGGAGGTGGGGGCCCGCCCCGGTCTGGCCGAGGAGTTGCTCACCCTCGGCGGTGTGCCCGGGCATGTCGTCCTGGTCGTCCACCGCACGTACTTCGCCTCCGGGCGCCCGGTGGAGACGGCGGACGTGGTGGTGCCGGCGGACCGCTACCAGGTGGCGTACCACTTGCCGGTCAAGTGAGGCCGGGGCGCGGCCCGTTGGCGCATCGGGCGGAATTCGTGTGTTTCACGTGTATCGGGCGGTGACGCGGGCATGGGTCAAGTGGCTCTTGCCGGGGGGAAGTTGAAACCGTCACAGCCTGGGGGAACCGTCCGAACGTAGTTCGAATTCGGTCGTTCTTGGCGGCGGGTCGTCATGGTGCCCGATAGGTGCCCGTTTCGCGCGTACGGCACGGGACCGCTGCTCGTCGGAGCGCAGGGGGGCGCGCGGGTGGTGATCGACGGCGCGTTCGACGGGGTGCGCCCCCCTTGTCTTGGCTGGTTGCGTACCTCTTTGTGAGAAGTCAGATTCGCTGCGTGAAGGTTGGGCGTACGCTCGGGCATATGCGGATTGCGGTTTCCTTAGGTGGCGGGGCGCGGCGGCATCCGGGGGTGGGACCTGGAGGGGCCGGGGCGGGAAGGAGCGGTGGGGGTCGATGAACGACGGCACGATCACTCTTCCCTGGCTCGTCATAAGGCAGGACGACAGCGGCAATCGCTACCGGGTGGGCCGGTACGCGACGCGCGCCGAGGCGCAGGAGATCGCGGACAGTCTCGACGCCCGAGGGCACAAGCAGCTCTACTGGGTCGAACGTATCGGGCAGAACGGCCAGAGCGGGATGAATGGGAGCAAGTGACTCACCCTGCCCGGCGCTCATGGCCGCTCCCGTAGGCTCCCGCGCATGACCGAACCGATCGTGGTGGTGGGAGCCGCTCTGCTGAGCGGTGGCCGACTGCTCGCCGCACGCCGCAGCGCACCGCCTGAGCTGGCCGGACGGTGGGAACTGCCGGGCGGCAAGGTGGAACCCGACGAGTCTCCCGAGCAGGCGCTGGTGCGCGAGCTGCGGGAGGAGTTGGGCGTCGAGGCGAAGTCCGCGGAGCGGGTGCCCGGCGAGTGGGAGGTGCGGCCGGGCTATGTGCTGCGGGTGTGGATCGCGCACCTGCTGTCCGGTGAGCCTCGAGCCTTGGAGGACCACGACGAACTGCGTTGGCTGACCGTGGACGAGGTGTGGGACGTCGACTGGCTCGATCAGGACGTGCCGGCGGTGATGGAGGCGGCGCGCCTGGCTTGGGGGGACGGCGGCATGTGATGCGGCGCCGGGTGCGACGCCCAGCCCCCGCCGCCTCGGCCCGTCCCGTCACGGGGGGTCCCCCTCACTTCCCTCGGGGACTCGACTCCGTCGCGGGCCCCGTTCTCGCGGTTCTCCGCGCCCCCTTTCGGCCGGGTCGGCGGTCAAGGGTTGTCGGTTCTACGCCGTTCGTGCCACAGTGCGCCCTCGTGCGCGGTACTTCGTGCGGGATATCGGGTATGTGCCCATTAACCCCATGAAACCGGACAGGGTCTGCTTCTGGACTGGGAAGTGATCGGCGTGATCGACAGCGGAGACGACTGCGCCGAGTGGACCTTTCCGGCGCAGCCGGGGGCGGTGCGGGACGCTCGCGCGGTGGTGCGAGGGCAGCTGCGCGAGTGGGGGCTCGAGGTGCTCGCGGACATCACCGCCCTGTTGGTGAGCGAGCTGGTGACCAACGCGCTGCGGCATGCGACCGGACCCATCGGAGTGCGGCTCGTGCGTCCCACCGGCCCCTCCGGGACTCTCCTGGTCGAGGTCTCCGACCCGTTGCCCGATCCACCGCGTGAACGCGCGGCCGATGTCGACGACGAGAGCGGCCGGGGGCTCCAGTTGGTGGCCTGTTCCTCGCGAGCCTGGGGTACCCGCCCCGGGGAGGCGGGCAAGACCGTCTGGTTCGAGCTGGCGGTTCCCGGCTGAGCGCCCTTGTCGACGTACGGGGCGAAGGTCCGGGTGCACGGCGGGGGTTCACGGCGTACGGCAGGGGGGAGGGGGCGGCTCCCGGGGGCGCGCGTGCGACCGACTGGTTCAAGCCAGTAGCGCTGGCTGGAGTCTTTGATTCGAGCGGGCAACGCCTGGTTAGAAGTCTTGGGAGTATGTCGCAGCCGGTCCAAAAACGATCGGGACCGTGCTGTGATCGTGAACACCGTGTTGCGCGGCGCCGTAGTGCTGGATACTGCGGGCAGCCGCCCCTGGTGACCGAAGCCGGACGCGGTGAGCTGGAGGGGACGGTTCGCGTGAGCGAGATACCAGCGAAGGCCACGAAGTCCACGGGTTCAGGTAACCCGTCGGACCGCGCGAGGCCCGAGGCCGCAGAAGATTCCGGCCTGGGCGGAGCCACTCGCGACAGTGGCGCCGCACGCGACAGTACGGCGGGCGAAACCGCCCGTGAGGCGGTCGGATCCGCCGGTCGTGGGGCGGTCGGATCCGCCGGTCGTGGGGCGGTCGGCTCCGCCGGGCGCGAGGCGGTCGAACCCGCCGGTCGCGGGGGCGAATCCGCTGAGGGCGCGGGTGTGATGGGTGGTCAGGGGGTCGGTGACCCGATGTGGCAGACCAGCCCGCCCGGGTCCATGTACGACTACATCAAGGTCGCTTCGTTCTCGATCGGTCCTGACGGACTCGTCGACCAGTGGAGCCTGCGGGCCGAGCAGTTGTTCGGTATCTCGGCGGAGCGGGCCGTGGGGATGGACCCCATCGAGGCGTTCGTCGACCCCGATCGGCGTGCGGAGGGCCAGCGAAAGATGGCCGAGGTCCTCGACGGCCGGGAGTGGACCGGCGTGGTCCCCTTCCGGGTGCCGGTCCCCGGCGGGGAGGAGGGGCTCGCCGAGGTCTATGTGATGCCCACCACCGTGGAGGGCGGCGAGCGGGCCGCCCTGTGCATCGTCGTGGACGTGCGGACCCTGCGCCGGATAGAGACCGACCTTGCCGCTTCGCAGGCCATTTTCGGCCAATCCCCGTTCGGTTTCCTTCTGATAGACACCGATCTCCGGGTGCGGCGCGCCAACCAGCGCTTCGCCACCATCTACGGGGGCGAGGTCGACGACCACCGAGGCCGGGGCGTGCACGACTACCTCCAGTCCCCGGAGGCCGAACGGGTCGAGGCGACCCTGCGTCGGGTCCTGGAGACCGGCGACTCGATCACGGACATGCACATCACCGGCTTCGTGCCCGGCTCCGAAGAGCGCCGCCACTGGTCCGTCAACCTCTACCGCGTACACAGCGGCACCGGCCGCCCCATCGGCATCGCCTGGCTCGCCATCGACAACACCGCCCGCCGCGCCGCCGCCCGCGAGGCCGCCGCGGCCCGGCGGAATCTCGCCCTCCTCAACGAGGCGGGCTCGCGCATCGGCAACTCCCTCGATCTGGAGACCACCGCCCGCGAACTCCTCGACGTCGTCGTCCCCAACTTCTGCGACCTGGCCACCGTCGACCTCTACCAAGGCCTGCTGGTGGGCGACGAGACCCCGCCCGGACTCGCCGACGGAAGCGCCGAGCTGCGCCGGGTCGCCTTCGCCAGCGCCGTCTCCGACGCGCCGTTCGTCGGCGGCCCCGCCCCCGTACGCGTCGGGGCCGTCCACCACTACCCGTTCAACTCGGCCTGCTCGGACGCCCTGCGCACCGCCCGCCCCCAGGAGGTGCCCGAGGAGGGCAACCTGATCCAGTCGACGCTCGCCGTGCCGATGGTCGCGCACGACACCGTCGTCGGGCTCGTGCAGTTCTCCCGGACCAAGGGCAGCGAGCCGTTCGGTGAGCGCGACCGGGGGCTCGCCGTCGAGCTGGCCGCGCGCGCCGCCGTCTGCATCGACAACGCGCGCCTCTACCGCCGCGAACACGAACGCGCCCTCATCCTGCAGCGCTCCCTGCTGCCGCCGGGCGACCCCGAGGCCTCCGGGCTGGACATCGCCTGCCGCTATCTGCCGGGCAACGCGGCCACCGAGGTCGGCGGCGACTGGTTCGACGTCATCGAACTCCCCGGGCACCGCACGGCACTCGTCGTCGGCGACGTGATGGGCCGCGGGCTGCGGGCAGCGGTGGCGATGGGTGAACTTCGTACGGCTGTACGTACGTTGGCCCTGCTGGACCTGGAGCCCGCCGAGGTCCTCTCGGCGCTCGACGAGATCGCCCGTGGCCTCGGCACCCCCGGCGGCGTCCAGTCGACCTCCCGCACCGCCGCCAGCCGGCCCAGCGACAAGGACCTCTCCGAGGTCTATCTCGCGACCTGCGTCTACGCCGTCTACGACTCGGTGACCCGCCGCTGCACCTTCGCCAACGCCGGCCATCTGCCGCCGGTGCTGGTCGAGCCGGGCGAGAGCGCGCTGATGCTCGACGTGCCGCCCGGTATGCCGCTCGGCGTCGGCGGCGAGCCGTTCGAGGAGGTGGAGGTCGAACTGCCCGAAGGGGCACTGTTGGCGCTCTACACGGATGGACTGGTCGAATCGCGCGACCACCCCCTCGACGAGGGCCTCCAGGCGTTCGTCGGCGCGCTCACGGACCCCGGTCAGCCGCCGACCACGCTCCGCGCGGACACGCCCCGGTCCCTGGAGGACGTCTGCGACCACGTCCTCAACACCCTCGACACCCACCACGGCGAGGACGACATCGCGCTGCTGATGGCCCGGGTGCAGGGGCTGCCGGAGGATTCCGTCGGCGACTGGACCCTGCCCCGTGAGCCGCGCAGCGTGGGGCGCGCCCGTGAGTACGCCCGTGGCCGGCTGCTGGCGTGGGACCTGGAGCCGCTCGTCGACACGGCGGAACTGCTGGTCAGCGAGCTGGTCACCAACGCGCTGCGGTACGGCGAGGGCGAGATACGGCTCCGGCTGCTGCTGGACAGAACGCTGGTGTGCGAGGTGTGGGACGCCGGGCTCGTGCAGCCGCGCCGGCGTCGTGCCCGGGACACGGACGAGGGCGGACGGGGGTTGCAGCTGGTCGGGCTGCTCTCCGCCGCGTGGGGCTCGCGCCGGACGCCTCGCGGCAAGACGGTGTGGTTCGAACTGCCGTTGCCGGGTGGTGAGCACGGCCTGACGGATCCGGCGGAGGCGTTGCTGAGCCTGTTCTAGAAGCGGGCGCTCACCGCTCTGCGGGCCCGGGTGGCGGTTCCGCCGTAGCAGGCGGGGCCCCGTAGGTCTGCTCGGCCGGTGCCGTCGGGGGGCTCGCCGAGGATGATGCCGCCCAGGAGGGCTCCAGCGAGGCCGTCGCCGACCGGGCCGCCGTACGGGTTGCCGTACGCCCGTACGTCCTGCTCGGCCAGCTCGCGGGCCTCCAGGGCGAGGGTGTCCGCGCGGCGGGCGTGGTCGGCGTTCTCGGCGTCCCCGGCCAGCCCCAGGTGCCGTTCCGCCTCCGACAGTCGGGTCCTGGCCCGTACGCCCACCGCCGCCCGGTGGGTGGTGATGAAGTCGGCCGCGGCCGCGACGGCGCTGCGGGACGGCAGGAGCCAGCGGTCCTGGCGGCGCAGGACGTCGAGGGGGTCGTCGTACGGGCCCGTGTGGGGCTCGCCCTGCTTCGCGAACTCGGTGGCGTCGGCCAGCTCGGCGGCGAGCCGCTCCACTCCGGTCACGAACAGGTCCGCCTGGTCGATCGCGCCCTCGGCGGCCCGCAGGTGCACCGCCGCGGTGTCCAGGTCGCCGGGGTAGGCGGACTGCCGGGCCCGGTTCAGTTCGGTGGTGGCGAAGACCAGGCGGTCCTTGGCCTGCTCGACGTGGCCGGTGACGGGGAGGGAGGCGGCGGGGGCGTAGGTGTCGCGGAGGGCGACGAGCGTGGTGGTCGCGGTCGCCGTACGGCCGGTCAGCTCACGGAAGCGGGCCTCGGCGCACTCCAGGGCGGGGGTGATGTCCCGCTCCAGGGCCCGGAGTTGATCAAAGGCGGGGGTCGCCGTGTCGAGCCGCCGCTGTGCCGTCGTGCACCGGGTGAGGATCTCCTCCAGCAGCGCGCGCTCCTCGTCGGGCGACAGCGATCCGCTCTCCTCGTCCAGCCGCTGGCCCGCGCCGAACGCGGCGACAAGTTCACCCCGGGCGTCCGCCAACGCCTCCACGAACGGCCGCACCGCGTCCCGCATCGCGGGCGTCTCGGCGAAGGGCTGCGCCGGGTCGAGCACGAACGGCCGCGCCGCACGCGAGCCGAGAGGGCCGGACCCCGGGGGGCCCGCCGCGTCAGGCTCGTCGGCGTCAGGCTTCTCGACGTCGGGCCGGTCGAGGTGGCGCCCGTCGAGGTGGGGCTCGCCGACGTCGGGTCGGTCGAGGCCGGACTGTTCCATGTCCGACTTGCTCGCAGTTGGTCGGTCCGTGGGCGGCTGGTCCGAGGTTGGTCGGTCTGACGTCGGCTGGCCCGCGGTCGGCTGGTCCGAGGTTGGTCGGTCTGAGGTCGGCTGGCCCGCGGTCGGCTGGTCCGAGGTTGGCCGGTCTGAGGTCGGCTGGCCCGCGGTCGGCTGGTCCGAGGTTGGCTGGTCTGAGGTCGGCTGGTCCGAGGTCGGCTGGTCCGTGTCGGGGTTCTCACGGGCCGGCCGGTGCACGCCTGACTCGTTCGTACCCGGCTGGTCCGCGTCCGGTCGGGCCTCGGGGCGGTCCGTGGCGGTCTCCGGGGACTGCTCGGCCTCGGCGGGGCCCGGGGCTTCACCCGCTGGCGGCGTGGTGGCGGGGTGGCCCGGGCGCGTCGCCGCGAAGCCGAGTTCCTCGGTGCTGGTGCGGACACTGTCGTCGGTCTCGACGAGCAGGCGCCGGGCGCGGTGGTGCAGGTCGGTCAGCGGGGTGGTGGGGGCTTCGAAGACGCCGGTCGGTGTCGTGCGCAGCCGGGCGCGGCGCCTGCGTCGTACGAGGGAGTACGCGGCGACGGCGACGGCCGTGCCCGCGGCGGCCACCGGCAGGATCAGATCCGAGCCGGCGCTGTCGTCGGCCGGAGCCGCGATCCCGTCGACGACCGGCGCCACGACAAGCCGCCCGGGGGCGGCAGCCGCGGGCCGATCGCCGACGGGCGGCCCCATGACCCTGGTCACGGACCGCTCGGCGGCGTGCGGACCCGTGGGTCGTTCCTCGGCGGCTGTCTGCGTCGTCGTGGGCAGCAGGAGCCACGCCAGGGCCACGAGCCCCCCGAACGCGGCGTGGGACACGCGCACGGCTATGTGGGACGTGGCCCCGCGCGCTCGGCTCCTTCTCAGACGCGACGACACATTCGGGAGCGTATGACCGGTATCGGGCGCCCGCGAGCGGGGTGGGCCGGAGTGGGGGAGCCGCCCGGGTGCGACGGGCGGGGTGTCGACCGCCCGCCCGGGACCTCACCCCGTCGAGGAGCGCCTCCTGATCTTCGAGCCGAGCCACACCAGCGGGTCGTACTTGCGGTCGACGGCCCGCTCCTTGAGGGGGATCAGGGCGTTGTCCGTGATCTTGATGCCCTCGGGGCACACCTCGGTGCAGCACTTGGTGATGTTGCAGTAGCCGAGACCGTGTTCGTCCTGGGCCGTTTTCTTGCGGTCCAGGCCGGTGTCCTCGGCCGCGTCCAGCGGGTGCATGTCCAGCTCCGCGACACGCATCAGGAAGCGGGGGCCCGCGAAGGCCGGCTTGTTCTCCTCGTGGTCGCGGACGACGTGGCAGGTGTCCTGGCACAGGAAGCACTCGATGCACTTCCGGAACTCCTGCGGCCGGTCCACGTCCTCCTGCATCATCCGGTACTCGCCCGGGGCGAGCTTCTCCGGCGGTACGAAGGCCGGGACCTCACGCGCCTTGGTGTAGTTGAACCCCACGTCCGTGACCAGGTCACGGACCACCGGGAAGGCACGCAGGGGCGTCACGGTGATCGTCTCGTCCCGCTCGAACACCGACATGCGGGTCATGCACATCAGCCGGGGACGGCCGTTGATCTCCGCCGAACACGAACCGCATTTGCCCGCCTTGCAGTTCCAGCGGACGGCGAGGTCGGGGGCCTGGGTCGCCTGGAGGCGGTGGATGATGTCGAGGACCACCTCGCCCTCGTTCACCTCGACCCTGAAGTCCTTCAGGTCACCGCCCTCGACATCGCCGCGCCACACCTTGAAGCGGGCCTCGTAACCGCTCATGACCGCGGCTCCTCGTAGCTGCTCACTCGTACAGCTCCTCTTCGGCGAGGTACTTGACCAGCTCCTCCTTGTCGAAGAGGGCGAGCAGGTCGGGACGGATGGCTTCGGTGGTCTCTCGGGTGAGGGCGATCGGGCCGCCCACGCTGTCGCCGGCCGCCGGATCGGTGAGCCGGCAGAGCAGGTTGATCCGGCGCCAGTCGCGGTCCATCGCCGGATGGTCCTCGCGGGTGTGGCCGCCACGGGACTCCGTGCGCTCCAGCGCCGCCCTCGCCACGCACTCGCTGACCAGCAGCATGTTCCGCAGGTCCAGGGCGAGGTGCCAGCCGGGGTTGAACTGCCGGTGCCCCTCGACACCCGCCCGGCGCGCCCGCACCCGCAGATCGGCGAGCCTGTCCAGCGCCTGTTCCATCTCGCCCTCGCGGCGGATGATGCCGACCAGGTCGTTCATGGCCTGCTGGAGTTCCTGGTGGAGGGTGTACGGGTTCTCCGGCGGCCGGCCCCCCGCAGCCTCGGCCTCCCCGGGCGCGGGGCCCTCGGCGGAGAAGGGGCGCAGCGCCTCGGCGGCGGCCGTGTCGACCTCGATGTCGTCCACCGGAGGGCGCGCACCGGCCAGGCCCGCCGCGTACTCGGCCGCGTGCAGGCCCGCCCGGCGCCCGAAGACCAGCAGGTCGGAGAGGGAGTTGCCGCCCAGCCGGTTGGAGCCGTGCATCCCGCCGGCCACCTCACCGGCCGCGAACAGGCCCGGCACCCCGCGTGCCGCCGCCGTGTCCGACTCGACCGCGATCCCGCCCATCACGTAGTGGCAGGTCGGCCCGACCTCCATCGCCTCCGCCGTGATGTCGACGTCCGCCAGCTCCTTGAACTGGTGGTACATGGACGGCAGTCGGCGCCGGATGGTCTCCGCGGGCATGCGCGTGGACACGTCCAGGAAGACCCCGCCGTGCGGCGAGCCCCGGCCCGCCTTCACCTCGGCGTTGATGGCCCGCGCCACCTCGTCGCGCGGCAGCAGCTCGGGCGGGCGACGGTTGTGGTCCGGGTCCTCGTACCAGCGGTCGCCCTCCTCCTCGGACTCCGCGTACTTCTCCTTGAAGACGTCCGGGATGTAGTCGAACATGAACCGCTTGTTCTCGGAGTTCCTGAGCACCCCGCCGTCGCCGCGCACCGACTCCGTGACCAGGATGCCCTTCACCGACGGCGGCCAGACCATGCCCGTCGGATGGAACTGCACGAACTCCATGTTGAGCAGCGGCGCGCCCGCGAGCAGCGCCAGCGCGTGGCCGTCACCCGTGTACTCCCACGAGTTCGACGTCACCTTGAACGACTTGCCGATGCCGCCGGTCGCGATGACGACGGCGGGCGCTTCGAGGACGAAGAAGCGCCCGGACTCGCGTTCGTACGCGAACGCCCCGGACACCCGGTCGCCGTCCTTCAGCACCCGGGTGACCGTGCACTCCTGGAAGACCTTCAGCCGGGACTCGTAGTCACCGGTCTCCTTGTGGTCCTCCTGCTGGAGCGCGACGATCTTCTGCTGGAGGGTGCGGATCAGCTCCAGGCCCGTACGGTCGCCGACGTGGGCGAGGCGCGGGTACTCGTGGCCGCCGAAGTTGCGCTGCGAGATCCGGCCGTCCTTCGTACGGTCGAAGAGGGCACCCCAGGTCTCCAGCTCCCAGACCCGGTCGGGAGCCTCCTTGGCGTGCAGCTCGGCCATCCGCCACTGGTTGAGGAACTTGCCACCGCGCATGGTGTCGCGGAAGTGGACCTGCCAGTTGTCACCGGAGTTGACGTTGCCCATGGCGGCCGCGATGCCGCCCTCGGCCATCACCGTGTGGGCCTTGCCGAACAGGGACTTGCAGATCACGGCCGTACGGGCGCCCCGCTCGCGGGCCTCGATCGCGGCGCGCAGTCCGGCGCCGCCCGCGCCGATCACGACGACGTCCCACTCCTGTCGTTCGACCACGGACATCAGAACAACCTCGGATCGTCGAAGGCGCCGGACGCGACCAGGTACACGTAGAAGTCGGCGAGCGCCACGCTCACCAACGAGGCCCAGGCGAGCTGCATGTGACGGGCGTTCAGCTTGCCGACCCACTGCCACATCCGGTAGCGCACGGGATGCTTGGAGAAGTGCTTGAGCTTGCCGCCGACGATGTGCCGGCAGGAGTGGCAGGAGAGGGTGTACGCCCAGATCAGCACGATGTTGACGAGGAACACGAGGGTGCCGAGGCCCATGTGGCCCCACGCGTAGGTCTCGTCGCGGAAGGCGAGGACCGTGTCGTAGGTGAGGATGCCGGCGACCAGCAGGGCGGCGTAGAAGAAGTACCGGTGCAGGTTCTGCAGGATCAGCGGGAAGCGGGTCTCGCCCGAGTACGTCTTGTGCGGCTCGGCCACCGCGCAGGCGGGCGGGGACGCCCAGAAGCCGCGGTAGTAGGCCTTGCGGTAGTAGTAGCAGGTCAGGCGGAAGCCCAGCGGGAAGATCAGGATGATGATCGCCGGTGAGATGCCCCACCAGCCGCCGAAGATCTCCCAGTTGGGGCCGCCGTGCATGGGTTCGCAGCGTTCCGCCAGACAGGGCGAGTAGAACGGCGAGACGTACGGGGCGGCGTAGTAGTGCTCGTCCGCGAAGGCCCGCCAGGTCGAGTACACGATGAAGGCGAGCAGTCCGGCGGCCGTGGCGGCGGGGGCCAGCCACCAGCGGTCGGTGCGCAGGTGCGGGGCGGAGATCGCGGCGCGCGTACGGGTCCGCACGCCGCGCTGGGGAAGGGGTTCTGTTGCCGGTGGTTCCGTACCAGTGGCCAACGGGGGACTCCCGGTCGGGTTGGTTGTCGGGGGTGGGCGGACGACGGCGGTCAGGGGGCGCGGCGGTCGCGGGAGCCGAGGCCCTCGTCGTCCGAGTCCGTCCACAGGGAGCTGTCGTACGGGGTGTCGGGGATGGGGACGAGGTCGGGGCGACGCGGCTTCGTCTGGGCGGAGGCGGCCTCGCCCAGCAGCGCGATGCTCTCGCGCAGGTGGTCCGCGTCGGTGCGGACGCGGCGTATCTCCAGGCCGCTGCCGCCGAGTTGCTGTTCCAGGCGGCGTACGGACCGGGTCAGTTCGTCCAGGCAGCGCCGGACCGACGTCAAGTCGTCGTGCACGGACATGACTTGCCCTCGCTTTCAGGGGGTGTGGGCCCCAAGGCGGCAACGTTCATGCGCCTGCGAGTGTCGCGCGTCACACCTGCCGGTGGGAAGCGGTTTGCGGTTTTCTTTTGCGCGGGTGGGCTTCGTCGGGCGGGGTGCGTTGGCGGGTGTGGGTCCGTGGGGCTTCTCGCGCCCCTAAAAGACCAGGCCCTGCGGGCCTGAAAAGCACGGGGCGCAGCCCCTGCTTATCAGGGGCGCGGGGAACTGCGCGAGAAGCCCCACCGGGCCCGCACCCGACAACGCACCCACCCGGCCGCACCCCCGGAGGGCGACGCGGCCAAACGGGTGGGTTCCGGAACCCCCTCGTCGTGTCGGCGGCCCCGCTCCCGCACCGTCCTCTTCAGTGGGCCGCATCCGTCTGATCAGCTCCATATACCGCCGAACGTGATCAGAGCCACCCCCGTCCCCGTTCTCCCACCGCGGAGCGAGGAGGTCGCCATGACGCCGATTCCCCACGACCGCGTTCGACCGCGCGCCCCGCGCCGCTCGCTGGTGTTCCTGGCCGCAGGCATGCTCACGATGCCCGTGCTGAGCGGATGCGGTGAGGAGGACCCGGCGGGCAGACCCGTCGCCGAGCAGGACATCGCGCCCGCCGCGCGGAACCTCGTCGCCGACGGCGGCACCCTGCGCTGGGCCGTGGACGCCGTACCGGAGACGTTGAACACGTTCCAGGCGGACGCCGACCCGGCCACCACGCGGATCGCCGGTGCCGTACTGCCGTCGATGTACCGTCTCGACGCCAGCGGACGCCCCGAGCTCAACTCCGACTACGTGGAGTCCGCCGAGGTCGTCGAGCGCGAGCCCCGGCAGGTCGTCCTCTACAAGCTCAACCAGCAGGCGGTGTGGAGTGACGGCCGGGAGATCGGCGCCGCCGACTTCGCCGCGCAGTGGCGGGCCCTGTCCGGCAAGGACTCCGCGTACTGGACGGCCCGCAACGCCGGCTACGAACGCATCGAGAAGATCGAACGCGGCGACAACGACCTGGAGGTCCGGGTCACCTTCGCCCGCCCGTACGCCGACTGGAAGTCGCTGTTCTCGCCGCTGTACCCGAAGCAGGTGATGGGCACCCCGGACTCCTTCAACGACGGCGCCCGCAAGAAGCTCAAGGTCACCGCCGGTCCGTTCGCGCTGAAGGGCATCGACCGCAAGGGCGGCGCGGTCACGCTCACCCGCAATCCCCGCTGGTGGGGCCGCACCGCCAAGGTCTCGACCCTGGTACTGCGTGCCGTGCCGCGTACCGAGCGGGTCGAGGCGCTGGCCGAGGACAAGGTCGACATCGCCGAGATCGACTCGGTCCAGGCCGAGCGGATCATGCTCGCCTCCCGGGACAAGAAGGAGTCGGGGGCCGCCGGGCCGCTCGCGCAGGGCGATTCCGCGAAGGCGCTGCGTTCCTGGGCCGTCGCGCACGGCTCGGACGAGGAGGCCGCCGACGACGAGATCAGCGCACGGAAGAAGCGGCGCCAGGCGATCGCCGCGTACACCGCCCAGCAGTCCGCCCTGCGCGGCTTCACCGTCCGCCGCTCCCTGGAACCCGCTTTCACCCAGCTCGCCCTGAACGGTTCCGACGGCCCCCTCGCCGACGAGCGGGTCCGCCGCGCCGTAGCCCGCGCGATCGACCGTGAGAAGCTCGCCGCCCTCGTCCTGAAGCCCCTCGGCCTGCCCGCCGTCCCCGTCGGCAGCCACCTCGCCCTCGCCGGCCAGGCCGCCTACGCCGACAACAGCGGCGCTCTCGGCGGCCAGGACACCGACGAGGCACGCGCCCTCCTCGCCGACGCCGGCTGGGAACAGGGCGGCCCCCTCGCACCCGGCAGGAAGGCGGCCGGCGCGGAGGGCGAGGAGGAGCAGCGGACCGAGCGGGAGACCAAGGACCCCAAGGACCCCAAGGACCCCAAGGACCCCAAGGGCTCCGGGGGCTCCGGGACCAAGGACACCGAGGACTCCAGGAACTCCGAGGACGAGAGCACGTACATCGTCGGTCAGGACGACAAGCCGAACGACGCCGACGGGAACCTCGCCCAGGACGGCAAGCAGTTCAAGCCGGGCGGCGCGCCCGGCGCGTACGCCCCGCGCGGGACGCGGGCGCCCGCCGATGCCGCCAGGGGCCCGCTCGCCAAGAACGGCAAGCTGCTGACGCTGCGGTTCGTACTGCCGTCGGGGCCGGGCACGGAGTCGCTGCGGGCCGTCGGTGAGCGGATCGCCGCGATGCTGGAGCGCGTCGGGATCCGTACGGAGATCTCCAAGGTCGCGGACGAGAGCTACTTCAAGGACCACATCGCGAACGGGCAGTACGACCTCGCGCTGTACTCCTGGCCCGCCTCCGCGTACCCCGCCACCGACGCCCGGCCGATCTACGCCAAGCCGGTGCCCGCGGCCGACGGCTCGCTGAGCGTCGAGCAGAACTACACGCGGGTCGGCACCGACCGGGTGGACCAGCTCTTCGACCAGGCCGTCTCCACCCTCGACGAGGCGAAGACACGCTCCCTGATCCGCAAGGCGGACGCCCGCATCTGGGCCGCCGCCGGGTCCATCCCCCTCTACCAGCGGCCCCAGCTCGTCGCCGCCCGTACCGACCTCGCGAACGCGGGTGCCTTCGGCTTCCAGACCCCGTTCTACGAGGACATGGGCTTCCTGAAGAAGGGCGCGAAGGGTCCGGCGCGGCCCACGGCGTCGTAGGGGATCACCCCTCGAGAAACCGGCCGCCGCCCCGTGTCGTAGGGGGCGGCGGCCGGCGTATGGGGCGCCCAAGTCGCGTCGGAGCCTGTCTGAGCTGGGCCTGGGCCGGGCTGAGCTGGGCCGGAGCAGCCCGGGGAGCCCTTGCCGCGTCGGCCCCGTACCATGGGGTGAGGCCGTGGCGTGTCCAGCCCGGCAGGGTCCGCGTGACGAGAGACATACGCGAGGGCCGTCCACACACCCCGGGAGATCGCCGCACTATGGCCACGCGCCACGACATTCGCAATGTCGCCATCGTCGCTCACGTAGACCACGGCAAGACCACTCTGGTCGACGCCATGCTCAAGCAGGCCGGTGCCTTCGCCGCGCACGCCGCCGAGTCGCTCGACGACCGCATGATGGACTCGAACGACCTGGAGCGTGAGAAGGGCATCACGATCCTCGCCAAGAACACGGCGGTGAAGTACCACCCGAAGGATGGCGGCGACGTCATCACCATCAACATCATCGACACCCCCGGCCACGCCGACTTCGGCGGTGAGGTCGAGCGCGGTCTGTCGATGGTGGACGCGGTCGTCCTGCTCGTCGACGCCTCCGAGGGGCCGCTGCCGCAGACCCGCTTCGTGCTGCGCAAGGCGCTCCAGCAGCGCCTGCCCGTCATTCTGTGCATCAACAAGACGGACCGCGCGGACTCGCGCATCGACGAGGTCGTCAACGAGACCTACGACCTCTTCCTCGACCTCGACGCCGACGAGGACCAGATCGAGTTCCCCATCGTCTACGCGTGTGCGCGTGACGGTGTCGCCTCGCTGACCAAGCCGGAGGACGGCACCGTCCCGGCCGACAGCAACAGCCTGGAGCCGTTCTTCTCCACGATCCTGTCGCACGTCCCGGCCCCGTCGTACGACGAGGAGGCCCCGCTCCAGGCGCACGTCACCAACCTGGACGCCGACAACTTCCTCGGCCGTATCGCGTTGCTCCGTGTCGAGCAGGGTGAGCTGCGCAAGGGCCAGACCGTCACCTGGATCAAGCGTGACGGCACGATGGCCAACGTCCGCATCACCGAGCTGATGATGACCGAGGCGCTCACCCGCAAGCCGGCCGAGGTGGCCGGCCCCGGTGACATCTGTGCCGTCGCCGGTATCCCGGACATCATGATCGGCGAGACCCTCGCCGACACCGAGAACCCGATCGCGCTGCCGCTGATCACGGTCGACGAGCCGGCGATCTCGATGACCATCGGCACGAACACCTCGCCGCTGGTCGGCCGCGGTGGCACGGGCAAGGGCGCGGACAACAAGGCCGCGGTCAAGGACCGCAAGGTCACCGCCCGCCAGGTCAAGGACCGCCTCGACCGTGAGCTGGTCGGTAACGTCAGCCTCCGGGTCCTCGACACCGAGCGTCCCGACGCCTGGGAGGTGCAGGGCCGTGGTGAGCTGGCGCTGGCCATCCTGGTCGAGCAGATGCGCCGCGAGGGCTTCGAGCTGACCATCGGCAAGCCGCAGGTGGTCACCAAGATCGTCGACGGCAAGGTCTACGAGCCGGTCGAGCGCATGACGATCGACGTCCCCGAGGAGCACATGGGCGCGGTCACGCAGCTCATGGGTGTCCGCAAGGGCCGGATGGACAACATGTCGAACCACGGCTCCGGCTGGGTCCGCATGGAGTTCGTCGTCCCGTCCCGTGGCCTCATCGGCTTCCGTACGGAGTTCCTGACCGGCACGCGCGGCACGGGTATCGCCCACTCCATCCACGAGGGCCACGAGCCGTGGTTCGGCACGCTGACGACCCGTAACAACGGCTCGCTCGTCGCCGACCGCGCCGGTGCCGTCACCGCGTTCGCGATGACGAACCTCCAGGAGCGCGGTGTGCTGTTCACGGAGCCCGGCACCGAGGTGTACGAGGGCATGATCGTCGGTGAGAACTCACGCTCCGACGACATGGACGTGAACATCACCAAGGAGAAGAAGCTCACGAACATGCGGTCCTCCTCGGCCGACTCGTTCGAGGCGATCGTCCCGCCGCGCAAGCTGTCGCTGGAGCAGTCGCTGGAGTTCTGCCGCGACGACGAGTGTGTCGAGGTGACCCCGGAGGCCGTGCGCATCCGCAAGGTCAACCTGGACGCCCGCGAGCGCGCGCGTGCCGCGAGCCGCGCCAAGCACGGCTGACGTTCCCGCGGACCTGGTCCGGCCCTCGCTTCCGCGGGGGCCGGCCGGGGCCACGTCGCGTCCGGTGGCGGCGTGGTCGCGTGCCGGGCGGGAGTATCGATTCCCCGGTTCCTCCCCCGATTGACGCTACGCGTGTAGACTGACTCGACCGCACCGCACGCCGACGCGCCATCGGGCATCTGTCGAAGTGTCAAGTCCCGTTTCCCCGACCTCTGAAGGGTCGGGCTTCAGGCGTATCCGCATACAGGGGAGGTCCCGTGGGGATGCTGGGGATTCCGGGGAGGTTGCGAAGAGCGCGCAAGGGGGGCTGGACTTCCGGCCGGGACCCTTCGGTTGACTGTCTGTCGGCTGTGAGGCGCTGTTCGGATATCGGTGTTGCAGCGATCAAGTTTCGGACATGTAAACAAAAATCGTTCCGCGTATGTCCGATTCGCCGGTCTCTCATCTCACCTGTCAAGCGCGACCAGGTGTCAATCTTTGCAATTTTTGCTCAAAATATGGACGGTAGGGAGATCCCTATGCCTCCCGCCCTTGACGCGCGTTGACCCGTTTGGCGAAAGTTCCCCCAAACCACAGAACCTGCCGGTATCTGTGCTGCGCTCAACTCTCCAACCCCCCGGGGGAAGAACAGACATGACCAGTCCAACCAAGGCCGAGGGCTCCGGGTCCGCGGTCGCCTTGGACCCCGAGCTGGCATCCACCAGCGAGAAGGTCGAGCCCAAGAAGCTCGAAGGCCGCTCCCCCGGCCAGCTGATGTGGCAGCGCTTCCGGCGCGACCGTACCGGCATGTTCTGCGCCGGGGTAGTGATTTTCTACTTCGTCATCGCCATGTGCGCGCCGCTGCTCACCGCGCTCAGCGGGACCAACCCGTACACGCTGTACGGCCAGGACCCCACGTACGCGGAGACTCCCGTGCTGGACGACTTCGGTCTGCCGCTCGGCTACTTCGGCGGTGTCTCGGGGGAGCACTGGTTCGGTGTCGAGCCGCAGTACGGCCGTGACCTGTTCGCCA
The DNA here is from genome assembly GCF_036322545.1 of Streptomyces sp. SP18BB07. Taxonomy (NCBI): domain Bacteria; kingdom Bacillati; phylum Actinomycetota; class Actinomycetes; order Kitasatosporales; family Streptomycetaceae; genus Streptomyces; species Streptomyces sp. SP18BB07. The sequence goes on from NZ_JAQYWT010000256.1 coordinate 80,681, forward strand.
TGCTGGTGTACGGCATGCGCACGTCGCTCTTCATGGCGCTGGGCGTGACCGTGCTGCTGATGGTCACCGGCGTCATCATCGGTCTGATCGGCGGTTACTTCGGTGGTCGTACGGACTACTGGATCGGCCGTCTCACCGACTTCTTCCTGTCCTTCCCGCAGCAGTTGTTCTTCATCGCCTTCATGCCCGTGGTGACCGCGTTCTTCGTGGACCCGCGTGAGGAGACCCCCACGTACTTCCGGGCGCTCGCGATTCTGATCGTGCTGTGGCTGCTGGGCTGGATGGGCATGGCTCGACTTGTCCGTTCCACCGTGCTGTCCTTGCGTGAGCGGGAGTTCGTGGAGGCCGCCAAGGTCTCCGGTGCCTCACCCTGGCGGATCGTCCGCAAGGAGATCCTGCCGAACGTCGTCTCGCCGATCCTGGTGCAGTTCACGTACCAGCTGCCGAGCACGATCCTCACCATCGCCTTCCTCTCCTTCGCCGGCGTCGGGTTCGTCGAACCGACACCGGACTGGGGACGACTGTTCGCCGCCGGCGCCAAGTACGCCGAGCAGGACCCGGCGTTCATGTTCTTCCCCGGCGTGGCGCTGGTGATCTTCATCCTGTGCTTCAACCTCCTCGGAGACTCCGTACGGGATGCCTTCGACCCCAAGTCCGGGCGCTGATCGTCCATTGGTGGGGGGTGACTGCCGCCCCCGCGTCGGCCTACCAGCCGCGTCAGGCAGTACTCATGGATAACAACCGACAGGTAGGTGGATTCACCACATGAAGTCGCTCAACTCGCGCAGAGCGCGCGCCATAGTCGTCGCGATCGCGGCCGGCTCCCTCGCGCTGACCGGCTGCTCGGAGAACAAGGGCACGAGCTCGAAGAAGAACGCCGCGGAAGACCAGAAGGGTGCGGCGGCGCAGTCCAAGCCCGTCACCTACGCCGACGCAGCTGCCTCCACCGGCCCGGCCGAGGAAGTGCCCGGTGCCAAGAGCGGCGGCACCATCGAGGTCTACCAGGAGGCGGGTCTCTCGCACCTGGACCCGGGACAGATCTACGTCTCCGACGCCGGTCAGGTCGCGAACCTGCTCTTCCGCGGACTGACGAACTTCAAGGAGGACGGCAAGGGCGGTGTCGCGGTCGTCGGTGACCTTGCGACCGACTCGGGCAAGTCCTCCGACGGCGGCAAGACCTGGACGTTCACGCTGAAGGACGGCATCAAGGACCAGAACGGCAACGAGATCACCTCGGCCGATGTCCGCCACACCATCGAGCGCCAGTACGCCAAGTTCATCTTCGACGGTCCCACTTATGTGCAGACCTGGCTGAGCGGTGCGGACTACCGCAAGGCTCTGCCCGACGGCGGCTACGGCAAGAAGCACCTGCCGGACAGCGTCCTGGAGACGCCGGACGACAAGACAATCGTCTTCCACTTCGACCAGTCGCGGCCGGACCTGCCGCAGACGCTGGCCATGCCGGGCTACACCATCGTTCCGGAGAAGACCGACACGAAGGAGAAGTACGACAAGGCCCCGGTCTCCACCGGCCCGTACAAGATCTCCGAGTACAAGGTCGGCAAGTCCCTCAAACTGGTGAAGAACGACCAGTGGGACGCGAAGACCGACTCCGTGCGCCACCAGTACGTGGATGCCTGGAACATGGACTTCGGTATCACCGAGTCGACCCAGACCAAGCGTCTGATCGCGGACCAGGGTGTGTCCAAGAACGCCATCCAGCTCACCGGCTCCGTGGAGTCCACGCAGATCCAGGATGTCGTCACGGACCCGGCCACCAGCAAGCGCACGATCAAGGGCTACGCTCCCTACGTCCAGGTGCTGAACTTCAACTTGGACCGGGTCAAGAACAAGAAGGTCCGCGACGCCATCACCTACGCGGCGAACTCCAAGTCGCTGATCGCCGGTGAGGGTGGTGTTTACGGTGGTGACGTCGCTCAGAACCTCTTCGCGCCGACCCTGCCGGGCTACGAGGACTCGTACGACCCGTACGGCCGTCTGAAGAATCCTCAGGGCAACATCAAGAAGGCCAAGGAACTCCTGAAGGACGTCCCGGCCGCCGAGAAGAAGCTCGTCTTCGCGTACAACAACAATGAGCAGGGCCAGAAGCGCAAGGTCGCCATCGAGGACGCGCTGACCAAGGTCGGCATCGACGTCGTCTCCAAGGAGGTCGACTCGGCGAGCTACTACGAGCAGATCGGCAAGGTCGACAACCCGTACGACATCTACATCAGCGGCTGGGGCCAGGACTGGCCGTCCGCGGGTACGGTCGTCACGCCGGTTTACGACGGTGACCAGATCGCCGAGGGTTCGCCGAACTACTCGCACATCAACGACCCGAAGGTCCAGGAGCTGATCAAGAAGGCCCTGACCCAGGAGCCGACCGAGGCGGCGAAGACCTGGCAGGAGGCGCACCACTACATCCTGGAGAAGGTCAACCCGGCCGCTCCGCTGTGGTACGTCAAGCAGTTCCAGCTCTACGGTTCGAACATCGGCGGTGCCCGCTACAGCACCGAGTCGAGCTACATCGACGTCAACGGACTGTTCCTGAAGTCGTAACGTCCGACGGCTGATCGCGGGGGTGCGCACCAGGCGGAGCGCACTCCCGCGGTTCCGTGAAACCTCCCACCGTCTCCGTAGAGAGCAGCCTCCCCGCCATGTTTCAGTTCATCATCCGGCGCTTGGTCGGTGCCGTCGTCACCCTGTTCCTCATCGGTGCCGCCACCTTCTTCCTCTTCGTCGCCGCGCCGTCCGACTACGCCTCTCTGGCCTGTGGCAGGGACTGCTCCGCAGCGAGACTGGAGGACATCCGCGAGGCACTAGGCCTCAACCTGCCGATCGCACAGCAGTTTTGGCAGTTCATGTCCGGCATCGTGACGGGCCGTGACTTCCCGGACGGCCACTGCGCCGCCCCGTGCCTCGGCCAGTCGTTCCACTCGGGTGACATGGTCTGGGACACGATCGTGGACCGGTTCCCCACCACCCTCACGCTGACCGCGGGCGGCGCGGTGTGCTTCCTCATCATCGGCGTCGGCGCGGGCATGCTCGCCGCCTACCGGCGTGGTTCCATGCTCGACAAGGTGGCCACGGGCGCGTCCATGGTGCTGAGCTCCTTCCAGATCTACTTCCTCGGCCCGATCGTGCTGGTCATCTTCGTCTACAGCACGGGTCTGATGGAGGACCCGAAGTACGTCCCCATCACCGAGGACCCGGTCGGCTGGTTCATCGGCATGTCCATTCCCGTGGTCGTGATGGCCACCATCTTCACCGCGCAGTACACGCGTATGGCGCGTGCCGCCATGATCGAACAGCTCGCCGAGGAGCACGTCCGCACCGCTCGCGCCAAGGGCATGTCGAAGAAGTACGTCTTCTTCCGCTACGCCTGGCGCGGCTCGATGATTCCGATCGTCACCGTCCTCGGCATCGACATCAGCTCGATGCTCGGCGGCGCCGTCGTCACGGAGATCACCTTCTCCCTCCAGGGCATCGGACGCCTGGCCGTGGAGGGCGCCGGCTCCAAGGACCTCCCGCTGACGATGGGCGTCATGATGTTCGGAGCCTTCTTCATCCTCATGGTGAACATCCTCACCGACATCGCGTACGCCTACATCGACCCGCGCGTCCGGCTCTCCTAGGAAGAACGAACCACCGTGACCACACTGACCAAGACCGAGGACGCCCCGGCCCCGTCCGGGTCCGAGAGCTTCCTCTCGGTCCGTGACCTGCGGGTGCAGTTCTCCACCGAGGACGGCATCGTCAAGGCCGTCGACGGTCTCTCCTTCAACGTCGAGCGTGGCAAGACCCTGGGCATCGTCGGTGAGTCCGGCTCCGGCAAGTCCGTCACCAACCTGACGATCCTGGGCCTGCACAACCCTCGGACCAGCACCGTCGACGGCGAGATCCTGCTCGACGGCAAGGAACTCGTCACCGCCACGGAGAAGGAGCTCGAACAGCTCCGCGGCAACAAGATGGCGATGATCTTTCAGGACCCGCTGACCGCCCTGTCGCCGTACTACACGGTGGGCCGGCAGCTGTCCGAGCCGTACATGAAGCACACGGGCGCCTCCAAGAAGGAGGCGAAGGACCGGGCGATCCAGATGCTGGAGAAGGTTGGCATCCCGCAACCCAAGGTACGCTTCGACGACTACCCGCACCAGTTCTCCGGCGGTATGCGCCAGCGCGCGATGATCGCCATGTCCCTGATGTGCGACCCCGACCTGCTGATCGCCGACGAGCCGACGACCGCGCTCGACGTGACCGTGCAGGCGCAGATCCTGGACCTACTCAAGGACCTCCAGCAGGAGTTCGGCTCCGCGATCATCTTCATCACGCACGACCTCGGCGTCATCTCGCACATGGCCGACGATCTGCTGGTGATGTACGCGGGCCGGGCCGTGGAGCGTGGCAGCGTCAAGGAGGTGCTGCGCACACCCCAGCACCCCTACACCTGGGGCCTGCTGAGCTCGATGCCGCGTCTGGACGGCGACATCCACGAGATGCTGACGCCGATCCCGGGCACGCCGCCCTCGCTGCTCAACCCGCCCACCGGCTGCCGCTTCAACCCGCGGTGCGCGTTCACCGGCGAGGTCACCGGCACCCTGTGCACCGACACCCGGCCGCCGCTGGCCGAAGGCCGCGCCTCCGCGTGCCATCTGACGGCGGAGCAGAAGCAGACCATCTTCATCGACAAGATCCAGCCCCGGCTGCGCTAGGGAGAACCGAGATCATGAGCGACAACCTCACCCTCCCCGCACAGCAGGGCTCCGCCGACGCCTCGAAGGAAACTCTCCTGGAGGTCAAGGGCCTGACCAAACACTTCCCCATATACGGCGGGTTTCCGATCAAACGCAAGGTCGGTGCCGTACAGGCGGTCGACGGCGTCGACCTGACCGTCGGTGTCGGCGAGAGCGTCGGTCTGGTGGGCGAGTCGGGCTGCGGCAAGTCGACGACGGGCCGGCTGATCACACGGCTGCTGGAGCCGACTGCGGGCCAGATCACATACCTGGGCAAGGACATCACGCGTGCCTCACGCAGGCAGCTGGCCCCGGTGCGGTCCGAGATCCAGATGATCTTCCAGGACCCGTACTCCTCGCTGAACCCGCGGCAGACGGTCGGCACGATCATCAAGTCGCCGATGGAGGTCAACGGGATTGACCCCGAGGGTGGCCGGGAGAAGAAGGTCCGCGAGCTGTTGGAGCTGGTCGGTCTCAACCCCGAGCACTACAACCGCTTCCCGCACGAGTTCTCCGGCGGTCAGCGCCAGCGCATCGGTGTGGCCCGTGCGCTCGCCCTGAACCCGAAGCTGATTGTCGCGGACGAGCCGGTCTCGGCGCTGGACGTGTCGATCCAGGCGCAGGTCGTCAACCTGCTCCAGAAGGTCCAGGACGAGCTCGGCATCGCGTTCCTGTTCATCGCCCATGACCTCGCCATCGTCCGGCACTTCTCGCAGCGGGTGGCCGTGATGTACCTCGGCAAGGTGGTGGAGGTCGGTGATCGGGACTCGATCTACAATCGGCCCCGCCACCCCTACACTCATGCCCTTCTCTCCGCGGTCCCCGAGGTCGCGATCGACGACGAAGGGCAGGACAAGGAGCGCATCCGGCTGTACGGCGACGTGCCCTCGCCGATCTCCCCGCCGTCGGGCTGTCGGTTCAGGACCCGCTGCTGGAAGGCACAGGACAAGTGCGCCAGCGAGGAACCCCCGCTACTCCAGATCTCCGGCAACCGCGAGGGCCACTTGACGGCCTGCCATTTCCCGGAGGAGCCGACGACGGAGGCCCGTGGAGAGGACGTGGTGCTGGATCCAGCCTTGAATGCTTTGGAGAAGGATGGCGAGACGGCAACAGAGGTCCGCATGGACTGATTCAACAGGTGATGGGTGATCTTAGTGTGAGGTAAGGGACTCCGTCTCCGGATCACACTCTCGAGATCATCCCTGGACCCTCGACGCCTGAAAGATTGTCATGTCTTCTGGGCGTCGAGGGTGTAGGTGTGCCAGCCGACGAGGTAGGGTGTGAGCACTGTCGACTTAACCTTTGTTCCCCTGGTGCAGTTCGCGTAGATGTATCGACTGTAGCCGGTGATCTTAAACCGGTAGGCGCCGTAACGCGCATAACTGGTCTTCTTGGGCGGGGTCTTCACCTGATCTGGTTGCCAATCTTGACCGTCAGCTTGGCGGGAACCCCACGCCGTAATTCGTGCTCCACCTCGGCCAGTACTACGGAGCTCTTAGCCTTTAGCTTGCCGCTCACTGAGATGCCAACTTCGTCTCCTGATTCACATGTAAAATCAAAGTCATGGTTTTCGACCCGCCGTTGTAGTTGGCCAACGTGACACCGATTCCCTTCTTGTCGCCTCTTCCTTGCGCTTTTACGGACTTCTTCGTCGGGGTGGCTACGTACTCATTGCCCGGTTCGCACGGCTTTCCGAAAGGCCCATGGCCATTCGCTGCGGCGGGACCGGCCCCGCCCGGCACTCCGGCAGCGAGGGGTGGAGGCGAGTAGCGCCGATGCGACTCCGGAAGCCCGCACTGCGAAGCTCCTCGACTGGTGATGTTGGGCGACTGGCTGGGCGATGCCCAGCTCGGCTGTTCTGGGCTCCTTGAGTTCTGAGGAACATCTGAGGTTTATTTCGCAGCTTCGCAACGTAGCGGCTCGAGGGGGCCGTCCCGAGGTCTGCGGTCCAGTCGAAGGGGTGGGGCTCTGCATTGGCGCGGTCATGTGTACTCGCCGAGATCATTGCAGTTGGCCCCTGGAGGGCGGACGTGTTCGTTGCGAACGGTGCTCCAGCGGCCGGCACCGGAGGTGACCGAGGGCCCCGGAGTCTCCTCGGCGACAACGATGCTGTCGTGGGGCCGGGCCACCGGCGGTACGCCGGGGCACCTCCGCGGGTCCGGGGCCGCAGAAACGCTGGGCCCCTGCCGAGCCCCAAACGTCCTCCATCGGCCCATCTCTCTCCGTGGGCGGGCTGTTTCCGTACACGCTGCGGAATGGCGTAGTACAAGTGTGCCAGTGAGGAGAACCCGCTGCTCCAGGTCTCCGGCAACTGCGAGGGCCACTTGACGGCCTGCCATTTCTCGGAGGGGTCGACGACGGAGGCCCATGGGGAGGGCGTGCTGCTGGACCGGCGTTGAAGGCGCTGGAGACGGATGCGGACACCGAGGCGAAGACGGGCAAGGACTGACCGGCACGACGCATCACATCGGCGGAGCGGCCAACCGAAAAGCAGCGGGCCGGACAGAGATCCTGTCCGGCCCGCTCAATTATTTGGCACAACTAGAATCTTATGCCTTGCCCTTGCAGACGGCCGTGGACCCGCCCGGCGTTCCGATGCTCACCCACACCGTACGCCCTTCAGCGATATTGAAATTCTGCTCGATCGAGCCCCCGGTCCACAGGGCATAGTCCCGAATCCCCTCTAGCTGCGAGCCGTTCGCCCATTCGACCCTGACGGTCATCGAGGCCCCCGACCAGTTACGTGCGGACAGCGTCTCTCCGTTGCCCTTGAAGGAAGCGCGGGCGCCCTTGGTGGCGTCGCTCGTCCGCCAGACGGTGGCGACCATGTCGTTGGCACCGGCGTCGTTGTCGGCAGCCCACTTGTCGCAGCTGGTGGACCAAGCCGCCGCCTGAGCCGTTCCCGGTACGGCGATAACGAGCGCCGAGGCCGCCGTCATCAGCGCGACAACCCCCGTGAGGCTACTCTTCTTGGTGATACGCATATTTCATCTCTCCAGCTTCTTAATCAAGCGCACTCGTCTACAAGGGCACTTGGAACATGCTTCCTTGTTCATGCGCTGTATTCCCCCTGCATGCGGAAGGTGATTGGCCTTCAATGCTCGACGACCGTCCCACGATTCATTGTGGCCTGCAACCGCATACACAGGTTCTTGAGGTTTAATTGAGCATTGTGAAACGGGGCCAAGGGCGAACTCAGTGGTGCACCCAGGGCCGGTGGCGGCATCCTGGGTTGCGAGCTGCTTGGGAGGCCCTCGGCCGATGACGACAAGCCTGGTGATCCGGAGGCGCTGATCGCGGACCTGGACGGTGGGCAGAGGCTGCTGTTCGTTCGGGGCCCGAGGCCAAGGCGCTCAAGAGTCGGGCCCACTTCGCCCCCCCCCAAGCCCCAGGGCCGCACCCGTGTCGAGGAGGTCGAGCGGGCGGTCGCGATCGGCGGCCGGGTGATCGCCGACCACACCTGGCCCGACGGCGGCGTGTGGGTGCTGATGGCCGACCGGAGAGCAACGAATTCTGCGTGGAGCGGGGGAGTTGGGCTGACCGTTGACCGGGATCGCGCCGCTCCCCCGTACCCAACCCTGGCCGTGCCATGGACCGACCCGCGTATATCGCTTCAATCGGCCTGGAGGAAGAAGACCGCACAGGCAGGACACGTTCTGCCCGCTGTACTTCGGTCTCTCTGTACTCTGTACGTGATGTCGCTCTGTTGAAGTGCTCTCCTTCGCGTACGAGGGAGATTCCTGCCTACCTTGCGGTGGTGGGCTTGACGCCACGGGGACGCCTGACGACTGCCCTCCCGGCAGCCGGGATGAGCGCGTGGCCCGTCCGGTACAAGTGCAAGACGTTTCGGGCTGCGTTCCAATCGGCGTTGCCGGACCAGCCGCAGTTGGGGTTCTTGCACGCGAACGTGGCCCGGTCCTCCCGGTTGCCAGGTGTTGTGAACCCACAGGCGGAGCAGCGCTGGGAAGTGCCGGGGGCGGGAACTTTGTGCAGGGTGCCGCCGTGGTGGGCGGTCTTGTACGTCAGCATCGCTATGGTGCGGCCCCATGCCTCCTGGCTGATGGAGCGGTTCAGGCCGGACTTATGGGCGACGTTCCTGCCGGGTTTCTCGATGGTGCCCCTGGCGGACTTGACCATGTTCTTGATGTTGAGTTGTTCGACCACGACGGTGCCGTACTGCTTGGCAATGTTGGTGGTGGTCTTGTGCTGCCAGTCAACGGCACGGCGCGTGGCTTTTGCGCGGAGCTGTTTGATCTGGTCGTAGGTGTGTTGCAGGCGGCGTGAGATCTTCTCTTCGCGCCCTCGGTGCTGTTTACGCTGGGCGGCGCGTCGTTCCAGGCCCAACAGCTTGACCTTCTCCGAGGGGTTCAGCCACTTATCCCGGCCGGCCTGCCCGTAGGGCGGGCCGGCCGGGCGGGTGTGGTCCTGGTGGTTGCCGTCGGACAGGGCGAGGGGCAGGTGCACCCCGACGTCGATCCCGACCTCCGGACCCTGATGGGGCTGGGGGGCGGATTCCAGGGTCTGGACGCGGAAGGCGATGTGCCAGCCGAGTGCGTCTTTGACCAGCCGCGCACCGGTGATCCGGTTCTCGCTGTTGGCCCGCTTGCCGACCGGCAGGTCCTTCGTCCAGCGGAAGCGGACTCGGCCGATCATGGGGATGTTGACCATGCCCCACCGGCGGTGTACGCGGATGATATTCAGGTCCCGGCCCTGCGGGATGTCCACCGACATCACCGTACGCAGCCGCGCCTTGAAAGTGGGCGCCTCGGCGCGGCCGTCCCAACAGTTCCGCCAGGCCTGAAAATACGTCTTCAGTACGGCCTGCGCGGCCTGGGCGGGGAGTGCGCCGAGCCATTCGATGTCCTTGCGGGCTTGGCGGATCGCCTGGTCGGCCGCGGCTAGGGCACGCTTGTCCTTGGGGAGCATCGCCCACCAGTCGTGCAAACAGTTCCACAGGGTGCGGGCGGCGTGCGCCTGGTTGTCCATGAGCCGGATCTGCGCAGGTGTCAGCGACAGTCGGGCTCGATGCCCAAACTGCCGCTTCCGCTGTGCGCTTTCCGTAGTCACGCGATTACCCTAGCGTTGACTCGGTGTCGCCATGCCGGAATCCCGATCCTGATGTGAGGGCGTGCGCTAGGTCATCCGCAGCCTGAACCTTTTCTTGTTCAGCCGCGCCTCATGGCGACGGCGGACAGTTATCACTGTGGCGATCGACGGCGACGCGTTGGGCACGGCAGAGAGGTCGGTGAAGGTCGACCGGCTGAGCTGTGGATCCGTGCTGAACCCATAGTCGCTGCTGGCCGCGCCGTACGGCGTGGTGGGTGAGCCGCACTGGTTTGAGCGAGCCCGGCTGGCGCTGTCGCAACGCATGGGGCGCAGCCCCGGCTTTTCAGGGGTGCGGGGAACTGCGCGAGAAGCCCCACCGGAGCCGCACCCGACAACGCACCCCATACGGCCCCCCAAATGTGCGGTATAGGCGAAACGCGTCGATATTGTCCGGTAACAAGGAGATCACGCACGCAGCACGAGGAGGCACCCATGCGTGGAGCCACGCACGCCCGATGGATCGCCGGCGCGGTGGCGGTGGCTCTCACCGCGACCGCCTGCGGAGGCGGGGACGACGATGGCGGCGGCAGTGGCAGCGGTGACACCGGGGCCGTGCTCAGCTCATCCTGGGGCGACCCGCAGAACCCGCTGGAGCCGACCAACACCAACGAGGTGCAGGGCGGCAAGGTGCTGGACATGATCTTCCGCGGGCTGAAGCGGTACGACGCCAAGACCGGCGAGGCGAAGGACATGCTCGCCGAAAAGATCGAGACGACCGACTCGCAGAACTTCACCATCACCGTCAAGGACGGCTGGACCTTCCAGAACGGCGAGAAGGTCACCGCCAAGTCCTTCGTGGACGCCTGGAACTACGGGGCGAGCCTGAAGAACAACCAGAAGAACGCGTACTTCTTCGAGTACATCGAGGGCTACGACAAGACGCACCCCGACGACGGCAGCAAGCAGACCGCCGACACGCTCTCCGGGCTGAAGGTCACCGGCGAGAACACCTTCACCGTCAAGCTCACCCAGAAGTTCTCGACCTTCCCCGACACCCTCGGCTACAACGCCTTCGCCCCGCTGCCGCAGTCCTTCTTCACCGACCACGACGCCTGGCTGGCCAAGCCCGTCGGCAACGGCCCGTACGCCGTCGACTCCTACACCAAGGGCTCCCAGCTGTCCGTGCGGAAGTGGGACGACTACCCCGGCGAGGACAAGGCGCAGAACGGCGGCGTGGACCTGAAGGTCTACACCGACAACAACACCGCCTACACCGACCTGATGGCCGGCAACCTCGACCTCGTCGACGACGTCCCCGCCGCCCAGCTGAAGAACGTCCAGGCCGACCTCGGCGACCGGTACATCAACACCCCCGCCGGCATCATCCAGACCCTGGCCTTCCCGTTCTACGACGAGAACTGGAACAAGGAGGGCTCGGACAAGGTCCGTGAAGGGCTCTCGCGGGCCATCGACCGCGATCAGATCACCGACACCATCTTCCAGAAGACCCGCACCCCCGCCACCGACTGGACCTCCCCCGTCCTCGGCGAGGAGGGCGGCTTCAAGGAGGGCCTGTGCGGTGACGCCTGCGAGTACGACGCGGACGCGGCCAAGAAGCTGATCCAGGAGGGCGGCGGCCTCCCCGGCGGCCAGGTCAAGATCACGTACAACGCGGACACCGGCTCCCACAAGCAGTGGGTCGACGCCGTCTGCAACTCCATCAACAACGCCCTCGACAACGACAAGGCGTGCGTCGGCAACCCGGTCGGCACCTTCGCCGACTTCCGCAACCAGATCACCGACCGGAAGATGAGCGGCCCGTTCCGCGCCGGCTGGCAGATGGACTACCCGCTCATCCAGAACTTCCTGCAGCCGCTGTACTACACCAACGCCTCCTCCAACGACGGCAAGTGGTCCAACGCCGAATTCGACAAGCTCGTCGACCAGGCCAACGCCGAGTCCGACACCGCGAAGGCCGTGCAGACGTTCCAGCAGGCCGAGGAGGTCGTCCGGGACAACATGGCCGCGATCCCGCTCTGGTACCAGAACGGCAGCGCCGGCTACTCGGAGCGGCTCTCCGACGTCGCCCTGAACCCGTTCAGCGTGCCGGTGTACGACCAGATCAAGGTCGGCTGACCTTCCATGGGACGGTACGTCGCCCGGCGCCTGCTCCAGATGATCCCGGTCTTCGTGGGCGCCACCCTCCTGATCTTCCTGATGGTGAACGTGATGGGCGACCCCATCGCGGGCCTCTGCGGCGACCGGGAGTGCGATCCGGCGACGGCCGCCCAGCTCAGACGGGAGTTCGGCCTCGACAAGCCCGTGGGGCAGCAGTACCTGACCTACATGGGCAACGTCTTCACCGGCGACTTCGGCACCGCGTTCAACGGGCAGGAGGTCACCGAGCTGATGGCCTCCGCCTTCCCCGTCACCATCCGGCTGACGATCGTCGCGATCCTGTTCGAGATCGTCATCGGCATCACCCTCGGTGTCGTCACGGGCCTGCGGCGCGGCCGGCCCGTCGACACCGGGGCGCTGGTGGTCACCCTGGTCGTCATCTCCGTCCCCACCTTCGTCACCGGGCTGCTGCTGCAGCTGCTGCTGGGCGTGGAGTGGGGCTGGATCCGGCCGTCCGTCTCCTCCGAGGCGCCCTTCGACGAGCTGATCGTCCCCGGGCTCGTCCTCGCCTCCGTCTCCCTCGCCTACGTCACCCGCCTGACCCGGACGTCCATCGCCGAGAACACCCGCGCCGACTACGTCCGCACCGCCGTCGCCAAGGGGCTGCCCCGGCACCGCGTGATCCGCAAGCACCTGCTGCGGAACTCCCTGATCCCCGTGGTCACCTTCATCGGCACCGACATCGGCGCGCTGATGGGCGGCGCCATCGTCACCGAGCGGATCTTCAACATCCACGGCGTCGGCTACCAGCTCTACCAGGGCATCCTCCGCCAGAACACCCAGACCGTCGTCGGCTTCGTGACCGTCCTCGTGCTGGTGTTCCTCGTCGCCAACCTGCTCGTCGACCTCCTCTACGCCGTACTCGACCCGAGGATCCGCTATGCCTGAGCCGCCACCCGAGGAGCCGCACGTCTCGGGCGGCCAGCGCGCCGCCGAGGACGGGGCGATCGCCGCGACGGGGCTGGACGGCACGATGGACCTGGCCACCACCGAGGGGGAGACCTTGGAGAAGGGGCTCGGCAACGCCGACGCGGGCGGCCCGGCCGACAAGGCCCGCAGCCTCTGGTCCGACGCCTGGCGCGACCTGCGGCGCAACCCCGTCTTCATCATCTCGGCCCTGGTGATCCTCTTCCTGGTCGTCATCTCCCTGTGGCCGTCGCTGATCGCCTCCGGCAACCCCCTCACGTGCGACCTCGCCAAGGCCCAGGAGGGCGCGCAGCCCGGCCACCCGTTCGGGTACGACGGGCAGGGCTGCGACGTCTACACCCGTACCGTCTACGGGGCGCGGATCTCCATCGCCGTCGGCGTCTGCGCCACGCTCGGCGTCGCGATCCTCGGGTCGGTGCTGGGCGGGCTCGCCGGGTTCTTCGGCGGGCTCCCGGACTCGATCCTGTCCCGGATCACCGACGTCTTCTTCGCGATCCCGGTGGTGCTCGGCGGTCTGGTGCTGCTCTCGGTGGTCACCAACAACTCCATCTGGCCCGTGATCGGGTTCATGGTGCTGCTGGGCTGGCCGCAGATCTCCCGCATCGCCCGGGGCTCGGTCATCACCGCCAAACAGAACGACTACGTGCAGGCCGCCCGCGCCCTCGGCGCCTCCAACTCCCGCATGCTGCTGCGCCACATCGCGCCCAACGCCGTCGCCCCGGTCATCGTCGTGGCCACCATCGCCCTCGGCACCTACATCGCTCTGGAGGCGACCCTGTCCTACCTCGGCGTCGGCCTGAAACCGCCCAGCGTCTCCTGGGGCATCGACATCTCCGCCGCCTCCCCGTACATCCGCAACGCCCCCCACGCCCTGCTGTGGCCCTCCGGAGCCCTGGCGATCACCGTCCTGGCCTTCATCATGCTGGGTGACGCGGTCCGTGACGCCCTCGACCCGAAGCTGAGGTGAGGCGGCGTCATGTTGCTCGAAGTGCGTGATCTGCACGTGGAGTTCCGCACCCGGGACGGGGTCGCCAAGGCCGTCAACGGGGTCGACTACGGGGTGGACGAGGGGCAGACGCTGGCCGTGCTGGGGGAGTCCGGCTCCGGGAAGTCGGTCACCGCGCAGGCGATCATGGGCATCCTCGACATGCCGCCCGGCAGGATCACCGGCGGCGAGATCCTCTTCAAGGGCCAGGACCTGCTGAAGCTCAAGGAGGATCAGAGACGGAAGATCCGCGGTGCCGAGATGGCGATGATCTTCCAGGACGCGCTGTCGTCCCTCAACCCGGTCCTGTCCGTCGGCGACCAGCTCGGCGAGATGTTCGTCGTGCACCGGGGCATGTCGAAGAAGGACGCCCGCGCCAGGGCCGTCGAGCTGATGGACCGGGTCCGCATCCCGGCCGCCAAGGAGCGCGTGCGGGACTACCCGCACCAGTTCTCCGGCGGTATGCGCCAGCGCATCATGATCGCCATGGCGTTGGCCCTCGAACCCGCGCTGATCATCGCCGACGAACCGACGACCGCGCTGGACGTCACCGTCCAGGCCCAGGTCATGGACCTCCTCGCCGAACTCCAGCGGGAACTGCGCATGGGCCTCGTCCTCATCACCCACGACCTCGGCGTCGTCGCGGACGTCGCCGACCGCATCGCCGTGATGTACGCGGGCCGGATCGTGGAGTCCGCGCCCGTCCACGACATCTACAAGGCCCCGGCCCACCCGTACACCCGCGGCCTGCTCGACTCGATCCCGCGCCTGGACCAGAAGGGCCAGGAGCTCTACGCGATCAAGGGGCTGCCGCCCAACCTGATGAACATCCCGCCCGGCTGCGCCTTCAACCCCCGCTGCCCGATGGCCCGCGACGTGTGCCGGACCGACGTACCCCCGCTGTACGACGTGGAGCCGGCGGACGGGATCCGGCTGAGCGCCTGCCACTTCTGGAGGGAGTGCCTCGATGACCGCGACATCCACGACAGCCACGACCGTCGTACCGGCTGAGCCGATCCTGGAGGTCAGCGGCCTGGTCAAGCACTACCCGCTCACCGAGGGCATCCTCTTCAAGAAGCAGGTGGGCGCCGTGAAGGCGGTCGACGGCGTCGACTTCGCCCTCGGCCGGGGCGAGACCCTCGGCATCGTCGGCGAGTCCGGCTGCGGCAAGTCCACGGTCGCCAAGATGCTGGTCCACCTGGAACGGCCGACCGCCGGATCCATCCGCTACAAGGGCGAGGACATCACCAAGCTCTCCGGCCGGGCGCTCAAGACCGTCCGCCGCAACATCCAGATGGTCTTCCAGGACCCGTACACCTCCCTCAACCCCCGGATGACCGTGGGCGACATCATCGGGGAGCCGTACGACATCCACCCCGAGGTCGCGCCCAAGGGGGACCGCAGGCGCCGGGTGCAGGAACTCCTCGACGTGGTCGGCCTCAACCCCGAGTACATCAACCGCTATCCGCACCAGTTCTCCGGCGGCCAGCGCCAACGCATCGGTATCGCCCGGGGGTTGGCGCTCCGCCCCGAGATCATCGTCGCCGACGAACCCGTCTCCGCCCTGGACGTCTCCGTCCAGGCCCAGGTGATCAACCTGTTGGACCGCCTCCAGGGCGAGTTCGGGCTGTCGTACGTCTTCATCGCCCACGACCTGTCCATCGTGCGGCACATCTCCGACCGGGTCGGTGTGATGTACCTGGGGCGGATCGTGGAGATCGGCCGCGACGCGGAGATCTACGACCACCCGACGCACCCCTACACCCAGGCGCTGCTGTCCGCCGTGCCCGTCCCGGACCCCGAGGCGCGCGAGCACCGGGAGCGGATCATCCTCTTCGGCGACGTGCCCTCCCCGACGAACATCCCGTCCGGGTGCCGCTTCCGCACGCGGTGCTGGAAGGCTCAGGAGCGCTGTGCGCTGGAGGTGCCGCTGCTGGCGGTCCCCGCGGAGTTCCGGCTCACCACCGGTCCGGCCGCCCATGACTCGGCCTGCCATTTCGCGGAGGAGAAACAGGTGGTGCCGCCTGAGGAGCCGGCGGAGGGGCCGGTGGAAAAATCCATGGACGATCATGTGGATGAGGCGGAATAGGCCTACAAATCGGCACCAAATGTGTTAACACGCAGGCAACTTGGCTGACGCGGTTCCGATATACGGACGCGCGAATCTACAACGCGTACGGCCGTGCGGGTGCCGTAAACGGGCCGGGGCTCGCCATGTAGCCCCGGCCCGTTGCCGTACCCGCTTCCGCTAGACCAGGCCGAGCGAACGCTTCAGGAAGTCGACCTGGAGCAGCAGCAGGTTCTCCGCGACCTGTTCCTGCGGGGTGATGTGGGTGACGCCGGAGAGCGGCAGCACCTCGTGGGGTCGGCCGGCCGCGAGCAGCGCGGAGGACAGGCGCAGCGCGTGCGCGAAGACCACGTTGTCGTCGGCGGTGCCGTGCACGATCATCAGCGGGCGGTGCGGCTCGGCGGGCGAGGACAGCCCTTCGTCCGTGATCAGTGAACTCTTCGCGTAGGTCGCCGTGTTCTTCGCCGGATCGCCGAGATAGCGCTCGGTGTAGTGGGTGTCGTACAGCCGCCAGTCGGTGACCGGGGCACCCGCGATGCCGGCGTGGAAGACGTCCGGGCGACGCAGCACCGCGAGGGCCGCCAGCCAGCCGCCGTACGACCAGCCGCGGATCGCCACCCGGGACAGGTCCAGCGGATGCGTCGTCGCCAGGTCGTGCAGCGCCTCCACCTGGTCGTCCAGGGAGAGCGTGAAGTCCCCGTCGATCTCCTTCTCCCAGGCGGGGGAGCGGCCGGGGGTGCCGCGCCCGTCGGCGACCACCACCGCGAAACCCTGGTCGGCGAACCACTGCGAGGTGAGGTGCGCGTTGTGCGCGGCGAGCACCCGGGGGCCGTGCGGACCGCCGTAGGGGTCCATGAGGACCGGCAGGGGCGTGACCCCGTCGTAGTCGCTCGGCATAAGCAGGGCGCACGGTACGCGGCGTGCGCCCCCCTGTGTAAACCGCACGCGCGGTGACATACCGGGATCTTCCGCATGAGACGCCACGATCGCCACCTGCTTGCCGTCGCGCAGCACCTGAACACGGGCGCCGGCCTGCCCCGGAACGGCCGAGACGAGTACGGTCACGCCCCCGGCGCGCACCGCCGAGTGCACGCCGGGTTCCTGGGAGACGCGCTCCACGCCCAGCTCGTTCACGCGGTAGACGTGGATCTCCCCGATCTCCGGGTCGGCCGCCGCCTCACCGGCGGAGGCCGAGACCAGCACATCGGCGTCCGCGACGTCGAGCACCGCGCGGACGTGCAACTGCGGCCCCGTCAAAGGCCGTTCGCCGACCGCCAGCACCCGCGCGCCGCCCTCGTCCGCGACACGCACGAGCCGGCCCGACGGACTCCACGCGGGCACCCCAGGGAAAAGATCAAGCCAATGTGGATCTTCGTCGGCATGCACCATCCGGGTCGCCCCCGAGTCCGGGTCCACGGCCAGGAACAACTGGCTGCGCTGGTCCCGCGCCTGCACCAGGATCAGCGGCGCACCCGCCGCTGACCAGTGCACATGCGCCAGATACGGGTAACGGGCCCGGTCCCACACGACCTCCGTGCGCGCCCCGGCGAGGTCGATCACGAAGAGCCGCACCTCCGCGTTGGCGCTCCCGGCCACCGGGTACGCCACCTGCCGCGGGTCCCTTTCCGGCTGCGCCGGGTCCGAGATCCACCAGCGGCGCACCGGCGTGTCGTCCACACGCGCCACCAGCAGGCGGTCCGACTCCGGCGACCACCAGAAACCACGTGAACGGCCCATCTCCTCGGCCGCGATGAACTCCGCCAGACCGAGGGTGACGTTGTCCGCCTCCTCCTCGGCGAGCACCAGGTCCGCACCGCCCTCCACCCCGACCACCCGCAGCGCGCCCCGGGCGACATACGCGACGCGGCGGCCGTCGGGCGAGGGGCGGGGGTCGATCACCGGCCCGGGAACGTCCAGTTCACGTGCCGTCCCGGCCCGCAGCTCGGCCACGAAAAGCCGCCCTGACAAGGCGAAAGAGGCCAACTCCACGGCCGCGTCGGTGGCGTAGCCGACAATCCCGGCGCCGCCCTCACGCAGGCGCTCACGGCGCGCGCGCTCCTCGGCAGACAACTCCTCCGAGGAGCCGGCGAGCAGCACGCCCGGGTCGGCCGCCACGCGCTCCCCACCGTCCGGGAGGTCCATCACCCACAGCTTGTTGGCCCGGTCGGTGCCGGACGAGGACCGCAGAAACGCCACGCGGGAACCGTCCGGCGCGACGGAGAAAGCCCTCGGCGCGCCGAGGGAGAAACGTTGGGTCCGGGCGTGTCGGCGAGGGAAGGACTCGGGCTGGGTCGTCATGGGTCCGACCATATTGGCCATGCGCCCCCTTGTGCGGCCGTGCGCCGACCGATGCGCGCGTATGGATAGTTATGATCACTACCGCTGGGTGGGTATGAACCTGCTGGCCGCTGTATGGATTTACAACTGCGTCACCCACGTCACCGGTTGACGACGGCCCCGCCGTCAGCCATCGACAACTGCTTCGCTCCCCAGGTCCCAGGGAACTTTTGGAGGTGAGCCGCCGTGGCACTCTCGATTTCGGCGGTGGTGCTGCTGGCGATCATCGTCTTCATCCTGATCAAGAAGTCAGGGCTGAAGGCACCACACGCGATCATCTGCATCCTGCTCGGGTTCTATCTCGCCTCCTCGACCATCGCGCCGACGATCAGCGAGCTGACGACCAACATCGCGGGCATGATCGGCAGTATCAAGTTCTGACACCTCCGGCCGCCGGGGGCCTCTCCCAGGACCCGTCCCACCGGGCCCGCGACCCCCGCGGCCGACCGTCCCTGTGAATGACCGCGCCCGGCACGGGCGCGCACCGGGGCCTCGTAGGGTGGCCCCATGACGGATCTGTCCACCCGCCGACTGCTCCTGGTGCACGCGCACCCGGACGACGAGTCGATCAACAACGGCGCGACCATGGCCAGGTACGCGGCCGAGGGAGCGCGGGTGACGCTGGTGACCTGCACCCTCGGCGAGGAGGGGGAGGTCATCCCGCCCGGCCTCGCCCACCTCGCGCCCGACCGCGACGACAAGCTCGGCCCGCACCGCGTGGACGAGCTGGCCGAGGCCATGAAGAAGCTCGGCGTCACCGACCACCGCTTCCTCGGCGGCCCCGGCCGCTACCGCGACTCCGGGATGATGGGCGTCGAACAGAACGACCGGCCCGGCGCCTTCTGGTCCGCCGACGTCGACGAGGCCGCGGCCCACCTGGTCCAGGTGATCCGCGAGGTACGCCCCCAGGTCCTCGTCACCTACGACCCCAACGGCGGCTACGGCCACCCCGACCACATCCAGGCCCACCGTGTCGCCATGCGCGCCGCCGACCTGACCGCCGACCCCGGCTTCCGCCCCGATCTGGGCGAGCCCTGGGAGATCGCCAAGGTCTACTGGAACCGGGTCCCGCGCGGGGTGCTCCTGGAGGGCTTCGGCCGGCTCCGCCGCGATCTCGCCGAACCCGGACGGCTGCCGTTCGAACGGGCCGCGAGCGTGACCGATGTGCCCGGAGTGGTGGACGACCACATCGTCACCACCGAGATCGACGGCACCGCCTTCGCGGCAGCGAAGGCCACCGCGATGCGCGCGCACGCCACCCAGATCGAGGTCGTCGAGCCGTACTTCGTCCTCTCCAACCGGCTGGCCCAGCCGCTCCTGACCACCGAGTACTACGAGTTGGTCCGGGGCAGACGCGAAGGCGGGAGCCGGGAGGGCGACTTGTTCGAGGGGATCCCCGGCATCTCTCCCGGCATCTCTTCCGGGGAACGGCAGACTTCAGGGCAACGACAGACTCCCGAGAAAGCGCAGACTTTCGGGGAACAGCAGAACGGAACGGCCCTGTGATGCGTACGCATGGGTATGACACACGAGTGGTGCGCGCGCACGGCCGCCGAGAGGTGGGCCGGCGATGACCGCGAAGACCCGGCCGACGAGCGGGCAAGGCCCCGCGCTCGCACAGCCGTTGACGTTCCCCCCGCTGGGGCGGGCCGCCGCACACCTGGGACTCCTCGTACTGGGAGCCGTGGTCGGGGTGGCCGGCGGGCTGCTCCAAGCGGCCTGGTTCCCCGGGGGGTTGCTGCTCGCGCTGCTCGGCGCGGCCGGGCTGTTCCTGGGCGGCGCCCGGGCGACAAGCGGCCGGGCCGGGGCCGTTGCGCCGGCCGCCGGCTGGATGATCTCCGTCGTCCTGCTGACGTCCACCCGGCCGGAGGGGGACTTCCTGTTCGGCGCGGGGGCGGGCTCGTACCTTTTCCTGCTCGGTGGCATGGCTGTGGCTGTGATGTGCGCCACCCTTGGGCGGGGGCGGCAACCGACCGGGTCCGACGCCCGACTTGGGAAGTGACGTACCACTTCGCCGCAGCGGGCAGGTGCGGGTCCCGTGTGGGTTTCCCACGCGGTCGTGGGATACGCGCCGGAAGTGGCCAGTATGGTGGTGCGCGCCGCCGAGCTGCCCGCTGAGTTGAGGTCGTGACGGGCGGCGGAGCAAACCGGGAGAACCTGCCTTGAGTCGTGAAACTGACACTTCGTCCTCCGGGGCCAATGGGCGCGGCAGCACCGCGTACCCGTCGGGGACACCGCCGTACGGCACGCCCATGGCCACCGAGGCCGGCGCCGACGCGGCCCGGTCGGGCGCGGGCGAGCGACCGGACGGACCCAAGACCGAGACCACGCTGACGACGCGCGTCCGGATCAACATCCCCGGCTCGCGTCCGATCCCGCCGGTCGTCGTCCGCAAGCCGGTCGGCGACGGTGACGGCGCCGCGGACGACACCGGACCCGGGTCCGTGTCGGAGACCACCGGCACCACGGCCATGCCCGTGTTCACGGACACCCCGGCGCCCGCGCCGGAGCCGGCCGCGCCCGCCGACGACAAGCCGGCCAGCGACTGGTTCGCGCCCCGCAAGGGCGCCACCCCCGCCAAGGGCACGAGCACCGGCGGCAGCAACGGCGCCGGGTTCCCCACCGGCCCGATCGGCGGCCCCGGTACCGGTACGCCCGGTACCGGCGCGGTCGGCGGACCCGCCACGGGTGCCCGGCCCGGCGGTGCGGGCGGCCCCGGCCCGATGGCCGGCGGCCCCGGTGCACAGCTCGGCGGCCCGCGCCCCGGCGCGAGCGCGGGCTCCAGGCCCGGCGGCACGAACGGTGCCGGCCTGCCCGGCGCCACCGGCGGCCAGCCCGTCGCGCCCGGTCACGGCGGCGGCACCGGCTCCTTCGACGTCTCGGCCGCGCTGGCGGGCACCAAGCCCGAGCGCGACGACCTGCCGTACTTCTCGGACAACGGCGGCCGCCCCGGCGGCCCGGACGGCCGCTCCGGTCCGGCGGGCCCCACCGGCGGCCCCGTCACCGGCGACAGCCCGCTCGGCCCGCCGCCCGGCCAGGGCGGTCCCGGTGGCCCCGGCTACCAGGGCAACCCCTTCGGCGGCCCCGACGCCGACTTCTCCGCGCCCGCCGCCTCCGGCGGCTACGCCCGCCCCGGCGGCGGCATCAGCGACGACACCGCGGTCCTCACCCCGCAGCGGCCCGCCCCCGAACCGGGCACCCCGGGCTACGGCGGCTCCGGCGCCCTCGTCGACAACCCCTCCGGACACACCCTGACCAGCGGTATCCCGGTCGTGCCCCCCGGCACCCAGGGCACGCCGTTCGGCGCGGGCGGCCCCGACGGCGCGGTGCAGCACACCCCGCCGAAGCTGCCCGACCCCGGCCCGCAGCAGAAGTCCGGCCCGGCGAAGAACACCAAGTCCGCCAAGCCGGCCAAGAAGAAGGGCCGCAGCAAGCTCGGCCTGCTCGTCGGCGGAGTGATCGTCCTCGGCGGCGGTGTCTACGGCGCCGGTCTGCTGATGAACCACTCCGACGTCCCCAAGGGCACCACCGTGCTCGGCGTCGACATCGGCGGCGGTACCCGCGACGAGGCCGTCAACAAGCTCGACGCGGCCTTCGGCAAGAGCACGAACGAGGCGCTGAAGCTCTCGGTCGACGGCGAGACCGTCGCCCTCAAGCCCGACCAGGCCGGCCTCCAGTTCGACAAGCAGGCCACGGTCAGCGCCGCCGCCGTCAGCGACTACAACCCCGTCTCGGTGATCGGCGCGCTCTTCGGCCAGGAGCGCGTCGTCGAGCCCGTCATGCCCGTCGACGAGGAGAAGCTGCACGCCGCCCTCCGGCGCGCCGCCGGCAGCTCCGGCTCGGCCAACGACGGCACCGTCAAGTACGAGGCGGGCAAGGCCGTCGCCGTCTACGGCAAGGCGGGCAAGGGCATCGCGGTCGACGAGTCCACCGACGCCGTCGAGGAGGCGTACCGCACCCAGGTCGAGACCGGCGAGGCCGCGACGGTGCAGCTGCCGACGACGACCAAGGAGCCGTCGGTCGACAAGGCCGAGGTCGACCGGTTCATGAAGGAGTTCGCCGAGCCGGCCATGTCGGGCACCGTGACCGTCCAGACCGACGCCGCGCACAGCATCCCGTTGAGCCCGGAGAACTCCCTCTGGAAGTTCCTGAAGGTGAAGGCCGTCGACGGCAAGCTCGTCGACTCCTACGACGAGAAGGCCCTCAAGGAGCTCTACGGCGGCACCTTCGACGGCGTTCTCATCACCCGCGGCAACGGCGAGAAGACCCCCGTCACCGTCCAGGACGTCTACGGCGCCCTCCGCCTCGCCCTGAAGAGCACGACCGACCGCACGGCGGTCATCGAGACGGACCCGAGCTAGCGGCAACGTGCCGCTGCTCCTGGCTGCGGTCAGTCGTGCCGCTGGGGCGGCACGGGTGGGCGCAGCGGCACCCGGCGAGCGCCGGTGAGCGCAGCGCGTCGACACGACGAGGGGGCACCCGGGACATCCCGGGTGCCCCCTCGTCACTGTCGCGGGTATGACTTCTGTCATCCCGGGGTGAGGACCCCCGACACTGCCGCCCGCACCCCCCGCGCGCCCACGATGGTGCCCATGACGACGACCACGACGACGACCACCGAGGCCGCCACCCGGCCCGCGGCGGTGGCGTTCGACAACGTGACGAAGGCATACGGCGACGTCCGGGCCGTGCACGGCCTGACGCTCGCCCTGCACCCGGGGGAGACCGTGGCCCTGCTGGGCCCGAACGGCGCCGGCAAGTCCACCACCCTCGACCTGCTGCTCGGCCTCAGGAACCCCGACAGCGGCACGATCGACCTCTTCGGCACCGGCCCGCGCGAGGCGATCACCGCCGGACGCGTGGGCGCCATGCTGCAGAGCGGCGGCCTGATGGACGAGGTCACGGTCGCCGAACTGGTCCGGCTCGCCTGCGCCCTGCACCCCAGGCCGTACCCGGCCTCCGAGGTCCTCGCCCGCGCCGGCGTCACCCAGATCGCCGACCGCAAGGTCCACAAGCTCTCCGGCGGCCAGGTCCAGCGGGTCCGCTTCGCCCTCGCCACGGCCGGCGACAGCGACCTGATCGTCCTGGACGAACCCACCACCGGCATGGACGTCACCGCCCGCCAGGCCTTCTGGGCCACCATGCGCGAACAGGCCGACCGGGGCCGCACCGTCCTCTTCGCCACCCACTACCTCGAAGAGGCCGACGCCATCGCCGACCGCGTGCTCGTCCTGCACCGGGGCCGCCTGCTGGCCGACGGCACGGCGGCCGAGATCAAGGCCAGGGCGGGCGCCCGCCGCATCACCTTCGACCTGCCCGACGGCCCGCTGGACGAGCCACCCCTGCGCGACCTCCCCTTCCTGACCACGCTCGACGTGTCCGGCCGTACCGTCCGCATCCAGTCCACCGACGCCGACGCGACCGTCCACGCCCTCTACGGCCTCGGTGTCTACCCCCGCAACCTGGAGGTCACCGGCCTCGGTCTGGAGCAGGCCTTCGTCGCGATCACCGCCGCCGAGGAGGCGAGGTCGAAGTGAACAGCCTCATCAAGCTGGAACTCGTCCGCGCCCTGCGCAGCCGCAAGGCCATGTTCTTCTCGGTGCTCTACCCCGCGCTGCTGTTCCTGCTCATCGCGGGCAGCGCGAGCACCACCGACGAACTCGGCGACACCGGTCTGACCCTGCCGACCTACATGATGGTCTCCATGGCCTCCTTCGGCGCCCTGACGGCTGTTCTGATGGGCAACAGCGAACGCATCGCCAAGGAACGCGAGAGCGGCTGGGTACGGCAGCTGCGGCTCACCACGCTGCCGGGGCGCGGCTACGTCCTCGCGAAGACCGCGAGCGCGGCCGTGGTCAGCCTGCCGGCCATCGTGATCGTCTTCGTGGTGGCCGCCGTCGTGAAGGATGTACGCCTGGAGGCCTGGCAGTGGCTCGCCCTGACCGGCGCGATCTGGGCCGGCAGCCTCGTCTTCGCCGCGCTCGGCGTGGCCATCGGCTACCTCGCCTCCGGGGACGCGGTCCGCCCGATCACGATGATCACCTACTTCGGTCTGTCGATGCTCGGCGGCCTGTGGATGCCGACGACGACGTTCCCCCAGTGGCTGCAGGACATCGCCAAGTGGGTGCCCACGCACGCGTACGCCTCGCTGGGGCAGGCCATCGAGCAGAGTCAGGCCCCGCACACCCGGGACCTCGTCATCCTGGCCGTCTCCTTCGCCCTGTTCGCGGGCGGCGCGGCCTGGCTCTACCGGAAGGACACGCTGAAGGCGTGAGCGGCGTCGGCATCGGGCAGCGCCCGCAGAACCGCAGACAGAGAGCGATCAAGTTCCTCTGGACCGGGATCTGGCTCGCCTATCTGAGCGCCCCCGTCAGCGACCTGCTGCACGGGGGCCACAGCGACGGCGTCGTCGTCCTCGGCTGGACCGGCCTGGTGGCCTTCGTCGCCTGGTACTTCGTGCTGATCTTCCGCACCGGCCGCCGCGACACCACCCCCATGGTCCTCGGCGCGCTCGCCGTCCTCGCCACCCAGTCCGTCGTGCTCGCCCTCTCCCTCGGCCGGGAGTGGCTCGTCCTCTTCGTCTACGTCTCGGTCGCCTCTGGCGCGGCCCTCCCGCTGCGGCTCGCCCGCTTCACGATCCCGGTGGTGTCGGCCCTGCTCACGACCGTCGCCCTCGCCGTACCGCGCGGCGAGGCCTACCTCGCCTCCCTGCTCCTCCCTGCCCTCCTCGGCGGCTTCGCCATGACCGGCATCCGCGAACTCATCCGCACGACACGGGAACTGCGCGAGGCCAGGGCCACGGTCGCCCAGCTCGCCGCGAACGAAGAGCGCCTGCGCCTCGCCCGTGACCTGCACGACCTCCTCGGCCACTCGCTCTCCCTGATCACGCTGAAGAGCGAGCTGGCGGGCCGGATGCTCCCCGACCACCCCGACCGGGCCGCCCAGCAGGTCGCCGACATCGAACAGGTCAGCCGCCAGGCCCTGGTCGACGTCCGCGAGGCCGTCACCGGCTACCGTCGCCCCCGCCTCGGCGCGGAACTCGCGGGCGCCCGCGACGCGTTGACCGCGGCCGGCATCAGCCCCGAACTGCCCTCCGACCCCGACCTCACCGACATACCCGAGGAGAGCGAGTCCGCCCTCGCCTGGGCCCTGCGCGAGTCCGTCACCAACGTCGTACGGCACAGCGGCGCCCACCGCTGCACGGTGGACCTCGTCCGCCGCCACACCCTCGACGGACCGGTGCTCGAACTGACAGTGGACGACGACGGAAGGGGCGCTCCGGCCGGCACCCCCGGCGTGGGCACGGGCAGCGGTCTGGCGGGCCTGACCGAGCGGCTGGCGAAGGTGGGCGGAACCCTGGAGGCGGGCCGCTCCCCCCACGGTTTCCGCCTGGTGGCCCGGGCCCCCGCCACGCCCGGCGACCCGGACGTAGGATCCGGCGCATGACCCGCACGATCAAGGTCCTGCTCGCCGAGGACCAGTCCATGGTCCGCGAGGCATTGGCCGCCCTGCTCGGCCTGGAGGACGACATCGAGGTCGTGGCTCAGGTCGCCCGCGGCGACGAGGTCCTGGCCGCCGCCCGCGCGCACGCCGTCGACGTGGCCCTCCTCGACATCGAGATGCCGGGCGCGACGGGCATCGAGGCGGCCGCCGAGGTCCACCGGGCGCTCCCGGCGGTGAAGCTGGTCGTCCTCACCACCTTCGGCCGCCCCGGCTACCTCCGCAGCGCCATGGAGGCCGGCGCTGACGCCTTCCTGGTCAAGGACGCCCCCGCCGCCCAACTCGCGGACGCGGTCCGCAGAGTCCTCGCGGGCGAGCGGGTCATCGACCCGACGCTCGCCGCAGCGGCCCTGGCGGAGGGCGCGAACCCCCTGACCGACCGCGAACGCGAGGTCCTGCGCGCGGCGGCCGACGGCTCGACCAACGCGGAACTCGCCGAGACCCTCCACCTCTCCCAGGGCACGGTCCGCAACTACCTGTCGACGGCGATCCACAAACTGGCGGTGAGAAACAGAACGGAGGCGGTGCGGACCGCGAGGGAGAAGGGCTGGCTGTAGGGCGCACGGTTGTGCTGGTGACCGAGTCCAGGGGCAGCCACCGCCAGGGGCGCGGGGAACTGCGCCACCAGCCACGACGCACCCGCACCCGCCGGACAACAGGCGCCGCACGGCGAACAGGCACCCACGAACCGCCGCACTCTCAGTTCAGCCGAGCCCGAGCCGCCTCCGCCTGCCTCCGCATCTTCTCCGCGGCCCCGGCATCCACCCCGGCCACCACCTCCGCGTACTCCTCCAACGCGGCAGCACCCCGCACGAACTCCCCCCGCTGCACCAGAAGCCGCGCCCACTCGTACCGCAACCGCCCCGGATGCGACGGCATCGCCAGCGACAACTCCAGCGCCCACAACGCCACATCCGTCCGCTCGGGCCGCGCCGCCGCCCACGCCCGCACGTTGTTGAGGACCCGCACCACCACGTCGAGCGGATCGGCGGGACTCAGCACCGAGGGGTCCAGCGGAGCCCCCGTCGCCCCGGCCACCAGCAGCTCCGCGTCGCTCCCGCTCAGCACCCGCCCCCCGTCGAACGGATCGGCGAGGACCTGCTCCTCACGGGGCCCGAACCCGACCACGAAGTGCCCCGGCAGCGCGACCCCGTACACGGGCGCCCCCGCCCGCCGGGCCACCTCCATCCACACCACGGACAACAGGATCGGCAACCCCCGCCGCCGCAGGAGCACCTGGTGCAGCAGCGACGACTCCAGCCGCTGGTAGTCCCCGGCGGCCCCCCGGAAACCGCACCGCGCGCCGAGCAGTTCGGCCGCCGCGACAGCCCACGCACGCGGCGAGCCCGGCCGGTACGGCATCAGCCCGGCCAGCCGGTCGAGCTCGATCTCGGCGGCGTCGACGCCCGCGTCGTCCAGTGTCCCGTCGCCCGCCGCGCCCACCAGCAGGCACAGCAGGGCCAGGTCGGGCCGCTCGGCCCGCGCCTCCTCCGCGAACCGCCGCCGCACCTCGGCCGCCCGCTCCGGCTCGGGGGGAAACGGCGCCGGCACGGCGGGGTGATGCCCGCTCACGACGACCGGCCCGACACGGAACCGGCACCGGCATCCGAACCGGGACCGGCGTCACCGCCGGGGCCGGCGCCCCCGGGCTCCCGATAGTGGTGGTACGCGTGGTGCGCCGCGAACCCCATCCCCCCGTACAGCGCCCGCGCCCCGGCGTTGTCCGTCTCCACCTGGAGCCACCCGGCCGAGGCCCCTTCGTCCAGCGCCCGCCGGGCCAGCGCTGCCATCACGGTCGTCGCGAGCCCCCGCCGCCGCTGGGCGGGATCGACCTCGACGGCCGCGAAACCGGCCCATCGCCCGTCCACCACGCACCGCCCGATGGCGGCGGGCCCCGAGCCCTCCGCCCCCGGCACGGTCGCGAACCACACCGACGGCCCGCTCCCGAGCACCTTCAGCGCGACCTCGCCGAGCCCCTTGCGCTGGTAGCGGCCGAGCCACGCCTCGTCCGCCGTGCGCGACAGCTCGACCCCGGCCCACTCCCGGTCCGCGACCGGCGCGAGCGCGCCGATCCACAGCTCGGCGGTCACCTCACGGACCCAGCCGCGGTCCGCCACCTCCGCGCACAGCAGCTCCTGAGTGCCCTCGGCGCCCGTGGCCAGCTGCAGGTAGGCGGGCAGCCGCCGGGCCGCGTACCAGCCGCGTACGGCCGCGAGCGCGTCGTCCAGGGGCATTCCGGGGTCCCCGATCGGCAGCACCGAGTTGGCGCGCCGGGTGAAGCCGGAGGCGGCCCGCAGCTCCCACTCGCCGAGCCGCTCGCTCTCGACGGGCTGCCAGGCCCGCGCGGAGACCCGCGCGAGCTCCCGGTACGAGGCGGCGGGCCCACGCCGCCGGGCCGGGGCGGCGGGCACCACCTTCCCCGCGACCAGCGTCGACTCCTCGATCCGTACCCGCTCCCCGTTCCGGCGGGTGATCGACAGGACACCGCCGTCCCATGATGTGAGAACACCAACCGTGTCAGTGAATTTCCCACCCCCGGCGGTAGGCTCGTCGAGGCACCGCACGGACACGCGTTTGCCCACGTCAGCAGCAGAGACACGGATCTCGAGCCGTCCACCGGCAGAGATTTCCACAGGTCTGTCCACCCCTCCTGTTCGGATCATGCCCCGGAACGGAGATACTAGGTGCGGGCATCGACGACGCCGCGCTCCCGCGCGCCAGGCGGCGGAGCCTGAGGAGGCCCGCCAGCGCCCTACCGAGGAGGAACGACAGCGTGACCTACGTCATCGCGCAGCCTTGTGTCGACGTCAAGGACAAGGCGTGCATCGAGGAGTGCCCGGTCGACTGCATCTACGAGGGTCAGCGGTCCCTCTACATCCACCCGGATGAATGCGTCGACTGCGGTGCCTGCGAGCCGGTGTGCCCGGTCGAGGCGATCTTCTACGAGGACGACACCCCGGAGGAGTGGAAGGACTACTACAAGGCGAACGTCGAGTTCTTCGACGAGCTCGGCTCGCCCGGTGGTGCCAGCAAGCTCGGTCTGATCGAGCGTGACCACCCCTTCGTCGCCGCACTCCCGCCGCAGGCCTGAGAGCGACACCGCAGGCCCCGGGGTGACGCCCCGGCGGCCCGCATCCGCGCCGCCCCGGTCCCGTACGGCCCGATCACCATGATCGCCGTACGGGACCGAGGCGTTCGCCAGTGAGAAAGTGAGCCAGTTCCCGTGTCCGCAGTCAGCGACCGCCTCCCCACCTTCCCCTGGGACAAGCTGGAGCCGTACAAGGCGACGGCCGCCGCGCACCCCGGTGGCATCGTCGACCTCTCCGTCGGCACCCCCGTCGACCCGGTGCCCGACCTGATCCAGAAAGCGCTGGTCGCCGCGGCGGACTCGCCCGGCTACCCCACCGTCTGGGGCACCGTCGGTCTGCGCGACGCGATCACGGGCTGGCTGGAGCGTCGTCTCGGCGCCCGGGACGTCACCCACCACCACGTCCTGCCGATCGTCGGCTCCAAGGAACTGGTGGCCTGGCTCCCCACCCAGTTGGGGCTCGGCCCCGGCGACCGGGTCGCGTACCCGCGCCTGGCCTACCCGACCTACGAGGTGGGCGCCCGGCTCGCCCGCGCGGACCACGAGGTCTACGACGACCCGACGGCCCTGGACCCGGCCGGTCTGAAGCTCCTCTGGCTGAACTCGCCGTCCAACCCCACGGGCAGGGTCCTCTCCAAGGCGGAGCTGACCCGGATCGTGGCGTGGGCCCGCTCGCACGGCATCCTGATCTTCTCCGACGAGTGCTACCTGGAGCTGGGCTGGGAGGCCGATCCGGTCTCGGTCCTCCACCCGGACGTCAACGGCGGTTCGTACGAGGGCATCGTCGCCGTCCACTCCCTCTCCAAGCGCTCCAACCTGGCGGGTTACCGCGCGGCCTTCCTCGCCGGCGACCCGGACGTCCTCGGCCCGCTCCTGCAGATCCGCAAGCACGGCGGGATGATGACCTCGGCCCCCACCCAGGCGGCCGTCGTGGCCGCCCTCGGGGACGACGCCCACGTCCAGGAGCAGCGCGCCCGCTACGCGGCCCGCCGCACGGCCCTCCGCGACGCCCTCGTCGCCCACGGCTTCCGCATCGAACACAGCGAGGCCAGCCTCTACCTCTGGGCCACCCGGGGCGAGTCCTGCTGGACCACCGTCGCCCACCTCGCCGACCTGGGCATCCTCGTGGCCCCCGGCGACTTCTACGGCACCGCGGGCGACCACCACATCCGCGTGGCCTTCACGGCGACGGACGAGCGCGTGGCGGCAGCGGTGGAACGCCTGTCCCTGGCGTAGCGCACACGACATAGCGCACACGACGCGTAGCGCACACGACGTCGAAGGGGCCCGGGGAGTTTCCCCGGGCCCCTTCGACGTACGGCAGGTCAGCCGAGCGGGCTCTGGGCCGGCAGCTTCCCCGTCGGGAGCCCACCCTTCGTCGCCGTCTTGGTGGTGTCACCCAGAACGGTGCCGGCGGACCCGGCGGCCTCTCCGGCGGCCTTCTGCGCGACGGGCGTCGTCGTCTTGACGGTCTTCCCGCCGGTCTTGCTCACGGTCGGCAGGGTCTGCTTGGACGCCTTGGTGCCGGCGTCGCTCGCGACCCCGGTGACGTTCTGCGTCGCGCCGTCCACGGTGCTACCCGCGTTCGCCCCGTCCACGGCGGACAGGCCGCCGAGGTTCGGGGTGGCCGGAAGTTCGGGCGCCGCACTCGCGGAGCCGGCCGCACCGACCACGGAGGCCGCTCCCGCTGCGGTCAGCAGCGCGGCACGGGCGATCCGGCGGGTCAGGGGGAGGGACATGGTGCTCCTTAGACGGAAGAGGACGGTGAAGTGTCCGACCGCGCCCGGGAGTTGACCAGTGGATGTGATCGTTCCGGGCTCGGACGCAGTGACTACCGACTCGCAGTCCCCGGAGGTTGCGGCGCCCCGACGTAAAGAGTTGGCAATGCGTCGCATCATCAAATACGGATTCAGTCGGACAAACGCCACCCGCTGTGACCGTCTGCTGAATCCTTACGGCCCTGTGTTCCCAACGGATTCCGCATACCGGGGGTGAGCAGGGGAAATCCCGCGCACCCCGTCCACCCGACGCGCCGTGCCTACCCCGCACGGGTGAGCCGTGCAGCCTACTGTCCAGTGACGATTCGGACCTCGGTGGCGGCGCCCGCCGCACCGCCCGCCACGCCCGGCGCCTTGCGCCACGCGCCGGCCCGGCCCTCCGCGACCCACTCACGGCCCGCGTAGGAGACGCGCTCGACACCGAGCCGGGAGGAGTTGGCCACCGCCCAGTGCGCCAGCTCCCAGCCGCGCTGCCGGGCCCGGTCCCCGTCCTCGATGTCCGTCAGCGGGATGGTCACGGTCCCGGCGGCGGGGGAGACGCTCGGACTCGGCGCCGCACTCGCCTCGGCGGAGGCGCCGCCCTCGGAGCTCACCACCGCCGCGGCCGACTCGAACGCCTCGTCCCCGAAGTCCCGGGCGAGCGCGCTGCGCACGGCCTCCGGGCCGCCCGTGTAGGCGGTGCCGGTGCCGGTCGTGTCCCGGCGCCCCTCGCACGTCAGCGTGGCCGCCGACCGCCCCGTCAGCGCGGCGGCGAGCAGCGTGGCGTCGGGCTCGTGCTTGGCGTACGCCTCCGGGTAGCCACTGCGCTGCACGCGCTGGGCGGCCACGGTCAGCGGCAGCCGCTCGTAGCCCTCGACCTTGACGAGGTGCTCGTAGAACTCACCGGCCGCGTACACCGGGTCCTGGATCTGCTGCTCGGTGCCCCAGCCCTGCGAGGGCCGCTGCTGGAAGAGGCCGAGCGAGTCCCGGTCGCCGTGCGCGATGTTGCGCAGGCTCGACTCCTGCAGCGCGGTCGCCAGCGCGATCGTCACGGCCCGCTCGGGCAGCTCGCGCGAGGTGCCGACCGCCGAGATCGTCGCCGCGTTGGCGGCCTGCTCGGGCGTGAACTCGTACGACGCCCCGTCGCCGGCCGCGGACACGACCACACACCGCGGGGTGCCGTTCCCCCCGGTCAGATACTGCACGGTGAGATACGCCCCGATCGCGGCGAGCACGACGAAGGCCGCCATGAACTGCAGCACGCGACGGCCGCGACGGCGGGGACGGGGACCTGGGGGGAAGGGGTACGGCTCCGACACGCGGTCCAAGGTACTGGAGAGTAATGGCCGCCGTGCAGGTGTTGTGAAGAGTGATGTGAACAGGGGTGTGGAAGTGACCGGATCCACTCGCCGCGCGGCCCGACTCCGACCGCGCGTTAGGGTCGGGGACATGGCCGAGACCCCGATTGACCTCACGCTGGACGCCGCGCGGCTCACCGCGCAGCTCGTCGACTTCCCCTCCGAGAGCGGCACCGAGAAGCCCCTCGCGGACGCGATCGAGACCGCCCTGCGCGCCCTGCCGCACCTCACGGTCGACCGGTACGGCAACAACATCGTCGCCCGTACGAACCTGGGCCGCGCGGAGCGCGTGATCCTGGCCGGCCACATCGACACCGTGCCCATCGCCGACAACGTCCCCTCCCGCCTCGACGAGGACGGCGTCCTGTGGGGCTGCGGCACCTGCGACATGAAGTCCGGCGTCGCGGTCCAGCTGCGCATCGCGGCCACGGTCCCGGCGCCCAACCGCGACCTGACCTTCGTCTTCTACGACAACGAGGAGGTCGCCGCGGACCTGAACGGCCTGAAGCACATCTCCGAGGCCCACCCCGAGTGGCTGGAGGGCGACTTCGCGGTCCTCCTGGAGCCCACCGACGGCGAGGTCGAGGGCGGCTGCCAGGGCACCCTGCGGGTCCTGCTGACGACCAAGGGCGAGCGCGCCCACTCCGCCCGCGGCTGGATGGGCTCCAACGCCATCCACGCGGCCGCCCCGATCCTGGCCAGGCTGGCGTCGTACGAGCCGCGCTACCCGCTGATCGACGGCCTGGAGTACCGCGAGGGCCTCAACGCGGTCGGCATCTCCGGCGGCGTCGCCGGCAACGTCATCCCCGACGCGTGCGTCGTGTCGGTCAACTTCCGCTACGCGCCCGACCGCAGCGAGAAGGAGGCCATCGCCCACGTCCGCGAGGTCTTCGCCGACTGCGGGGTCGAGGACTTCACCGTCGACGACCACAGCCCCGGCGCGCTGCCCGGTCTGTCCCACCCGGCGGCCGCGGCGTTCATCGAGGCCGTCGGCGGCACCGCCCAGCCCAAGTACGGCTGGACGGACGTCTCCCGCTTCAGCGCGCTCGGCGTCCCGGCCGTCAACTACGGCCCCGGCAACCCGCACTTGGCGCACCGGCGCGACGAGCGGGTGGAGACGGCGAAGATCCTGGCGGGCGAGGAGCGCCTGAGGTCCTGGCTGACGGCATGAGCTGTCCCCGGTGACGGATCGTGGCGGACACGCTGACGTCCCCCGTCCGTAACCCGTATGGATCTACGCTGAGGTGAACCACCAGCACGGCGGAGGGAGCGGACATGGCGACCGGCAACCCCGAGGGCAAGAAGCAGCCACCCGAGGAGCGGCGGCTGGGGCCGGTGCTGCGCAGACGCGGTCAGGTCCAGGCGAGCACGACGGACCAGCGGCTGCTGGACGCCGGCGGCCCCTCCGACTGGGTCCACACGGATCCCTGGCGGGTCCTGCGCATCCAGTCGGAGTTCATCGAGGGTTTCGGCACCCTCGCCGAACTCCCGCCCGCGATCAGTGTCTTCGGCTCCGCTCGCACTCCCGCCGACTCACCTGAGTTCGAGGCGGGTGTCCGGCTCGGCCGCGGCCTGGTGGAGGCCGGCTTCGCTGTCATCACCGGCGGCGGCCCGGGCGCGATGGAGGCGGCCAACAAGGGCGCCCTCGAAGCGGGCGGCACCTCTGTCGGCCTCGGCATCGAGCTCCCCTTCGAACAGGGCCTCAACCCCTACGTCGACATCGGCCTCAACTTCCGCTACTTCTTCGTCCGGAAGATGATGTTCGTCAAGTACGCCCAGGGCTTCGTGGTCCTCCCCGGCGGCCTCGGCACCCTCGACGAACTCTTCGAGGCCCTCACCCTCGTCCAGACCCAGAAGGTCACCCGCTTCCCCATCGTCCTCTTCGGCGAGTCCTACTGGAGCGGCCTGGTCGACTGGCTCACCAACACCCTCATCGCCGAGGGCAAGGCAGCGGCCAAGGACCTGACCCTCTTCCACGTCACGGACGACGTCGACGAGGCGGTGGCGCTGGTCTCGAAGGAAGCGGGCAGATAACTCCGGGTCCCGCGCCCCTTAATGGGCCGCAGGCCCTTAAGGGGCGCGGGGAACTGCGCGAGAACCCCCACCGGACCCGCAGCCGAAGTCAGCGACTGAGGGGTCAAAGGGGCGCAGCCCCTTGAGGACGGGACGGGTAGGGGCGGCGGGGGCGAAAAGAACTAGGCAAGCCCCCGCCGGGCCACGGCAGGCCCCCGCCACCCCGCGATCGCCCCCACCATCTCCACCACCTGCCGAGTCTCAGCCACCTCATGCACCCGATACACCTGAGCCCCCAACCAGGCCGAGACAGCCGTGGTCGCCAACGTCCCCACCACCCGCTCCTTCACCGGCCGGTCCAACGTCTCCCCCACGAAGTCCTTGTTGGACAGCGACACCAGCACCGGCCACCCCGTGGCGACCATCTCCCCGAGCCGCCGAGTCGCCTCCAGACTGTGCCGCGTGTTCTTCCCGAAGTCGTGCCCCGGATCGATCAGCACGGACTCCCGGGGCACCCCCAGCGCCACCGCCCGCTCCGCCAACCCCACGGTCACCCGCAGCACGTCGGCCATCACGTCGTCGTACTCGACCCGATGCGGCCGGGTACGCGGCTGGGTCCCACCCGCGTGCGTACACACCAGCCCCACCCGATACCGCGCCGCGACCTCCGCGAGCCGGGGATCGACCCCGCCCCACGCGTCGTTCAACAGATCCGCCCCCGCCTCGCACACGGCCTCACCGACCTCGTGCCGCCAGGTGTCGACGCTGATGATCACGTCGGGGAACCGCCGCCGCACCTCCGCGACGAACCCCACGGTCCGCCGCGCCTCCTCCACCGCGGTCACTTCCTCCCCGGGCCCGGCCTTCACCCCGCCGATGTCGATGATGGCCGCGCCGTCGGCGACCGCCTGCTCCACGCGCGCGAGCGCCGGCTCGTCACGGAAGGTGGCCCCCTGGTCGTAGAAGGAGTCCGGCGTCCGGTTCACGATCGCCATGATCACCTGCTCGTGCGGGCCGAATTCCCGCTTGCCCAGCCTGAGCATCCGCTGTGACCTCTCCCAGTACGTGCCGTCGATCGCCGGGCCTGCCCGACCGCCTGCGACCTTAACTGTCAGACTCGCATGGCACGATCGGAGCCGAACACACTCGAGGGGACCCAGCGATGTTCATGTTCTTGTTCCTGGTCGTCGCGCTCGCCGTCGTGGTCGCCGCGGTGACGCTCGCGGTGGTCGGCGGCGGCGACCACGCGGTGCTGCCGGAGGCCGAGGGCGAGCGGCTCCAGGACCCGCTGCCGGCGCACCGCCCGGTCAACCGCGCGGACGTCGAGGCGCTCCGCTTCCCGGTCGCCGTCCGCGGCTACCGCATGGTGGACGTGGACGACGTGCTCGGCCGCCTCAGCGCCGAGATCGCCGAGCGGGACGCCCGGATCGCCGACCTGGAGTCCGCGCTCGCGGGCGCCCGCGCGGCGACCACGACCTCGCTGCACAAGCCGGAGGAGGGCGAGCCCCGATGAGCGACGGCACCGCCCTGCCCGGCGCCGACGGCGCCCCGCGCTGCCCCTGGGCCCTGTCCACCGAGGACTACGTCGCGTACCACGACGAGGAGTGGGGCCGCCCGGTCCACGGCGACGACGCCCTGTACGAGCGGCTCTGCCTGGAAGCCTTCCAGTCCGGCCTCTCCTGGATCACCATCCTGCGCCGCCGCGAGGGCTTCCGCGCCGCCTTCGCCGACTTCAAGATCGCCTCGGTCGCCCTGTTCACCGAGGCCGACCAGGAACGACTGCTCGCCGACCCCGGCATCATCCGCAACCGCGCCAAGATCGAGGCGACGATCGCCAACGCCCGCGAGCTGTCGACCTGGGCCCCCGGCGAGCTGGACGAGCTGATCTGGTCCCACGCCCCGGACCCGACGACGCGCCCGGCCCCCGCCACCCTCGCGGACGTCCCGGCGGTCACCCCCGAGTCCACGGCCCTGTCCAAGGCCCTGAAGAAACGAGGCATCCGCTTCGTCGGCCCCACGACGGCGTACGCCCTGATGCAGGCGTGCGGCCTGGTGAACGACCACCTGGAGACCTGCGTCGCGAGGACGGCGCCCGCGTAGGCGGGACCGCCGGCTACCCCACGACCGCCGACCGCCGCATCCGGCGAAGCGTCACCGGCCCAGGTACTCCGGGGTCTGCTTGTTCACGAACGCCCGCACGGCGATCTGGTGGTCCTCCGAGGCCCCCGCCCGGGTCTGGAGTTCGTCCTCCTTCTCCAGCGTCTCGGCCAGCGAGTGGGTGAACCCGTACGCGACGGCCTCCTTGATCGCCGCGTACGCCACGGTGGGCCCCTCGGCCAGCATCCGTGCCACCTCCTCGGCGGCGGTGTGCAGCGAGGCCGCCGGAACGACCCGGTTCGCGATGCCCAGGTCGTACGCCTCCTGCGCCTTGATGCTGCGCGGGAACAGCAGCAGATCGGCGGCGCGGCCGGGGCCGATCACCCGCGGCAGGGTCCACGACACCCCGGAGTCGGCCGTGAGCGCCACCCCGGCGAAGGACGTGTTGAAGGAGGCCGTGTCCGCGACCACCCGGTAGTCCGCCGCGAGCGCGAAGCCCAGTCCGGCACCGGCCGCCACCCCGTTCACCCCGGCCACCACGGGCTTCGCCATGCTCGTGAGGGCCCGCACCACGGGGTTGTAGTGCTCCTTGACCGTGCTCATGACCTGCCCCGAGCCCTCGATCAGCAGCCCGATGTGCTCCTTCAGGTCCTGGCCCACACAGAACGCCCGGTCCCCGGCTGCCGTCAGCAGCACCGCCCGCACCGCGTCGTCCCCGGCGGCCTCCTCCACGGCCTCCCGCAGCGCGACCTTCGTCGCGATGTTCAGCGCGTTCATCGCCTCGGGGCGGTTCAGCGTGATCGTCGCGAGTCCGTCGCGCACCTCGTAGAGCACGGTGTCGGCCATGGCGGTTCCCCTCCGGTGTCGCTTCGGCAGGCGACGTACTGGTCAGTACGCCCTCGTCACAGCACAGCATGGCGGAGTTCCCGCGCGACGGCCGGGCCCGGACGTGTGACCTGCGTCAAAGAATCACCAATGGGCGAGCGCCCACCCGGGACCGTGCGGTGGCGCAGTATCGCAGTCACACCGCCGAATTGGGTGGTTTTGCTCGCGCGCGTTGCCCAAGCGATGCCGACCGATGTTGGTCATCGGGTCATGAGATGCGGGATAATGGCCTGGAAGCAATGTGTTCGATGCCGGTGTCGCGTGTCCCCAGGTGGGCCCGCGCCTGCCCTCCCGGGCCGTCGGCTTGGCGATGAGCTGGTTTCAGGAAGGGGTACGAGCATGGCGGCCATGAAGCCGCGGACGGGCGATGGCCCGCTCGAGGTGACCAAGGAGGGGCGGGGCATCGTCATGCGCGTTCCGCTCGAAGGCGGCGGTCGGCTCGTCGTCGAGCTGACCCCTGACGAGGCCGACGCCCTCGGAGATGCCCTCAAGAAGGTCGTCGGCTGACGCGCGTAGGACCATACCCTTTCAGTTGCCCCGGCACCGCCGCACTCGGCGGTGCCGGGGCGCTGTGGTATCAGGGGTGTGATGGGGGGCGCTCGGACCGCGGGTGGCCGCTCAGCGCTTGACCGCGCACAGCAGACCGTCGCCCACCGGGAGCAGCGACGGCACGAGCTCGGGGCTCTCCCGAACCGTGCGCAGCAGCTCCCGCAGGCGTATGACCTCGGTGGGCTGGGGGTTGGAGTCGACCGTCCGGCCACTGGCGAAGACACCCTCGAAAGCCACGAGTCCACCGGGCCTGAGCAGGCGCAACGATTCAGCGAGGTAGTCCAGGCACTCCAGCCGGTCGCCGTCGCAGAAGACCAGGTCGTACCCGGCGTCCGCGAGCCGCGGCAGCACGTCCAGGGCGTGGCCCGGGATGAACCGCGCGCGGTTGCTGGCGAAGCCGGCCGCGCGGAACGCCTGCCGGGCGAACTGCTGGTGCTCCGGCTCCGGATCCACGGTGGTCAGCACCCCGTCGGGCCGCATGCCGTGCAGCAGATGGATCCCGGAGACACCGGTCCCGGTCCCGATCTCCGCCACCGCCTTCGCGTCCACGGTGGCGGCGAGCACCCGCAGCGCGGCGCCCGTGCCGGGCGACACCGAGCGCAGCCCTGCCTCCCGGGCCCGTTCCCGGGCCCAGCGCAGCGCGTCGTCCTCGGCGACAAAGGCGTCGGCGAACGCCCAGCTCGTCAGCCGGTTGCCGGTAATGACCCTCTCCTTATGTCCCCGTGGTTGCCTGGGCGTGACTGTATCCGTTGCCGTCGGGAACCTGCTGATGGGACCGGTCGTTTAAAGGGATGAGTGAGTGACGGGGGCCGCGACGGGGGGCACGGGATGGATCGGTCCGACGAGCAGGTGCGCGCATCGACGCGGCTGCTGACCAAGCCACAGGGGCCGCATCAGCCTGATGAGCCCCGTCGGCGCACATCAATTTCTTATAAAACCGCTTATCCGGAGCTAACGGGCGAGGTGGCTATGGTAGGGGCTCCACTGGACACCACCAGAGCCGACAGGGGAGGTGCGGCCGCGCCCGCGGATCGGGGAGGAGTGCTGCGGCGCTTTCTCGGATCGGCAGGCAGGCCGAAATCCGTGAACGACACCGCTGACCACAGCCACGCCGACGCTCCCGCCACGGGTGGAGTACAGACCGCGACCTTCACCACGGACGCGCACGCACAGGCGTGGACTCCGCCCACCTGGGAGGAGATCGTCAGCACCCACAGCGGCCGCGTCTACCGCCTCGCCTACCGTCTGACCGGCAACCAGCACGACGCCGAGGACCTCACCCAGGAGGTCTTCGTCCGCGTCTTCCGCTCCCTGTCGACCTACACCCCCGGCACCTTCGAGGGCTGGCTGCACCGCATCACGACCAACCTCTTCCTGGACATGGTCCGGCGCAAGCAGCGCATCCGCTTCGACGCCCTCGGGGACGACGCGGCCGAGCGCCTGCCCAGCCGCGAGCCCACCCCGCAGCAGATCTTCAACGACGCCCACTTCGACGCCGACGTCCAGCAGGCCCTCGACACCCTGGCACCCGAGTTCCGCGCCGCCGTCGTCCTGTGCGACATCGAAGGACTGTCGTACGAGGAGATCGCCGCGACCCTGGGCGTCAAGCTCGGCACGGTCCGCTCCCGGATCCACCGCGGCCGCTCCCAGCTCCGCAAGGCCCTCGCGCACCGCTCCCCGGAAGCCCGGGCCGAGCAGCGCCGCGGGTTCACGGTGCCCCGGGTGGCCGTGCTGGGAGGAGGGGGCGCGACCGCGTGAGTGGATCCCGTCCTACGCCTGCCGAGCAGCACCTGGGAGACCGTCTCTCCGCCCTCGTCGACGGAGAACTCGGTCATGAGGCGCGTGACCGCGTCCTGGCACATCTCGCCACCTGCGCGAAGTGCAAGTCCGAGGCGGACGAGCAGCGCCGCCTGAAGAACGTCTTCGCGGAGGCCGCTCCGCCGCCTCCCTCCGAGAGCTTCCTGGCCCGTCTCCAGATGCTCCCGGCGGGCGGCGACGGCGACGGCGGCTCACCGCTGTCCGGTGGCTTCGGCGGAAGGCTCGGAGGTACGGCCGGTGGACCGGGCCTGCCCGGTGACCCCTCCGCCTCCCGGGACTTCGCCGACTTCGGTGTCTTCGGCTCCGGCGACTCCTTCGGGTACGTCCCGTCGGGACCACACGGCGGCGCGCTGACACCGTCGGAAGGTCGCGGGCTGCTCGGCGGCGGCCGAGGAGCGTCCGGCGGCCGTGGGTTCCTCGGTGACCGTGGCTTCCTGGGCGGCCGTGGCTTCCTCGGCGACCGGGGCGCGCTGGGCGACCGCGGCTTCCTCGGCGGCGGACGCGGCCTCTCCGGTGGTGCGGACGACCGTCCGGACCGGAGGGAGAGAACCGCCGACGACAGAGACGGCCGAGGGGCCACGGGCGACCGGGGCTTTCGGATCCACGACGTGAGCCGACAGGAGGCCGAGCGTTCGGCCTCGCGCGGCATGCGGTTCGCCTTCGTGGCGGCGGGCGCGGTGTCGCTGGCCGCGATCGCCCTCGGCGGCGTGACCAGCGGCATGCCCGCCGAGACGGCGGCCGACCGCGGCGGTTCCGGTGCCGGCAGCAATGTCACCCCGCTGCGGACCCAGGCCTCGGGCACGGTTCCGACGCCCGAGGCACAGCGCCGCCGGGGAGCCGTCGGGCCCCTGCTCGGACAGGGCCAGCAGTCCATGGGCCAGGTGCCCGTCGCCCCGACGGAGATCTCCGCACCCCTGCTGCCCGGCATCCCCGCTCCGGCCGGCCAGGACCGTCGGTCCGTACACCCGCTGACCGCACCCGTGTTGGCCGGTGCCGCCGTCATGTCGCCGCTCATACGTCCGCTCACCGCCGCGCCGCCGCTGCAACTGACCGACTGGTCCCCGGCCTCCGAACTCACGGGACCGGGCCTGCTGACGGCCCCCGACACCACCTCGTCCCCCACACCCACCTCGCCCGTCCTCCGCTGACCCCGAGTTCTGCGCACCGGCCCGCGAACCTGGTTGAATCCAGAGTGGGCCGTGTCCGCTCGGGCCGGTTCCGGCCCGCGGTACTCGGTGAACGGTGGGCGGCGGGCCGGTCCTTGGGACAGGCCCTAGGTGTGGGGAGAACATGAACGAGGGGAAGCCCACGAAGGCGAAGTGGTGGAGCCGCCCCCGAGCGCACGGCGCGGGGGGCGAGTCGGTGGGGGAGCACAGCGGGGCGAAAACCGCCGATTCCGGAGGGCCTGTCGGAGCTGTGGAGCCCCCCGGGGCGCCTGCGAACGCGGCCCGTGCCGAAAACCCCGAGGGCGACTTCGAGTTGGAGCGCCCGGCGACGACGGCATCGGTCGCCGGTGAGACCGACTCCGACTACGAACTGGCCCGCCCGGCCGCCGAGGCCTCGCCCGGCCACACCTCCACGCCTACCGTCGAAACGGCCGACGACACGGACGGCGACTTCGAACTGGAACGACCGGCCGTGAGGAACACGGGACACGAGACCGAGGGCGGAACGAACTCACCGATCGGGCCCGACGGTTCGACGGCCGAGCTGAGCGGTTTGGCGGCCGAGCTGAGCGGTTCGTCGGGCGAGCCCGGTGATGGTCCCGTGGGCGCTGAGCCCGGTGGCCTGTCGGTCGACGCCGCCAGGGTCGGCACCGGTGGCGCCGCAGCCTCCGCTGCGACGACGGCCCCTGCGGTGGCGATGGCCTCTGTGGCGACCACCGCGTCTGCGGCGACAACCGACTCTGCTGCGACCACCGCTTCTGCCGCGACCACCGGCTCTGCCCCCGCCGTGGCCCCTGCCGCAGTCGCCCCCGTCACCACGGTCGTGGGCGCTGCCGATGGCGGCGATGCTCGGCCGGCGGGGGCGCAAGGGGCCCTGAGCGCCCCTGAGGCGCCCTCTGAGCGCCTCAAGCCGCTGCACGACCCCGATCCCTACGGCACCCCGCCGTACGGCGAGCCCGGCCCCTGGGCGCCCGCTCCGCCGGTCCAGCATCCGACGACGACTCCCGACCCCGGCACGGGCGTTCAGCCGACGACACCGGCACACGACGTGCACGCGGTGGCGGGGCAACCTGCACTCGACGGGGCGACCGTGTCGGGAGCCGCGAACGGCGGTGAGGCGGCGTCGGCCTCGGCGGTGACCCCGGCCCACGGCACCGCCGTAGGGACGGCCACCCCGCAGCCCACGACGTCGGACCGGCACCCGGACGCACCTCGGCCCGGTCCGGCGCCATACCAGGACGCGGTCCGGCCGGCCGCGGCGGCTGCGTACGCGGAGGTGCCCGGAGCCGCCGCCACGGCCCAGCCCGCCGCCACCCCCTACCCCGACGCCTCGCAGCCCCCCGGGGCCTCCTACGCGTATCCGTCCCAGCCGGGCCCTCCGCCCTTCGGGGACTCGGCGCAGTCGGTTCCGCCCCCGTACGCGGGCGGCGCTCCGGCCGCCCAGTCCGGGCAGCCCTCGCAGGGAGCCGGGGGCCCGCACCCCTCCGGGGCCTACGCCGATCCCGGGCATCCGCCGCACGGCTCACAGGGCGCCTGGCAGAACTACGATCCGTGGGCCGGGTCGGGGTCGCTGCAGCAGAACGGGGCCGCGGTGCACGACGCGGCCCGGCGGCCTCGGCGCAGGGGACGGACGCTGGTGATCGGCGCCCTGCTGATCGCCGTCGTGGCCGGCGGCATCGGCGGAGCCGTGGGCGCGTACCTGGAGCGCAACGGCGGAGTCGGGGCCATCGAACTGCCGCAGACCAGCGACGGGGTGACGGGCCGGGCGCCCGACAGCGTGGCGGGGATCGCCGCCAGCGCGCTGCCCAGCGTCGTGACTCTGCACGTGAGCGGGGACAGCGCCCAAGGCACCGGCACCGGCTTCGTGCTCGACGAGCGCGGCCACATCCTCACCAACAACCACGTCGTGGACCCCGCAGGCAGCGGCGGCGACATATCGGTGACCTTCAGCGGCGGTGAGACCGCCAAGGCCACCATGGTCGGCCGGGACACCGGCTACGACCTGGCCGTGGTCAAGGTGTCCGGCGTCAGCGGGCTCAAGCCGCTGCCCCTCGGCAACTCCGAGGAGGTCCAGGTCGGCGACCCGGTCGTCGCCATCGGCGCCCCCTTCGACCTGGCCAACACCGTCACCTCCGGCATCATCAGCGCCAAGGAGCGGCCCATCACGGCCGGCGGCGAGAGCGGCGATGTGAGTGACGTGTCGTACGTGGACGCGCTGCAGACCGACGCGCCGATAAATCCCGGCAACTCGGGAGGCCCGCTCCTCGACGGCAAGGCCCGGGTGATCGGCATCAACAGCGCCATCCGCTCCGCCGGCAGTGGCTCCGAGTCGGACGGTGGGCAGGCCGGTTCCATCGGGCTCGGCTTCGCGATCCCCATCAACCAGGGAAAGCGCGTCGCCGAGGAGCTGATCAACACCGGCAAGGCCACCCACCCGGTGATCGGGGTCACCCTCGACATGGACTACTCGGGTGACGGCGCCCGCATCGGCGACCAGGGCGACGGCGGCTCCGGGGTGACGTCCGGCGGCCCCGCCGACCGGGCGGGCATGCGCTCGGGCGACGTCATCACCGAGGTCGACGGCCAGCGGGTCCACTCCGGCGACGAACTGATCGTCAAGGTCCGCGCCCACCGGCCCGGCGACCGCCTCGAACTCACGCTCCTGCGGAACGGCAGGGAGCGGACGGTCACGCTCACCCTCGGCTCGTCCGGCGGCGACTGACCGCGTCCGGGCGCCCATGACGGCCGGCGCCCACTGACAGCAACTTCACAGGAGGGGCCCCACACCCCCTCCTGCCAGGCAAACAGCTGGGAAAACCCGTCGGTCGTGCTTGGTCGGAAGCTGCCCGAAGGTACCGGATCGACGGTATCGCCGGGTACCGTGGATCCGGCCCGGACCACGGAAGACCTGCCGAGGCCCGCGGATCGGGACCGAGGACATCGCAAGGAGCTTCAGGTGTTCAATGACATAGGTGCGCTCGAGGTGGTGACGCTCGTCGTCCTCGCCGTGCTCGTCTTCGGTCCGGACAAGCTCCC
The DNA here is from genome assembly GCF_036322545.1 of Streptomyces sp. SP18BB07. Taxonomy (NCBI): domain Bacteria; kingdom Bacillati; phylum Actinomycetota; class Actinomycetes; order Kitasatosporales; family Streptomycetaceae; genus Streptomyces; species Streptomyces sp. SP18BB07. Next base: position 124,222 of record NZ_JAQYWT010000256.1, read on the forward strand.
GAAGGTGATCCAGGACATCACGCGGACCATCCGCAAGATCCGCGAGTTCTCGGACAGCGCCAAGGCGGACATCCGCAACGAGCTCGGACCGGAGTTCAAGGACTTCGAGTTCGAGGACCTCAACCCCAAGACGTTCATCCGCAAGCAGCTGGACAACGACGAACTGGGGCTGAAGGAGATCCGCAGCAACCTCGACCTGAAGAAGGAGATGGCCGAGCTCACGGACGCCGTCCACGGTCGCGAGTCCGCGTCCGCCTCGTCCGACTCCTCCTCGGCCTCCTCCGCCGGCTCCTCCTCGGGGGCGGCCGGCGGCTCCGTCGACATGACGAAGAAGCGCGAGATCGAAGAGCGCCCGCCGTACGACATGGACGCCACCTGAGCCGTACGCCGGCGTGCTGCCCGTGCCCCTGACGTGATGCGATTCATACCGTCACGCACCCTCGTACGGCCCGAACCCGCCAGTACGCCGTCCTACGCGCCGGGCGCTTTCCCTGCTGCTCGGAGAGCTGTGGCTATGCTGCCCAGTTGTTGTGCGGACCGTAAGGAGAGCGAGCGACGACGCCCGAGGGGGGCGGGCCGCTCCGGTCCGTCTAGAGCGAGGAGGCGTCCGGGCACATGGAGACGACGAGTCGGGTAGGCGCGCAGGCGTCGGCCGCGGAGGGTGAACAACAGCTTCCCTCCGCCCGACGCACGGTCGACGGCTACCTGCTGGCGCCCTTCCCTTGGTACGGCCTCGACGAGGCCTTCACGGGACCGCGGTGGCTGATGCAGGTCGGTACGTCGGCGGAAGGAGCCGTCGAGCACGGTTCGATCGGCCACGGTGACGAGCCCTCGGTGCGCAACGAGTACACCGCCGGGTCGGACGACGAGGCCAAGGAGCGGTTCGCGGTCGTGGTGACCGTCGCGGCGAATCCGTCCCGGAGGAGCGCCGATGGTACGGGGCTGCTGGAGGCCACGTCGGTGTCCTCGGCGGCGTGGCTCGCGGGAGTGGGGCTCCTGTCCTTCACCTGGCCCGGTCAGTTGGACCACTCCCTGCGGGACGACTGGCTGGACCAGCAGACCGAGGCCGCGTGGGTGCTGGCCGACGATCTCGCCGGGGCCGACTGGACGACCCTGTCCCTGCCGGTGGACGGCGTGCCGACGCCGTTCCACTACCGCGAGTCCGAGTTCGGGTGGGTGCTTGCGGGGTCGACGTCGCAAGGGGTGCATGTGGGGGCGTACGGGCGTGGCATGAGCGCGTACGGTCTGGGGTTCGCCGTGGTCAAGGACATCGAGGCGTACGCGTAACGGGGAAGGGCACCGCGCTGTGGTGTGCTGCGGTGCCCTTCATCGCCGTAGGGCCTGTGCGCTTCGAGGGCTGCGGGTCCGTCGTGGCTGATCGCGCAGTTCCCCGCGCCCCTGACGGGGCGCCAGATCTCCTAGAACTTGTTCCTCGGGGTGATTCCCAGGCTCATGCCCGACAGGCCCCGCTGGCGGCCGCCCAGCTTGCCCGCGATGGCTCGCAGGGCCGCGCCGGCGGGGGAGTCGGGGTCGCTCAGGACCACCGGCCTGCCGTCGTCGCCGCCCTCGCGGAGGCGGACGTCGATGGGGATGGAGCCGAGGACCGGGACCGTGGCGCCGGTGGTGCGGGTGAGGCCGTCGGCGACGGTCTGGCCGCCGCCCGTGCCGAACACGTCGACCATCTCGTCGCAGTGTGGGCAGGGCAGGCCCGCCATGTTCTCGACGACGCCGACGATCTTCTGGTGGGTCTGCACCGCGATGGACCCGGCGCGCTCGGCGACCTCGGCCGCCGCCTGCTGAGGGGTCGTCACGACGAGGATCTCGGCGTTCGGGACCAGCTGCGCCACCGAGATGGCGATGTCGCCGGTGCCCGGCGGGAGGTCGAGGAGCAGCACGTCCAGGTCGCCCCAGTAGACGTCCGAGAGGAACTGCTGCAACGCCCGGTGCAGCATCGGGCCGCGCCAGACCACCGGGGTGTTGCCCGGGGTGAACATACCGATCGAGATGACCTTCACACCGTTCGCGGACGGCGGCATGATCATGTTCTCGACCTGGGTGGGAAGGCCGTCGGCACCCAGCATGCGGGGCACGGAGTGGCCGTAGATGTCGGCGTCCACGACACCGACCTTGAGGCCGTCGGCGGCCATGGCCGCCGCCAGGTTCACCGTCACCGAGGACTTGCCGACGCCGCCCTTGCCGGAGGCGACGGCGTACACGCGCGTGAGGGAGCCCGGCTTGGCGAAGGGGACCTCGCGCTCGGCCTGGCCGCCGCGCAGCGCGCCCGCCAGTTCCTTGCGCTGCTCGTCGCTCATGACGTCCAACTCGACGTCGACGCGGGTGACGCCCTCGACCGCCGCGACCGCGTCCGTCACACGCTGGGTGATCGTGTCGCGCATGGGGCAGCCGGAGACCGTCAGGTACACGGCGACCGCGACCGTTCCGTCCGCGCCGATCTCCACCGACTTGACCATCCCGAGTTCGGTGATGGGGCGGTTGATCTCGGGGTCGTTCACCGTCGACAGTGCTTCGCGCACCGCGTCTTCCGTAGCCATAAGGACGATGGTACGGCGCCGCGCGGGGCCCCTGGGAGCCCCGTCAGCGGTCGCCCATGTCACGTCCGCGCGGGTGTTCCGGCGGGAATACGGTCCGGGTCCCGCGCGGCCCGTCCCCGTCGTGCTCGTGCAGCTCCCTGACCAGGTCATGGAGCTCCGAGCGCAGCCAGTCGCGGGTGGCGACCTCGCCGAGGCCGATGCGTAGCGCGGCGATCTCCCTGGTCAGGTACTCGGTGTCCGCGATCGAGCGCTCGTTCTGTTTGCGGTCCTGTTCGAGGTTGACGCGGTCGCGGTCGTCCTGGCGGTTCTGCGCGAGCAGGATCAGCGGGGCGGCGTAGGAGGCCTGCAGGGAGAGCATCAGGGTGAGGAAGATGAAGGGGTAGTTGTCGAAGCGCAGGTCGCTCGGGGCGGAGACGTTCCACACCACCCACAGGATGATGACGACCGTCATCCAGACGATGAACCGCCCGGTGCCCAGGAACCGCGCGATCCGCTCCGAGAGCCGTCCGAAGGCCTCCGGGTCCCATTCGGGCAGGAACCTGGCCCGGCGCGGCAGCGGCTGGTCGAGACGCGTACGCGGGCGGGCGGTGGCCCCGGAGGGCGTGCGCTCCCTCAGGGGCGCCCCGGAGGGCGTTGTGCGCTCCCGCGCTCCCACGCCGGAGTGCGCCCGCTCGCGCCCCGCGTGCCGCCCGTCCCGTCCCTCGCGCCCCGCTTGACGCCCCTCCCGCCCCTCCCGCCCCTCGCGCCCGATGTGCAGCCGTCCGTCCCGTCCCTCGCGTCCGCCGGGTCGCCCCTCCCACCCTTCACGGGCTTCCCGCCCGTCCCGGTCAGGAGCCATCGTCGGCCCCCTGCCCGTCCGCGAGGTCCTCGTCCTCGTGCAGATGGAACTCCGTCTCCCGCCAGTCCTCGGGCAGCATGTGGTCCAGGACGTCGTCGACGGTCACCGCGCCCAGCAACGAGCCGCTCTCGTCGACCACGGGCGCCGCGACCATGTCGTACGTCGCGAAGAACCCGGCGACGGCGCGCAGCGCGGCCTCCGGGTCCAGCGGCTGCAGATCATCGTCGACGAGCGCGCTGACCAGGGTGTACGGCGGGTCCCGCAGCAGCCGCTGGAAGTGGACCGTGCCGAGGTACTTGCCGGTCGGTGTCTCGTCCGGGGGCCGGCACACGTACACCTGCGCGGCGAGCGCGGGGGACAGGTCGGCGTTGCGGACCCTCGCGAGCGCGTCGGCGACGGTCGCGTCCGGGCGCAGCACGATCGGCTCGGTGGTCATCAGACCGCCGGCGGTCTTCTCCTCGTACGCCATCAGCCGCCGTACGTCCGCCGCTTCGTCCGGCTGCATCAGCGTCAGCAGGCGTTCCTGCTCCTCCTCCGGGAGCTCGGCGAGGAGGTCGGCGGCGTCGTCCGGGTCCATGGCCTCCAGGACGTCCGCGGCCCGCTCCTCCTTGAGCTTGCCGAGGATCTCGATCTGGTCGTCCTCGGGCAGCTCCTCCAGGACGTCGGCGAGCCGGTCGTCATCCAGGGCGGCGGCGACCTCGGCCCGGCGTTTGGGGGAGAGGTGGTGCAGCACATTGGCCAGGTCGGCCGGGCGGAGCTGCTCGAAGGTCGCGAGGAGGTTCTCGGCCCCCTGCCCGTGCTCCTCCAGCGAGAAGCCGGTGACCGCCGACCACTCCACGGTCACCGTCTCGCCCTTGTGCCGCCGGAACGCCCCGCCCTTGCCCTTGCGGACGAACACCCGGTCGATCTCCCAGTCCCGGCGGGCCGGCAGCTGCTGGACCGAGATGTCCAGGACCGTCACCTCCTCGCCGGTCTCGACGAGCGTCACCCGCCGGTCCAGCAGTTCTCCGATGACGAGGCGCTCGGTGGGGCGCTGCTCGAAGCGGCGCACGTTCAGCACGCCGGTGGTGATGACCTGGCCCGACTCGATGCCGGTGACCCGGGTCATGGGCAGGAAGATCCGGCGCCGGGTGGACAGTTCGACGACCAGGCCGAGCAGCCGCGGGGGCTTGCGGCCCACCCGCAAAATGGCCACCAGATCCCGGACGCGGCCCACCTGGTCGCCGTTCGGGTCGAAGACGGCGACGCCGGAGAGGTGGGAGACGAAGATCCGGGGCGCCACCGCCGCCATGAGCCGCCCCTTTCCTTCCCGTCGCGAGGGGAATGTCCGCCGAGGACGGCTTCAGGCTAGCCCGTCCCGATCGGATATGCCCTGGTGAGCGGTGCGGACGGACTGGCTCCGTGGTGGGTCGGGAGCCCCGGTACTCTGCGGTAGGCCTGGACTCCCCACGAAGAGGTGCATCGCCTGTGACTGTGATTCCCCGTACCCGAAGGGCCGCACTGGTGAGCGCCGTCTGCACCCTGGTGGTCAGCGGGCTGGGGCTCACCGGGTGCAGCGAGGATCCCAACGAGGGCACCAACGGGGTCGGCAAGCTGGAGCCGGCGAAGATCCAGAGCACGACCCGGGCGGCGGCCACGGCGGCGGACACGGTCCGGCTGTCCGGGGCCGTGGTGAGCAACGGCAAAACCTACAAGTTGGACATGCGCCTCAAGGAGGACGGCGGTACCGGTTCGGTGACGTCGGAGGGCTCCACGTTCCGGCTGCTGAAGGTGGGGGAGCACCTCTTCCTCAAGGCCGACAAGGACTTCTGGGACCACCAGGACTCGGGGAAGGACAGCGGCGACGAGGACTCCGAGGCGGCCGCGGCGGACAAGCTGGACGGCATGTATGTGAAGGTGCCGACCGGTGACCCGGCCTACAAGCGGTTCAGCGGCTTCACCGACAAGGACGTCCTCCTCAACAGCCTGCTCACCCTGCACGGCACGCTGTCCACCGAGGGCCATCACGAGCAGTCCGGCACCCGCACCATCCGCATCACCGGCGACAAGGGCTCCGGCGGCACGCTCGACGTCTCCCTCGAAGGCACCCCCTACCCCCTCCGCCTCGTCCGCGCCGGCGACGCCGGCACCATCCTCCTCACCGACTGGGGCAAGACCTTCACCCTGGAGGAGCCGGACGAGAAGTCGGTGGTGGACTACGGCAAGCAGTTGCCGACCTCTTGACGGGCCCGAGCAGCGACACGAGGCCCCTGGGCGGGGGCGGGCCCGGCGCTCAGCGCTTGCGGCGGGTGAAGAGCAGGCGTGGGACCGCGGCCGGAATCGGCTGACGGGTGGTCGCCGACGTGGCGACCGGTGCCTCCGCCAGATCGCCGTCGGGCAGCGGCAGCGTCGCCCCCGTCGGCTCCAGGCGGAGCACCCGGCACTCGCGGGCCCACCGGGCCGGCATGGCCTCACCGTCGGACGCGTTGAGCCGTTTGCCCTTGAGCTCGGCCACGGCGGACTCCCACTCGGGGGAGCCCGGGGCCAGTTCGACGACGCCCGCGGCCCAGCTGACCAGCCGCCCGCCCTTGTCCTTGCTGCGGACGGTCACCACCGCCGGGCCCCCGTCGACCAGCCCGGGCAGCGGCTGCTCACCCGGCCCGTCGCCCACCACACACGCCGCACCCTCGTGCCAGACGTGCCACAACGCCCGCGACGGCGCACTCGGGCCCGGGTCCCCGGGCGCCGGCGCGGTCCCGCCCCGTACCCAGATGAGTCCGGACTTCTTGGTGGCCTCTTCGACGAGGGCACGATCGAGCAACGCGTCAGCTGTCGGCGAGTCGGCGTTCATGGGGGCAGCCTAGCTACAGCCACCCATTGCGCTTCAGCGTCCGGTGGATGCCGAGGCAGAGCGCGACCGTGACCCCGAGGACCAGGGGGTAGCCGAACTTCCACCGCAGCTCCGGCATGTAGTCGAAGTTCATGCCGTAGACGCCGCACACCATCGTCGGCACGGCGATGATGGCCGCCCAGGAGGTGATCTTGCGCATGTCCTCGTTCTGCGCGACGGAGGCCTGCGCCAGGTTCGCCTGGAGGATCGAGTTGAGGAGCTCGTCGAAGCCGACGACCTGCTCCTGGACCCGGGCGAGGTGGTCGGCCACGTCACGGAAGTACTTCTGGATGTCCGGGTCGATCAGCCGCATCGGCCGCTCGCTCAGCAGCTGCATGGGCCGCACCAGCGGCAGCACCGCGCGCTTGAACTCCATGACCTCGCGCTTGAGTTGGTAGATCCGGCCAGCGTCGGTACCCCGGGGCGTGCCCTTGCGCCCGGGGGAGAACACCTCCGTCTCCACCTCGTCGATGTCGTCCTGCACGGCGTCCGCGACCGCCACGTACCCGTCGACGACATGGTCGGCGATGGCGTGCAGCACGGCCGACGGGCCCTTCGCCAGCAACTCCGGGTCGTCCTGCAGCCGGTGACGCAGCGCCCTGAGCGAGCCCTGCCCGCCGTGCCGGACGGTGATGAAGAAGTCCCGCCCGGTGAAGCACATGACCTCGCCGGACTCCACGACCTCGCTGGTGGCGGTGAGTTCGTCGTGCTCGACGTAGTGGATGGTCTTGAAGACGGTGAAGAGGGTGTCGTCGTACCGCTCCAGCTTCGGCCGCTGGTGCGCGTGCACCGCGTCCTCCACGGCCAGCGGGTGCAGCCCGAACTCGGCCGCGATACCGGAGAATTCGGCCTCCGACGGCTCGTGCAGGCCGATCCAGACGAAACCGCCGTCACGGCGCACCTGACGGATCGCCTCGTGCGGGGTCAGGTTGCGCTCGAACGACACGCGCGCGCCGTCGCGGTACACGGCGCAGTCCACGACGGCCGTGGCCGCCTCCGCCGGACGCGTTGCGTCGTACACCCCGCCGTCCTTGCGCAGCGACAGCCGCGAGGGACGGGACGGGCGGACCGCGGCACGCAGGTTGTGGATCATCGACATGAGCTGGCTCCTTCGCAACGAAAGGCCGCCGACGACGGTTGGAACTACCCGGAATGGGGACGTTTTGACTGCGGATGTTTGGCACGTCCACAAAGCGGGGAGCACCGCACCGTCGCGGTGACAGCTTCGCTTGATTCAGATCAAGACGGGAAAGAAGTGCTCTTCCGATGCGCGACGACCGACGAGCGGCACGACGCGAGTGAGGGTGGTAGCCAGCGAGCGAGAACTACGGCTACGACCGGCGCTACGGAACTCGAACAGCGGAAGAGCGGGTGGTACTGCCAGGTCGACTTCGGTCCATCGCAGCCCCACCTCCTCCGGCCGGTCCCTCGTAAGGGACGTTCCATACCCCATCCGGGGTTCCCCGTAGGGGAGTCAGTCTTCTCGGTACGGGACGTGAAGGCGTGAGAAGCCTTGAGAGCGTGGCTTCTGCGTGCTGCCCGCGTGCTGTCCCGACCGGCGCCCCAGACTAACAGTCGGCTGAAGTGTCAAGGCGCCCGTTTGCCGGTTCCTGACGAGTTCTATGCTCGGCTCATGGCTGATGTTCTTCCGTTGGTGGAGGCCCGTTTGCGCACCGCGCTGGGTGAACCGGACGCGCGCGCCGCGGTCACCTTCCTCGGCGCGGACCGCATCGAGGTGCTCCGTTTCACCGACGGCGACGTCGTCCGCTACGCCACGCTCGGCATGTCCGCCCAGCCGATGGCCGACCCCGCCGCGGTCCTCGCCGACCCCGTCAAGGGCCCGCGCGCCGAGCTCGTCCTGTCCGTGCGGCGCGGTGTCGCCGACACCGACAAGGTGCTGCGCCCGCTCGCCGTGCTCGCCGCGTCGCCGCAGGTGGAGGGCGTGATCGTGGCCCCCGGTGCCTCTCTCGACGTGGGCGGTCCGCTCTGGCCCGGCGCCCCCTTCACCTCCGTCCTCGTCGCCGAGTCCGGCGGCCTGGTCGAGGATCTCGAACTCGACGCCCCCGCCGACCCCGTACGGTTCCTGCCCCTCCTGCCGATGACGCCCAACGAGGCGGCCTGGAAGCGGGTGCACGGCGCCCAGGCCCTCCAGGAGCGCTGGCTCACGCAGGGCACCGACCTCCGCGACCCCACCCGCGCATCGGTCTCCCTCGCCTGACCGACCGTGCGGCGCGACTTCCCGGTGTGACGGACGGCACGCCATACGTGACCGGAGGAGGCTCGGCAGGTGGCCGAAAACCGCCGCTTCCCTTGGCGGTGTGGGTAGTTGATTCCGTTGGTCGGCCCGATGGGTCGACCACCCGCCGAAGACCGGCGTTCGTGCGTGGAACGTGCGCGGAACGTGACGCGCACACGCCGGACGGGTGATCGTCCTTGACGCGAGGAAGCACGGGGAGGACCGTTGGGCCCTATGAGGGGCGAACCCAGTTGCCCGAAGTGTGGTGGCCGGGTCAGGGCTCCCGGCCTCTTTGCCGACTCCTGGCAGTGCGCCGCCCACGGGACGGTGCACCCGCTGCAGCCCGTGATCCCGCCCAGCGTCGAGGCCCTCAGCGTCGTCGTGCACCGTGCCAAGGTGCCGGTCTGGATGCCCTGGCCGCTGCCCGTGGGCTGGCTCTTCACGGGTGCCGCCTTCGCCGGGGACGACCGCAGCGGCGGACGCGCCACCGCCGTGGCCTGCTCCGGTCCCGGTCCGCTCGGCGGCGTCGGGGAGCTGGTCCTCATCGCGGAGGAACTCGGTGTCGGACTCGGTGCGCGGTACGCGGGCATCGACGGGCCCGACCCCGGCCCCTATCTGAGCGTCGAGAAACCACCCCAGGCGAAGGTCCTGGCCGCCGGACGGCCGACACCGCTGTGGCACGTCACCGGCACGCCGGACGACCGCGCCGTCTTCGCGGGCGAGGCGCTCGGGCTGTGGCTGTGGGCGATCGTGTGGCCCGAACAGACCGGGCTGCTGATGTACGACGAACTCGTGCTGACGGATCTGCGGGACGCGGGTGCGGAGGTGGAACTCCTCCCGTGCGGAGCCCTCTCGCCGCGCATCCTGGAGCCGTAGGGGCACCACACTCGACCCGTGCGGCGCCCGTTCGGGCCAGGAGGCGCCCGTTTCGCCCGCCCCCGTCTCCACCCGTGTAGGGGGCACTCCCCGGTTTAGGGTGTGACAGGGTTGGCCCAAAAGGACGCTATCCTTGAGCGTCCGCTTCCCTTCCCCGCGCCTGGAGTCCGAGTCGTGCGTATCGATCTGCACTGCCACTCCACGGCCTCCGACGGTACGGACACCCCGTCGGAGCTGGTACGGAAGGCGGGGGCGGCCGGTCTGGACGTCGTCGCGCTGACCGACCACGACACCACCCGTGGGCACGCGGAGGCGATCGCCGCGCTGCCGGAGGGGCTCACCCTGGTCACGGGCGCCGAGCTGTCGTGCCGACTGGGCGGCGTCAGCATGCACATGCTGGCCTATCTGTTCGACCCCGAGGAGCCCGATCTGCTCGCCGAGCGCGAGCTGGTCCGGGACGACCGCGTCCCCCGGGCCCGCGGGATGATCGCCAAGCTGAACGAGCTGGGTGTGCCGGTGACCTGGGACCAGGTCGCGCGGATCGCCGCCGACGGCTCGGTGGGACGGCCGCACGTGGCCACCGCCCTCGTCGAACTCGGTGTCGTGCCGACCGTGAGCGACGCGTTCACGGAGCAGTGGCTCGCCGACGGCGGCCGCGCCTACGTCGAGAAGCACGAGACCGACCCCTTCGAGGCGATCCGGCTGATCAAGGGCGCCGGCGGTGTCGCCGTCTTCGCCCACCCCGCCGCCGTCAAGCGCGGCCGGACCGTACCGGAGTCCGCGATCGCCGAGCTGGCCGCCGCCGGACTCGACGGCATCGAGGTCGACCACATGGAGCACGACCCGGCGACCCGGGCACGGCTGCGCGGCCTGGCGAAGGAGCTGGGGCTCCTCGCCACCGGTTCCTCGGACTACCACGGCAGCCGGAAGACCTGTGTACTCGGCGAGTGCACGACCGACCCCGAGGTGTACGGCGAGATCACTCGGCGGGCCACCGGAGCGTTTCCCGTCCCGGGGACCGGCGGGAAGTAGCCGGCCCCTCCTGGCCGTAGGGGACCCGGCCGTCGGCGGCTGTCCCCACCGTTCCCCACCACTCCCGACTCCGTTCGCGCGGGCGGTTCCCCCATCGCCTCGCGGACGATCGCTCACAGCGGCACGCGGCTGTGGGCTGCCCCTCTTCCCCCGTTCTTCACTCCCGCAAGGCACCCCCGTGTTCGATCTCGCCATATTCGGTTCGCTCTTCCTCACCCTCTTCGTGATCATGGATCCCCCGGGGATCACCCCGATCTTCCTCGGCCTCACCGCGGGCCGACCCGCGCGCACCCAGAAGCGGATGGCCTTCCAGGCCGTCTGCGTGGCCGGTGGTGTGATCACCGTCTTCGGGCTGCTGGGGCACCAGATCCTGGCCTATCTGCATGTCTCCGTGCCGGCGCTGATGATCGCGGGCGGGCTGCTGCTCCTGCTGATCGCGCTGGATCTGCTGACCGGCAAGACGGACGAGCCGAAGCAGACGAAGGACGTCAACGTCGCGCTCGTGCCGCTGGGGATGCCGCTGCTGGCCGGTCCCGGCGCGATCGTGTCGGTGATCCTCGCCGTGCAGAAGGCGGACGGCGTGGCCGGTCACGTCTCCGTGTGGGCCGCGATCCTCGCGATCCATGTCGTGCTGTGGCTGACGATGCGGTACTCGCTGCTGATCATCCGGGTCATCAAGGACGGCGGTGTGGTGCTGGTGACCCGGCTCGCGGGCATGATGCTCTCCGCGATCGCCGTGCAGCAGATCATCAACGGCGTCACCCAGGTCGTCCAGGGCGCCTAGCCCACGCCCCGAGCCACGTCTGGCCCGAGAAGTCGCAGAGCCCCGTACGGCGTCGTGCCGTACGGGGCTCTGAAGTGTGAACGGATCCGCGTCCTTACGAGGCGGTCGCGTCTGCCGGGCGGATCCAGAGGCGCTGCCCGATGGCGGCGGCCTGCTGCACGATCCGGTTGACGGAGGCGGCGTCCACGACGGTGCTGTCGACGGGCGTGCCGCTGACATCGTCGAGTCGCAGAATTTCGAAGCGCAAGGGCTTCTCCCTTCGTCTGGTCATCCTCCTGAGGAGAACTACTGGTGATGGTTCACGGGTCGTCGGTGCCCGTGTTCCATCAGTAGCCAACGGTATGCGTGTTACGAACATTCCCTACGCTAAGGAAATTTTTCGAGAAGCTAATTACTAGCGGGTAAGCGGTGTGCTGGTATGTCTACCTGGAGGCAGGAAGACTGATTGGGACCGGTTGTGTTCGCAGCGTGACCGCCGGGACAATGGCAGTAATGAACGACGACCTCACGGCGCTCGGCGCCCGCATCGACCGTACGAACGAGCTGCTGCACCGCATGCTCGCCGAGGTGGCGAAGACGCCCTCGACACACGCGATCTTCGTCGATGCCGGGTATCTGTACGCGGCCGTGGGACGGCTCGTCGCGGGGACGGAGGACCGGCGGTCCTTCGATCTCGACGCGGAAGGGCTCATCGACGCGCTGATCGACAAGGCCCGCACGATCTTCGCGGACAGCCGGCTGCTGCGGGTCTACTGGTACGACGGGGCCCGTCGGCGCATCCATACGGCGGAACAGCAGACGATCGCCGAGCTGCCGGACGTGAAGGTCCGCCTCGGCAACCTCAACGCGAACAACCAGCAGAAGGGCGTCGACTCCCTGATCCGCACCGACCTGGAGTCGCTGGCCCGGCACCGCGCGATCAGCGACGCAGCCCTCATCGGCGGCGACGAGGACCTGGTCTCGGCGGTCGAGGCCGCCCAGGGCTACGGTGCGCGGGTCCATCTGTGGGGGATCGAGGCACCCGAGGGCCGCAACCAGGCCGAGCCGCTGCTGTGGGAGGTCGACAGCCAGCGGACCTTCGACCTCGACTTCTTCAAGCCGTACGTGTCACGGAGGGCCGCCGCCACCTACGACGCCCCCACCGGTGCCCGCCCCACCCGTGAGGACGTCCGCTTCGTCGGCGCCCAGATCGCCGCGAAGTGGCTCGCCTCACGCGGCCGGGAGACCTTGCAGGAACTGCTCCACGGCCATCCGTACCTGCCCGGCTCCGTCGACCAGGACCTGCTCGTCGAGGCGGAGGGCCTGCTCCAGTACTCGCTGCGGGGACAGGCGGACCTGAGACGGGCGCTGCGGGACGGCTTTTGGGAACACTTGCGGGCGCAGTACTAGGGGCCGGGTTGGACTGGACTGGACTGGACTGGACGTTGGCTTCTGGCGGGCCCCTGCTCAGCGGACGATCCGGTCCCAGAAGCCGATGAGGGCGTCGGCCGTCGCCTTCGGCTGATCGGTGTTGGGGGAGTGCTCGGCGTCACGGACGACGGTGCGGTGGGCGCGCAGCCGTACGGCCATGTCGTCGAGGATCGGGATCGGCCAGGTGTCGTCGCGTTCACCGGAGAGCACGTGCTTGGGCAGGTCCACGGCGGCGAGTTCGGCGACGCGGTCGGGTTCCGAGCAGAGCTGCCGGCCCGTGGCGATGAGCTGGGCGGGCTTGGTGGCGAGCCAACGGCGACGCAGGTCGGCGCGGTCGTCGAGCCCCGCGTCGAGGGCGCCCGTGTCGGCCTCCTCCGGCTCCGGCGCCTCCATCGCCTGGATGGCGTCCCACACCTGCTCCATGTCCATCACGGCCAGGGCGTCCCGCAACAGCTTCACGCGCTGCTGCTGGCCGACCGAGATCTGGGCGGGGCCCGAGGCCATGAGGGTGAGGGAGGCGAAGGGGGAGGCGTCCATCAGCACGGCGGCGCGGGAGATCTGGCCGCCGAGGGAGTGACCGACGAGGTGCAGCGGACCGCCGTCGCCCACGGACCGCGCCTGGGCGAGCAGGTCCTTCGCCAACTCCGGCTGCGCGTACGGCGCTTCGTCGTCCTCGGCCCCTGGGCTCTCGTACTGGCCGCGCCCGTCCACGGCCACCGTCCGGTACCCCGCCGCCGCCAACGGCTCGTGCAGCGCGATGAAGTCCTCCTTGCTCCCCGTGAACCCCGGCACGAGCAACACGCTGCCCTTCACCGCCACCCCCGCCTCGATCACGGCGAACTCCCCACGAGGGGTGCGCAGACGGTGGGCGCGAGCGCCGGGAGGCGGGGTGAATGAGGGGGGACGGCTCATGGGGCGAGAGTAACCGGCCGCCGAAGCCTGTGCGGGGTCGGGACGGGTGCGTGGTCGGGTGCGGGTGGGTGGGGCTTCTCGCGCAGTTCCCCGCGCCCCTAAAGGC
>NZ_JAQYWT010000257.1:0-244 GCF_036322545.1 Streptomyces sp. SP18BB07
GCTGTGAACCATCGGCTTATTCCGCCGGTGGTTCCGCTCTCGTGATGTGTGCACCCGATTACGGGTAAACATTCACGGAGAGTTTGATCCTGGCTCAGGACGAACGCTGGCGGCGTGCTTAACACATGCAAGTCGAACGATGAACCACTTCGGTGGGGATTAGTGGCGAACGGGTGAGTAACACGTGGGCAATCTGCCCTTCACTCTGGGACAAGCCCTGGAAACGGGGTCTAATACCGGATAC
>NZ_JAQYWT010000258.1:0-16733 GCF_036322545.1 Streptomyces sp. SP18BB07
GGGCCTGGAAAAAGCCGGGGCGCAGCCCCGCTTTTTCCAGGGGCGCGGGGAACTGCGCGACCAGCCCCCACCGGACGGACGCTTGGGGGTCAAAGGGGCGCAGCCCCTTGAGGATGGGACGGGTAGGGGCGGCGGGGGCGAATCCATCTTGAGACTAGCCGCACGTAATGGCTACGGTCACCCCATGCCCCTTACGTTCCACCTGGACCCACCCCTCACCCCCACCCTCCACGACGGCATCCTCACCCTCTGGACAGACGTCACCAACACCGGCGGAGCCGTCGGCTTCGTCCCCCCGGCCACCCGAGAAACCATCCGCCCGGAACTCCTCAAGCACCTCACCGCCATGGCGGAAGGCCGACACCGCCTCCTCCTCGGCCTGGACGACACCGGCACCCCCGCCGCCACCGCCTTCTTCAGCTTCAACACCCACCGCCTCATGACCCACTGGGTCTGGCTCTACACGGTGATGATCCACCCCTCCCACCAGGGCAAGGGCTACGGCCGCGACCTGATGAAGGCCGCCGAGACCGCCGCCCGCGGCTTCGACGGCATAGACGCCATCCGCCTCACCTGCCGAGGCGGCCTCGGCCTGGAGCGCTTCTACGCCTCCTGCGGCTACAAGGAGGTCGGCCGGGTCCCCGGCGCGATACGTGTAGCCCCCGGCGACCACCGCGACGACGTCACGATGCTCCTGCCTCTGATCTGAGGCCCCGCACCCCCGTGCAAGATCGCCCCCCGACCGTGCTTCACTGGACGATGCCCTGCGAACAACGGTGGCACTGTTCGGAACGGATACGGAAGAGTGGATTGAGATGCTCCGCTACACACTGATGCGCCTCGGTATCTTCGTGGGCTGCTTCGTGGTCGTCTGGGCCCTCGTCTACTCCGGCGTCGCCCCGCGCGGCCTCGGCGCGTCCAACGGCATGTGGATGGTCGTGCTCGCGCTCCTGGTCTCCGCGCCGATCAGCTTCGTCGCCCTCCGCAAGGAGCGCGACCGGGCCTCCACCCAGATCGCCCCCCGCCTCGACCGCTCCATCGGCCGCGTCAAGTCCAACCTCGCGGCCAACCGCAGCCAGGAGGACGAGGCCGACGACGCGGCCCGCACCCCGGGCCCGCGGGCGACCGCCGAGACCGACGAGGCTGCCGGGACCGACAAGACCGCTGCGACCGAAGAGGCCGCCAAGGCGGACACGGCGGCCGCCCAGCCTGCGTCCGGCAAGGCTTCGTAGGACCCTACGCGGCCGTACGCGGCTGTACGCGGACCGTCGGCAGCCGCCCTCACCGACCCGCGAAACGAGATCACCCGCCCGACGCCCAGGTCCCTCCCCGCCGTCGGAACCGTACGCTTGCCCGCATGGGTGCTGTGAAGAGCAAACGGATGCCTCGTGCGGTACGGGAACAGCACATGCTGGACGCGGCGGTGCGGACGTTCGGGCAGCGTGGGTACCGGGCGGCGTCGATGGACGAGATCGCCGAACTGGCGGGTGTGTCCAAGCCGTTGGTGTACCTGTACCTGAACTCCAAGGAAGACCTCTTCACGGCCTGCATCCGCCGCGAGGCCAAGGCGCTCACCACGGCCGTACGCGCGGGTGTGAACCCCGAACTGCCCGCAGACCGCCAACTCTGGGAGGGGCTGGGGGCGTTCTTCACGCACACCGCGCGCAACCCCGACGCCTGGGCCGTACTGCACCTCCAGGCCCGTACGCACGGGGAACCGTTCGCCGCCGAAGTGGCGGCGATGCGGGAGGAGATGGTCGCGTTCGTGACCGGGCTGATCCTGGTCGCCGCGCGGGAGGCCCGGCGTGACCCGTCCCTGCCCGAGCGGGAGGTCGCCGGTCTGGCCGAGGGGCTCGTCGGCGCCGCCGAGGCGCTCGCCGCCTGGGCCAACGCGACCCCCGGCATCACCGCGCGCCAGGCCGCGACGACCTTGATGAACTTCGCGTGGGCCGGTCTGGGCGACCTGATGGAGGGGCGTCCGTGGACACCGCCGGCTGCGGGGTGAGGGGGCGGTTCGTGGCGGGGTGCGGGTCCGGTGGGGGCTGGTCGCGCAGTTCCCCGCGCCCCTGAAAAAGCGGGGCTGCGCCCCTGCTTTTTCGGCCCGAAAGGCCGGAGGCCTTTCAGGGGCGCGGGGAACTGCGCGAGAAGCCCCACCCACCCGCACCCGACCCCACCCTCAGGCGACGAGCGGATACACCTGCCCCCGCACATGAACACGCCCTCCACCCGCCCCGCCCGAGCCTCCTGATCCGGTGGCGTCAGCCAACCCCGCCGCACCGCTCCCGCGCAGCTCGAACCCACCCCACGCCCGCCCGTCGGCCATGTACGTCACCGCCCCCGGCAGCGGCACCGGCGCCCGGAACTCCGCGCGGACGAGGGTCGCCGGGGGCGCGCCGTGCTCGGCGAGGCAGCGGGCCACGGTCCACATGCCGTGGGCGATGGCGTGGGGGAAGCCGAACAGCCGCGCCCCGAGCGGATGCAGATGGATCGGGTTCCGGTCGCCGGACACGGCCCCGTACCGCCGCCCGACATCCCCGCCCAACCGCCACTCGACAACGACGGGGACACCTTCCCGCCCACCCCCGACCGACTCGCTCCCGCCGCCCCACCCCTCCCGCGCGGGCGCGTCCCCGTGCGCCCGCGCGCCCCCGTGCCGGGCCAGGTACGTGCTCCGGGACTCCCACGCGATCCCGGCCCCGTCCCCTGCCCCGGCCTCGCCGCCGGTCTCCTCCCCGTCCCGTACCTCCGTGACAACCGTCGCCTCGGTGCCGCGCCGGTGGGGCGTCAGCTGGTCGACGTACACGGTGATCTCGTACTCCCCGGTCGCGGGCAGCCGTCGGCGTCGGGTGATCTCGATCGAGGTGTGCACCAGCCCGAGGAGGGGCAGCGGGAAGTCCCGGCCGGCCATGATCCGCATGGCCGACGGAAACCCGAGGATGTGCGGGTACGTCAGCGGAACGGCGTCCTCCCCGGTGGGGAACCCGCAGACCCGCTCGTACGCGGCGAGCCGGGCGAGGTCGATCCGGACACCGGGGAGGACGAGCCGGGGCAGCCGGGTGGGGGAGACGAGCCCGGAGGCCGCCACGCGCGGGAGTCTGAGGCTCTTGCCCGGGGAGAAGAGGGCGCCCCTGGCGAGAAGAGAACCGAGGGAGGGTGCTCGGGTGAGGGTGACGGTGGGCATCGGACGGTCTCCCTTTCCTCGCGCCGGGCTCCGCTCCCCGCGCCGGACTCCGCTTCCTTACTCGCAAGTCAGGTTACCCGAGGTAATGGCCGATGAGCTGGCTTGTGCCGCCCTAGAACTGAATGACCCTCAGGTAACTTGGCGCGCCCTTGACCTGCGAAGGAGTCGTGACCGAGCGGTCTGCGACACTGCACATCCCCGGCCCGGTTCCATCTCCGGACCATCGCCACACTCACACCAACCTCACACACCAACCCCGTACGATCCGGACACACCGAACGCCCAGGAGCCGCCCGTGTCCCACCTCGAAAACACCGAACCCGCCCTGGTGGAACCCGAGTTGAAGCGGCTGGACGGCACCGTGCGGGAGGCGTACGTCCCGGCGCTCGCCGCGCCCGTGACCTACGGCTCGCTCGCGGACATCCCGTTCGACAACGCGACCCACGCCCCCGACGCGGTCGTCCTCAGCCGTAAGCACGCCGGCGGTACGGACGGGGAGCACGACGACGGCCGGTGGCGGGACGTCACAGCCGCCGACTTCGCCGCCGAGGTGCTCGCGCTGGCGAAGGGCCTGATCGCCGAGGGCCTCATGCCGGGCGACCGGATCGCGATCATGGCGCGGACGACGTACGAGTGGACCCTCCTGGACTTCGCGGCCTGGGCGGCGGGCCTGGTCACGGTCCCCGTCTACCCCACCTCCTCCGTCTTCCAGACCCGCTGGATCCTCCAGGACTCGGGCGCGGTGGCCCTCGCCGTGGAGACGGGGAGCCAGGCCGCCGCCCTCGGCCCCGAACTCGACCGCATCCCCGACCTGCGCCACATGTGGGTCTTCGAGAAGGGCCACCTGGACCGGCTCGCCGAACTGGGCCGAGACGTGTCCGACCAGGAAGTCGCCGTACGGCGTGGGGTGTTGGGCCCCGACACCCTGGCGACCCTGATCTACACCTCGGGCACGACCGGCCGCCCCAAGGGCTGCGCCCTCACCCACGGCAACTTCTGCGCCGAGGTCGACAACGCGATCGACCTCCTCTACCCCATCTTCCGCGCGAAGACGGACGAGGAGGCCTCCACCCTCCTCTTCCTCCCGCTCGCCCATGTGTTCGGCCGTATGGTCGCGATCGGGTGTATGCGGGCGAGGGTGCGCCTCGGCCACTCGCCGAGCTTCCGCACGGAGGACCTCCTCGCCGACCTCAAGTCCTTCCGCCCGACGTTCCTCCTGGTCATCCCCTATGTGCTGGAGAAGGTCTTCAACACGGCCCGCGCCTCCGCCGAACGCATGGGCCGCGCCTCCTCCTACGACCGCGCCTCCGCCGTCGCCCGCCGCTACGGCGAGGCCCTGGAAGCCGAACAGCACGGCACCGGCCCCGGCCCCTCGGCCTTCCTGAAGACCGCCCGCACCTTCTACGACCCCCTGGTCTACCGGCGCATCCGCAAGGCGCTGGGCGGCCGGGTCCGTTATGTCATCTGCGGCGGCAGCCCTCTCGGCCGGCGGCTGGCGGCGTTCTACGCGGGCGCGGGCATCGACGTCTTCGAGGGCTACGGCATGACGGAGACCACCGCCGCCGTCACCGTGACCCCACCCGACCGGCCCCGCCTGGGCACCGTGGGCCGCCCACTCCCCGGCACCCGGGTCCGGATAGCCGCCGACGGCGAGATCCTCCTGCACGGCGGCCAGATCTTCCGCGGCTACTGGGACCCGCAGGCCGGTGGTGTCGTCCCCGCAGGCCCCGACGGCTGGTTCGCGACCGGCGACATCGGCCAGCTGGACGACGAGGGCTACCTCACGATCACCGGCCGCAAGAAGGAGATCCTGGTCACCGACAGCGGCAAGAACGTGGCTCCGGCGCCGCTGGAGAACTGGCTGCGCTCCCACCCCCTGATCGCGCACGCCATGGTCATCGGCGACCGCCGCCCGTACGTCACCGCGCTGCTGACCCTGGACCCCGAGGGCATCACCCACTGGGCCCAGATGAACGCCAAGCAGGACACCCCCCTCGACCGCCTGGCCGAGGACCAGGATCTGCGGGCCGTCCTGCAACGCGCGGTCGACGAGGCCAACCGCCTGGTCTCACGCCCCGAGTCGATCCGCCGGTTCACGATCGTCCCCGGCGGTTTCACGGAGGAGGCGGGCCACCTGACCCCGTCGATGAAACTGCGCCGGGAGGTCGTGGAGAGGTCCTTCGCGACGGAGATAGAGGGCCTTTACGAGTAGGAGCCCGCTACGAGTAGTAGCTCTCTGTGCGGGGTGGCCCTACCCGTCCTGCTTGCCGGCGGCCGGGTCGCCCTCCCCCAACTCGATCCACCAGTGCCCGTCGTCCTTGACCAGCAGCAACTCCTGTCGCTGGTCGGTCCTGTCGTAGGTGAGCCGGACGGGGTTGAAGTAGTCGACGCTCCCCTCCAGCACGGTGACGTCGACGTGCCCGCGAGCCCCTTCGCCGAACTCCCGCACCTGCTCGTAGGCGGCGCCCCGGGTCCCGTCGTACGCGGGCCCCGCCAGCTCCATCAGCCCCTCCACGTCCCCGGCCTTGAGCCGCTGGACGTAGACCCGCACGAGGGTGTCGACGTCCTCGGCGGTCCGCGCGACATCGGGATACTCGGACTTCGCGGCCCTCACGGTGACCTCGACCTCCGGCGAGCCGGCGAGCGCGTACGGCGCCCGGAACCAGCCCCACCACACGGCGCCCACGGCCCCGAGCACCAGAGCCAACCCGCCGCACCACAGCACGGCACCGCGCTTCCCCATCGTCCCCACCCCGTCGCCCCCACTGCCCCGACCGACCACCGGCCGCTCCCCCCAAGACCGCCCCCGACCACATCCGGTTCCACCCCCCAACGAAACCTCGTCGCCGTCGGGGTGGTCGCTTCAAGGATCTCCGCTGGTTTGGCGTGACGCCGCCGGGGCGATCCGTGTCGAAAAGGCCATCGGGGAAAAGGTCGCGCGGAAGCGTAGTGGTGGGGTCCTCAGGATTTCCACATTCCGTGCGTGAATTACCTGTCTCCGCTCCTTCTCCTCTCCCCTCCGTCACTGGGGGAACTCCGGCCCCGGCAAGGAATTGCGAGCAAGCCGAAATCCCGTCAAGGAATGCCACCGGCACTTTCCGGACTTTGCTCGCGAGGGCGTGAACGAAACCGTTCCTGCATATCTACGATTTCGAACCATGGCCGACACGGGCTGCCTCGGGCCCACCCCGCACCGTCCGAAAGGAACAGGAAATGGCTGATCTCAACGTCCTGATCGCGTTCGACGCGGCCACGATCGTCGAACGTAATCCCAACGCGTCGAGGAATCCCGACGCGCCGACGTACGCCGACGAGAGCCTCATCTACATGACGACGCGCCACGACCACATCATCGGGACCTCGGGCGCCGAACTGAACCTCCGCGCCGAGCCCGGGGACACCATCAGGTGGCGGGAGACGACGCTGTCGCTCGGCAGCGACTACAAGGCATTACTGTACAAATACGTGAGCAGCGACCCCGGACACCAGCTCATCCGCACCCCGGAGATCGAGGTCATCGACGGCGTCTATCCGCTGCCGAAGGAAGGCTCCGAAGGCCGGCCGGACTTCGTGACCCAGAACTACCAGGACCACTATTGGCGGACGACGGTCAAAAGGGTCGGCAAGGTCGTCTACCACTTCTCCTTCCAGATCCTCGACCGCCACCGCCAGTTGCAGGGCTACTTCCAGTGGGACCCCTTCATCACGATCGAGAACCCCTGAGCAGGACGTCCGTCACGCTCACGCCCTCGGAGGCGCCGAAGGTTTCGGTCGTCACTCCGAGGTCCGTGGCGGTGACCTGAAGGGCGATGTGGTCGCTGCCCACGCGTAGGTCGAGCCTCGCCCGGGGCTCGCCCAGGTGGTCCGGCACACGGTGGACGCGGGCCGCCGGGTACCTCAGGCTCGTCAGCTTCGTCAGGAGGGCCGCGTAGTCGGTGACGTCCGTGGTGGAGAAGGCGTTGGCCACGCGCCGTGCGTGCCGGTCGGCGACGCACTGCTCGGTGGGGTCCAGCCGCACCGGGTCGTAGGGGTCCACCGGCAGCGGATCGACGGTGCCGTCGCCGGGAGGCGCCGTCGGGCCGTCGCCGTCACCGACGTCCGGGGCGCAGAACTGCCAGAAGAGGTCGTTCATCTCGAAGAACCGTGTCTCCGCGGCGTCGTCGCCCACCGTGGCGGCGGCGCTCGCGGAGGCCGGAGCGGCGGCCAGGGCGCTCGGCGCGCCGTAACCGGTCAGGAGGGCACCGCCGAGCGCGGCCACCAGTACGTACTTCGGCAGAAGATTCGATCGCATGCCCGAACCATGCCGCTCGTCGGCGACCGCTCACATGAGTACCCGTACTCAATCCACCAGGTCGGCCGCCGTGAGCAGGCGGGTCAGGTCCGTCCGGGAGCGGACGTGCAACTTCCGGTAGATCCGGGTGAGATGGGCCTCGACCGTCTTGCGGGACACGAACAGCGACGCCGCGGCCTCCGTGTTGTTCAGGCCGCGGGCGATCGCGCGCGACACCTGGAACTCCTGGGGCGTCAGCTGGTTCAGGGCACCGCCCATGCCGCTCGTGCCACCGGCGGCGGACCGGGCGGTACCCGGGACGCCGCCCGCCGCCGCGAGTTCGCCGGCCGCGCGCCGGGCCCAGGGGACCGCGCCCAGCCGTTCGAAGCAGGCCAGGGCGGAGGCCAGCGGGGCGCGCGCGGCCCCCGGGCGGCGGTAGCGGCGCAGGACCTCCGCCTCGCACAACAGGGTCCGCGCCCAGTCGAAGGGGCCCGTCGTC
The DNA here is from genome assembly GCF_036322545.1 of Streptomyces sp. SP18BB07. Classification (NCBI taxonomy): domain Bacteria; kingdom Bacillati; phylum Actinomycetota; class Actinomycetes; order Kitasatosporales; family Streptomycetaceae; genus Streptomyces; species Streptomyces sp. SP18BB07. The sequence continues at coordinate 7,951 of NZ_JAQYWT010000258.1, forward strand.
CGCTGGTGGGCCGTGAGCGCCGCACCGAAGTACGCCTCCGCCTCCTCCGGAGTCCCCGCGAGCAGCCCCCGGACCCGGGCCGCCGCCGCCTCCGCCGACGCCAGGCCCGTCTCCCGGGCCCGTTCCTCCAGCCAGGACACCACCTCGGCGGCACGCGGCGCGTTCCCCGCCCGTACGTGCGCCTCCGCCAGGTCCGCCGCGAAGGGGACCACCTCGGGGTTCCCGATGCCCTGCTCGATCGCCAGTGACAACGTTTGCTCCAACTGGTCGACGGCCGCGTCGTGGTCACCGTGGGCCAGCGCCGACAGCCCGAGCACCGCCGTCATGTGGAATTCCTGGCAGCCGATGCCGTACGTCCCGCACTCCCGCCGCGCCCGCGCCACATGCTCCTCGCACTCGACCCGTTCACCCCGCAGGGCCTCCAGCCGGGCGAGGCAGTACAGCGTGTAGCTCACGCACGTCAGCTGGCCCAGCTCCTCCGCCCAGCGCAGGGACTCCGTCAAGTCGCCGCGTGCGGAGGCCCATTGGCCGATGCGGGTCTCCAACTCCCCCCGTACGGCGAGGGTGAAGCCCAGCACGCCCACCGCGCTGTGCCGCCGGGCCGACTCCACGGCCGTGTTGAGCAGCCGGCGCCCCCGCGCGAACTCCTCCGCACGGCTCCACGCCTGCCCGGCGATCGCGTACACCTGCTGGTCGCGCACGGGGTCGCCGCCGCCGTGCCGGTCGGCGGCCTCCAGCATCTCGCGGCCCCGCGCCGTACCGCCGGACATGATCAGGGCCCCGCCCAGCATCGACAGGCTGTACCAGCGTTCGGGGCCGGACTCGGAGGCGAGGGCGAGGGACTCCTCGGCGACACGGACGGCCGCCGGGACATGCCCGTCCAGCCGCGCGGCGGCCGTCGCCTCCGCCAGCAGCAGACACGCCCGGGTGCGGTCGGAGTCGCGGACGGCGTCGGCGGCGTTCATGAGCAGGCCGTACGCCTGCGCCGTCTCGCCCCTCCAGGTGTGCATACGGCCCAACAGGCCCTGGATGGCGGCGCGTACGGCCGGGTCGGGGGTGATCCGCAGGGCCTCCTCGCACCACTGCGGGCCCGCCGGGGAACCGCTGAGCAGGGCGTCGGAGGCGGCGTGGTGGAGGCGGTCGGCGCGGGGCGCGGGGTCGGGGGTGAGCTCGGCGGCGCGCCGCCAGGCCAGGGCCGACTCGCCGAAGGCGCTGCGCCGACGGGCCTCCCGCGCGGCGTCGGCGAGCGCCGCCGCGGCCTCCTCGTCGGGGCCGGGCGTCGCGGACGCCCGGTACCAGGCGTGCAGCGAGCCGGTGCTCACCTCGGCCAGCGCCTGGAACGCGGCGTACCGGTGCGCGAGGGGGGCCCGGCCCAGCACCAGCGCGCGCAGCACCGGGTGGTGGAAGTCAAGCCCGTCCGCCGTGGCCGTGATCAGGCCGTCCTCCTCGGCGGGGGAGAGGGCGTCGAGCGAGAGCCCGGCCGCCTCCAGCGCCTTCCGCAGCGGGCCCGCCGCCGTCGAGCGACTGGCGGCCAGGACGACCAGGGCCCGGCGGGCGGTGTCCGGCAGACCGTCGATCCGGTCGGCCCAGGCGCGCTCCAGATGACTGCCCAGGGACGGCGGATCGAGCAACGGCCGCTCGCCGCGCGCCTGTTCGTCCGTCAGCGCGCCCGCGATCTCCCGCAGGGCGAGCGGATTGCCACCGCTGACGCGTACGAGGTCGGCGAGGACGTTGGGGGTCACGCGGCCCTCCAGCAGGGCGGCGCACTCCTCCGGCGCCAGCCCGCCCACCTGCACGGTGGGGATGCTGCGACGCGGCCCCGACTCGCCGTGGTCCTCCCGGGAGCCCAGCGCCAGGGCGACACGTTCGCTGGAGAGCCGGCGGGCGACGAAGAGAAGGACACGCTGGGAGGAGGGGTCCACCCAGTGCAGGTCGTCGACGAGGACGACGACCGGGCGCTCGTCGCCCAGCGCCGCGAGGACGTTGAGGGCGCCCATGCAGGCGGCGTACGGGTTGCCCGGCGGGTCCGCCGGGTCGCCGCTCAGGGCCAGACAGGACTCCAGGGCCGAGCGCTGGGCGCCGGGGAGTTCCCTGAAAAGGGATGAATGGGGCATCAGTAGGTCGCCAAGGGTGGCGAAGGGGAGCACGGTCTCGGTCTCGATACCCCGGGCGCGCAGGACCGTGGCCGGGGCCGCGCCGGAGCCACCGGCCCTCGCGCGCTCCGCCGCGTAGTCGAGCAGGGCCGTCTTCCCGATGCCGGGTTCGCCCCACAGCAGCAGGGCCGCCCCACCCGCCCCACCCGCCACGAGCAGGTCGTCCATCAGCCGGCGTTCCCGCTCCCGACCGACGAGTCCCCGTAACAATGCGCCACCTCCTGGTGCCCGCCTGTGCCCGGCCCCGCCCGTCCATCATCCCCCAGGGGGAGTTGTCAGGGGAGATGTAGGGACTTCCCGGAAGCGACGGGGGGCGCCCCGGGCCTTCAATGGTTCACGGAACACAGCACCACAGGGGAATCGCATCGGGGGATCGCGAGGAACCGAAGGAACAGAAAGAACAGAAGAACCAAGGGAAATAGGGGAAATGAACCAGGTCGCGGAACTAGGGGGACGGCCCATGCCGGCATCCGTGGGACGCGGGGATCTCACCTCGGGATCCGACCGGCTCGACTCGGTCGAGATCAAGGTGACGTTCTCGGGTGCGGGCGCGGCCGCCGCGACTTGGGCGCTGGCGCCGGACACCGGGGGAGCCCGGCGCCGCGTCTACTTCTGTGAGGCCCTCGCCCGCTCCACGGCGCCAGGTCACCTGCCGCTTCTGGATGCGGGGCTGATCCTGCGCCTACGGGCGGGGAGCGGGCGGGGCGGGGCCGTGACCGCGGAATTGCGGCCCTGTCGCCGGTCCCGGCTCTCGGAACGTTGGCTGCGCTTCCGTGAGCAGGGACCGGATTCCTTCCACCTGGCGGGCGCCTGGTCGGGCGACCGCCGGGTGCTTTCCGCCGCGCTCGTCTCCGACTGCGGGCGTACGGCCGTGGAGGCCGCCGTCGCAGGCGGCGAGCCGCTGGACCTCGTCTTCTCCGACCGGCAGCGTGCCTTCCTCGCCGACTGCGCCGACATCGACGTGGGGTTCGGCTCGCTCGACGTCCTCGGGCCCGTGGACACGGTGCGCTGGCGCGGGGTGCGTCTCGATCATCATGAAGTGACCGTGGAGCGCTGTGTGTTGGGTGCCGACCCTGCCCTGGAGTGGCTGGAGGTCTCCGAGCGGGTGGCTCCCGAGGGGGCGGAGGTCGTGCAGGCGTCCCTGACCGCGCTCCTGCGGGGGAAGGGGCTCGAACCGGATCTGGGGCGGGGGGTTCGGGTGCGGCGGGTGCTGGAGTCGTTGGCCGCGGAGGGGGCCTGACGGTCGGCCGGGGGAGTGACAGAGGGAGGGGGGAGCGGGCTGGGTCGGTCTCTCGGGTGCGGGTTCGTCGTGGCTGGTCGCGCAGTTCCCCGCGCCCCTTCGGGGCGCGTTGTCGTTGGAGCCTGGCTGCGATCGCTGCCCGGCCCCCGCGCTATCCCACCCCCAGTGCCCGCAATCCCGCCGTGGTCGCCGCCGCGGCCAGGACCACCGTCGCGAACGGGGCCCTTCGCCATGCCAGCGTGCCGCCCACCAGCACCCCGGCGGGCCGTGCCCATCCGGCGGAGCCACCGCCCTCGGTCAGGGCGCCCGTGGCCAGCAGCGCCACCAGCAGCACCACGGCGGCCGCGGCCAGCAATTCCCGCACCCGTACGGGGATCTCGACCCGTCCGTGCAGGGCGGGCCCGGTGAGCCGCAGGGCGTACGTCCCCACGGCGAGCGCGAGCATCGCGCCGATCACCCCGTCGCTCATGAGGCACTCCCGTCCACCCCACCGGCCGACGTGCGCCACACGATCAGCCCGGCCAGGGCCAGCAGGACGGGAACTCCCGTCGGGGTCACCGGAGTCGCGGCCAGGGCGACCATCGCACCGAGCAGCGCGGCCCGGCGTACGGGCGGCCGTTCCCGCAGGGCGGGCAGGACCAGCGCGGCGAGCACGGCGGGGAAGGCGGCGTCGAGGCCGTACGTGGTGGTGTCGCCCAACGCGGTGCCGGCCAGGGCCCCGGCCAGGACGCACACGTTCCAGACGGCGAACAGGCCGAGCCCCGAGACCCAGAACGCGACCCGGCGCCGTACGGGATCGCTCTGCGCCAGGGCGAAGGCCACCGTCTCGTCGGTGACGAGGTGCGCGCCCACGAACCGCGCGGTCCTCCCCGGCCCCAGCAGGTCGGCGACCGCCAGGCTGAACGCCGCGTTGCGGGTGTTGAGCAGCAGACCCGTGGCCGCCGCCGCGAACGGCCCGCCCCCGGCCAGCAGGATCCCGACCGCGCTGAACTGCGCGGCCCCCGCGTACACGACCAGCGACATCACCACCGGCACCCACACGGGCAGTCCGCCCGCCACCGAGATCGCCCCGAAGGAGACACCGACGACGCCCCCGGCGGCGCAGACGAGGGAGATGTCCCGGAAGAGCGCGGGGTCACGGACCTGGGATGTTCGGAGCAGCGAACGCATGTTCTCTACAATGAACATCAGCCATCGTGTTCGTCAAGGCGAACGATCGTACTTCTGGAGCGAACGACATGCCCGACGCAGCCTCCGAGGGAGCGAAACCCCCGTCCCGGCTCCCGCTCGACTGGATCGCCGCCTCTCTCCGCAGGGAGCGCACCCGCGCCGGTCTCTCCCTCTCCGAGCTGGCCAAGCGCGCCGGGATCGCGAAGTCGACGCTGTCCCAGCTGGAGGCGGCGAGCGGCAACCCGAGCATGGAGACGCTGTGGGCGCTGGGCGTCGCGCTGGGAGTGCCGTTCAGCGCGCTGATCGAGCCGCCGATGCCGGCGGTGCAGGTGGTCCGGGCGGGGGAGGGGCCCACCGTCCACTCGGAGCACTCCAGTTACACGGCGGTCCTGCTGTCCGCCAGCCCGCCGGGCGCGCGCCGCGACCTCTACCGGACCCGGCTCGAACCAGGGTCGGTACGGGAGTCGGAGCCGCACATCCCGGGGACGGTGGAGCACCTCACCGTGAGCACGGGCCGGGTGAAGGCGGGCCCGAGGGGCGAGGAGGTCGAACTCGGCCCCGGGGACTACATGGCGTTCCGTGGCGATGTGCCGCACTCGTACGAGGCGCTCGCCCCCGGAACGACCTTCGTCCTGGTGATGCAGCACAGCTGAGAAAAGGGGACGGGAAAGGCAGGAGCCCCTGCGCCGAACGGCGAGGGGCTCCTTGGGTACTGCTCTCAGACGTCGTCAGAGGGGCATCCCTCGGATCGAACGGTTCAGACGGGGGTGACGTTCTCCGCCTGCGGACCCTTCGGGCCCTGCGTCACGTCGAAGGAGACCTGCTGGTTCTCCTCCAGCGAACGGAAGCCGCTCGCGTTGATGGCGGAGTAGTGGACGAAGACGTCGGGGCCGCCGCCTTCCTGGGCGATGAAGCCAAAGCCCTTTTCGGCGTTGAACCACTTCACGGTTCCGGTAGCCATAAGCCCTCCTTGGGCCCAAAGGGTTGCCCTGTTCCAGAACCCTGCAAGTGTGAAAACAAGATGCCGCACAACTGCATACGTCTGAAAAGACGAGAGCCCGCGGTCACATGCTCCGCAGGCTCTGTACTGCAAGGGAAACCAAACTGCAACTTGCGGGCGAGCCTAGCACGCGCGCAGGGGAATGCAATAGAGGGCAAGATCACGTCACCCGGATGTTTGAACCGCTCGGGTCTCGGCTTGACGGATCGCCTCTACTGCCCCGTGTGCCCCACCGGCGACACGCCGTCGAAAGCATTGACACGGGGTGTACGACCGGTTTCGGGAGCACCTCGGGCCCCGGAGCCCGCACCGTACCCCATGAGGGCTAGCCTCGCGATGTGGACAATTCTCGCAACCGGCCGCGCGTCGGCCACATCCAGTTCCTGAACTGCCTGCCCCTGTACTGGGGGCTCGCGAGAACGGGCACGCTCCTCGACTTCGAGCTCACCAAGGACACCCCCGAGAAGCTCAGCGAGCAGCTGGTGCGCGGGGACCTCGACATCGGGCCCATCACCCTTGTCGAGTTCCTGCGCAACGCGGACGACCTGGTCGCCTTCCCCGACATCGCCGTCGGCTGCGACGGCCCGGTGATGTCGTGCGTGATCGTCTCCCAGGTGCCACTCGAACGCCTGGACGGCGCACGCGTCGCCCTGGGTTCCACCTCGCGCACCTCCGTACGCCTCGCGCAGCTGCTGCTGGCAGAGAGCGTCGGCGTCCAACCGTCGTACTACACCTGCCCGCCCGACCTCTCGCTGATGATGCAGGAGGCGGAGGCGGCCGTGCTCATCGGTGACGCGGCGCTGCGTGCGAACCTGCTCGACGGGCCCACCTTCGGCCTGGAGGTGCACGACCTGGGCGCCATGTGGAAGGCGTGGACGGGGCTGCCGTTCGTCTTCGCGGTGTGGGCGGCGCGGCGGGAGTACCTGGAGCGGGAGCCCGAGGTCACCCGCAAGGTGCACGAGGCGTTCCTCGCCTCCCGCGACCTGTCCCTGACCGAGGTGGACAAGGTCGCCGAACAGGCCGCCCGCTGGGAGGCCTTCGACGAGCGGGTCCTGGAGCGGTACTTCACGACCCTCGACTTCCGCTTCGGCGGGCCCCAGTTGAGCGCGGTCGCCGAGTTCGCGCGGCGGGTCGGCCCGACCACCGGATTTCCGGCGGACGTGAAGGTCGACCTGCTTTCCTGAACCCTTTCCCGCGAAGTCCCGGTGAACTTCCCGGAATTCCGGTTGACGAATTCGCCGTTCTGTGGGATTGACTGCGAGACGGATCGCCGACGCCCGCATTCCCTTCGCGCGTACGGCACTACGCTGGAGACGCGGGGAGGTACGGGGGAGGTGTCGTCCATGCGACCGCTCGATGTCGACGAACCCACGGCCGTGGGGCCCTACCGGCTGCTCGGCCGGCTCGGGTCGGGCGGGATGGGCCGCGTCTATCTGGGGCGCAGCGCGGGCGGCCGTACCGTCGCCGTCAAGGTGGTGCACCCGCACTTCGCCCTCGACGAGGAGTTCCGCGCCCGCTTCCGGCGGGAGGTCGACGCCGCCCGCCGCGTGGGCGGCGCCTGGACCGCGCCCGTCCTGGACGCCGATCCCGAGGCATCGGTCCCCTGGGTGGCGACGGGCTACGCGGCCGGTCCGTCCCTGGCGGCGGCGGTGACGGACGGCGGCCCCCTGCCGCCCCACTCCGTCCGGGTCCTGGGCGCGGGCCTGGCGGAAGCGCTGGCGGCGGTGCACGCGCTGGACCTCGTCCACCGGGACGTGAAGCCGTCGAACGTCCTGCTCACGGTCGACGGCCCGCTCCTCATCGACTTCGGCATCGCCCGAGCCACGGACGGCACCGCCTCCCTGACCTCGACGGGCGTCTCGATCGGCTCCCCCGGCTACATGTCCCCCGAGCAGATCCTCGGCAAGGGCATCACCGGCGCGGCGGACGTCTTCTCCCTCGGCGCGGTCCTCGCGTACGCCGCGACGGGTCAGTCCCCGTTCCCCGGTGACTCCTCCGCCGCCCTCCTCTACAAGGTCGTCCACGAGGAGCCCCGGCTCGACGGTCTGGAGGGCGACCTGCGCGCCCTGGTGGAGGCCTGCCTGTCCAAGGACTCCTCCGCCCGCCCGGCCCCCGACGAGATCGCCCGCACCCTGGCCCCCCGTGGCGCGGCCCACCTGGTGACGGCGGGCTGGCTGCCGGGCCCCCTGGTGGAACAGGTCGGCCGCAGCGCGGTGCACCTGCTGAACCTGGAGGCGGCGGAACACGTCCCGTCCGGGCCGGTGGGGTTCAGCAGTCCGTCGGTGGGGGTGGAACCACCGGGCCCCGCGGCCCCTTCCGGTGAGGCGAAGGCCGAAGTCCCGGCCGCGAGCGGGGTCTTCGGGCCGCCTCCGGTGATGTCGCCGCACACGCCGCCACCGACGACACCGCCGCCCGTGACTCATGTGCCGGGGCAGCGGGCCGACTCCGCGTCGGCGGACACGGCCCCACCGCCGGGCAAGCTGTCGCTGAGCGTGGCGGCGGCGTCCACGACCACGGCGAACGGGCGGGGCCGACGGGTGAGTTGCTCGGTGGCCCTGGCGGTCGCGGGCGCGTTCGCGGTGGTGGGCCTGGGCGCCGTGTTCGGACTGGGCATGCTGAACGGTGACGACAAGGGCGGCGAGGCGGCGGGCAAGGCCCCGTCGGCGAGCAGCGCCCCGACCGACGGCGGCCAGGACTCGGAACCGCACGACGGGGCGGGCGACCTGCCCGGCAAGTACGTCGGCACCTGGGAGGGCGACGGCTACGCCCTCGACGGCAACCTCCCCGCCGGCACCTTCACCATCACCCTCGAACAGGGCTCCGTGGGCGACCGGTTGGGCACGTTCCGCTCCGTCGACCTGCTGGGCGGGGCCTGCGACGACACGTTCGTCCTCAAGGAGGTCGCCGAGGACCACATCCTCGTCACCAGCATCGCCGACACGAAGAACAACCCCAAGACCTGCACCAGCAACACCCACGAGGTCACGCTGACCCCCGTAGGGGACGAACTCCGCTACACCTCCAACAACGCGGCAGCGGGCGACCCGACGGCCCGCCTGGCCAAGGTGAAGTAAGAGGCGCCGGTTGTTCGGGTGCGGGTGGGTGGGGGCTTCTCGCGCAGTTCCCCGCGCCCCTAAAAGCTCCAGGCCCTGCGGGCCTGGAAAAAGCCGGGGCGCAGCCCCGCTTTTTCCAGGGGCGCGGGGAACTGCGCGACCAGCCC
>NZ_JAQYWT010000259.1:0-403 GCF_036322545.1 Streptomyces sp. SP18BB07
GCCGGGGGCGTTCGGGAGCATGGGTTCACGGTAATGCGGCCTGGCTGCGCCGCTACGCCGGGCGCCGGATGGCTGCGCCGCCTCGCCGGGCGCCGGATAGCTCGGGGCGGACGGTGCGGGGGGGGGGGGGGGGGGGGGGGGGGGGGGGGGGGGGGGGGCGCGCGCGCCGGCCACGCGGGGGGCGCCCCCGGGCGGGGAGACCCCCCCCCCGGGGGGGGGGGGCGGCCGGCCGGGCGGGGGGCGGGGGGCGGTGCGGGGCGTGGGCGGGTGCGGGTGAGTGGGGGGTGCTCGCGCAGTTCCCCGCGCCCCTAAAAGCCCAGGCCCTGCGGGCCTGAAAGACCACGGCCCAGCGGGCCTGAAAGACCACGGCCCTGCGGGCCTGAAAAGCACGGGGCGCAGCCCC
>NZ_JAQYWT010000260.1:0-34547 GCF_036322545.1 Streptomyces sp. SP18BB07
CTGGCTCCAGAAGGTGGTGCCCCAGGCGTGGTTGAGCGCGTTGAGGTCGTTGCCGTACTTCGCCTTCAGCCAGGTGCGGAAGGCGGCCGCGCTGGTGTCGCAGTAGCAGGCGGCGTTGTGGCAGCCGTACTCGTTGTGGACGTGCCACATGGCGACGGCCGGGTGGTCGGCGTACCGCTCGGCCAGCGCGCCCGCGATGCGCAGGGCCGCCGTGCGGTAGGCGGGGCTGGAGGGGCAGAACGTCTGGCGGCTGCCGTACGAGAGCGTACGGCCGTCGCGGTCGACCGGCAGCGCTTCGGGGTGGGCGCGGAAGAACCAGGCGGGCGGGCAGGCCGTCGGGGTGGCGAGATCGGCGGCGATGCCGTTCTCATGGAGCAGCGCCAGGATCTTGTCCATGCGGGAGAAGTCGTAGACGCCCTCGGAGGGCTCCAGCAGGGCCCAGGAGAAGATGCCGACGCTGACCATGGTCACCCCGGCCTCGCGCATCAGGGCCATGTCCTCGGCCCACACGTCCTCTGGCCACTGTTCGGGGTTGTAGTCGCCGCCGTAGGCGATGCCGGGCAGGCGGAGGCGGCGTTCGGTGGTCACTGGTGGTACTCCGGAAGGTGTGGGGAACGAGTGGGAGGCGTGCTTCAGCCCTTGTTGGCGCCCAGCGTGAGGCCGCTGACGAACTGGCGCTGGAGCACGAAGTACACGATCAGGGTGGGGATGGCGGTGAGCAGGGCGCCGGCGGCGACGAGGTTGGGGTCGGTGAAGTACTGGCCGGAGAGGTTGTTCAGGGCCGAGGTGATCGGCATGTTCTCGCCGGTGGAGATCAGCACGAGGGCCCAGAAGAAGTCGTTGTAGATCCAGATGGACAGCAGCGTCGCCAGGGCGGCCATCGCGGGCTTGCACAGGGGCAGCACGATCTGCCAGTACAGGCGCCACACGGAGGCGCCGTCGACGAGGGCGGCCTCGGTCAGTTCGTGCGGCAGCGAGCGCATGTAGTTGGCCAGCACGAACGCGCAGAACCCGGACTGGAACGCCACGTGGATCAGCACCAGGCCGAGCGCGGAGTCGTACAGCTTGCCGCTCATGGTGATGCCGGGCAGGTCGATGAGCAGGTAGAGGCGGTACAGGGGGGTGATGATGACCTGTTGCGGGAGCAGGTTGCCGGCGGTGAAGACCAGGAGCAGGAAGAGGTTGATCCGGAAGTCGAAGCGGCTGACGTAGAAGGCCACCATCGACGACAGGAACAGCGTCAGCAGCACCGCCGGGATCGCCACCAGCAGTGTGTTCCCGAAGTAGTGCAGCATGTCCGACTGCTGGAAGGCGCCTGTGAAGTTGTCGAGACTCAGCTTGTCGGGCCAGGACACGTAGCCCTTGGTGCTGGTCTCGGCGTACGGCCGCATCGCCGCGTACATCGCCCACAGCAGGGGCGCGAGCCAGGCCAGCGCGGCACCGGCGAGGAAGACGTGCAGCAGGATCCGGGCGAGGCGGGCGGGGGTGCGCTGCTTTCCGAGCGCGCTCACGGTGCTCATGCGCGCCGCTCCTTCCGGAAGGTCGCGATCAGATACGGGATGATCACGGCGAGCGAGATCACCAGCAGGACCACGGCGATCGCGGAGCCGTAGCCGATGCGGCTGGACTCTCCGATGATGTTGTTGGTGACCAGGATCGAGAGCAGCTCGGTGCCCTCGGCGCCCTTGTTGAAGACGAAGACCAGGTCGAAGGCGCGCAGTGCCTCGATGATGGTGACGACCAGGACGACGGTGTTGGTGGGCCGCAGCGTCGGGAAGATGACGTTCTTGAAGGTCTGCCACTCGTTGGCGCCGTCCAGCGAGGACGCCTCGCGCAGGGAGGGGTCGACGCCCTTCAGGCCGGCCAGGTAGAGGATCATCATGTAGCCGGTGTGGCGCCAGGACGCGGCGATGAGGATGGCCCAGAGGTTGAGGTCCGGGTCGCCGATCCAGTCGATGTACTTGCCCGGTTCGTTGGCGCCGATCAGGCTGTTGATCAGGCCGGTGTCGGGGTTGTACACGAGCTGCCAGACGAAGCCGATGACGGCCATGGACAGCACGACGGGCAGGAAGAACGCCGTCTGGTAGACCCGGCTGAACCGGATCTGCTTGTCCAGCTGCACGGCCAGGAACAGGCCCATGGGCGTCGGGATCAGGATCAGGACGACGAACCAGACCACGTTGTGCTCGACGGCCGGCCAGAACTGCGGGTTGTTGGTGAACAGTTCCTTGAAGTTCTCCAGGCCGACCCACTTGATGGAGTCGAAGCCGATGCCGTCCCAGGTGGTGAGGGCGAGGGCGATGGAGGCCAGGGCGGTGACCCAGACGAGGGCGACGTGCAGGATCGTCGGCACGCCGGCCATCAGGCCGAGCGTGATCCGGTCGCGGCGGGTCAGCAGGCGCTGGTGGCCCTGCGGATCCCGCCTCTTCGGTGTCGCGGCGCCCGGAGGCGGCACCGCGGCCGCCTCCGGGATCTTCGTGGTCGTTTCGGAGCTCATGGTGTCGGTGTTCATCCGCTTCAGAACGGGGGCGGGCTCAGCCGGACGCGAAGATCGTCTTCTTCTGGCGCTCGATCGAGGACAGCAGGCTGTCGATCCCCTTGGGGTCGCGGATGAACTTCTGCAGCGCGGGCTGCATCACCGTGGACGTGAAGTCCGGCCGGCTGTCACGGTCCATGAACTGGGTGAGATGCTTCGCCTGGCTGATCATCTCGTAGCCCTTCTTCTGCAGGGCGCTGTAGCCGGAGGTATCGGCCTTCGTGGAGGCGGCGATCAGGCTCGGGTCGGCCTTCAGGTAGATCTCCTCGGCCTGGGCCGTGCCCAGGAATTCGAGCAGCTTGACGGACCCGGCGTGGTTCTTGGGCTTCTTGCTGAGCATGATGCCGTCGGTCGGCGCCTCCACGGTGTCCTGCCCGTACGCCGGGTCGATCTCGGGGAAGGCGAAGAAGTCGAGGTCGTCCAGGTCCGCCTTGTTGCTGAACTGCTGCGCCACGAACATGCCAAGCATGTACATGCCGGCCTTCTTGGCCACCAGGGTCTGGGCGGCGTCCTGCCAGGTACGGCCGACCGCGCCCTCCTGGTGGTAGGGCAGGGTCTCGGCCCAGGTGTCGAAGACCTTGCGGACCTTCGCGTCGGTCCACGAAGCCTTGCCCGCCATCAGCTCGACGTGGAAGTCGTAGCCGTTGAGGCGGAAGTTGATCTGGTCGAAGGAGCCCATCGCCGGCCAGGCGTCCTTGTCGCCGTACGCGATCGGGACGAGGCCGTCCTTCTTCATCCGCTTGCACAGGGCGACGTACGCGTCCCACGTGGTGGGGACCTCGTAGCCGTACTTCTGGAAGACGCTCTTGCGGTAGAAGACCGCCCACGGGGACGTGGTGAGGGGCACGAGGTAGTACTTGCCGTCCTGACCCTTGCTCAGGTCGTGCATGGCACTGGGGAAGTTGCCCCCGATCGTCTTCCACACGTCGTCGATGGGGGAGGCCAGTCCCTTGGCCGCGAAGAACTGCATCCGGTAGCCGGCGAACCACTGGAACACGTCGTCCGGCGTGCCCTGCAGGTAGGAGTTGATCTGCTCCTGGAAGGTGTTGTGGTCCTTGGTGTTGATGTCGACCGCGATCCCGGACTGCTTCGTGAAGGCCGCGTAGACGTCGGCGTACCCCTTCTTCGGGACGGCGTCGGACGCATTGGAGCCCACGGTGACGGTCTTGGTGTCCGACGAGGCGGAACTCCCGGCGCAGGCGCTCAGCAGGGGGATGCCGGCACCCAGTAGCGCGGCTCCGCCGAGTCCGCGGAGCACGGTGCGGCGGTTGGTTTCAGGCATGGACTGACCAAGGGATGAATGGTGCATTTTGACTCCTGACAGGGCTGGCGGTACCCAGGCGTGGCGCGTCAGTCGGAGGGGGGGTGGCGGAGAGGCAGCCGCCGAGTGACCAGAATCAAACACGATCAAACAAACGCGATCGCTGGACGCCAGGAAGCGTGAACGCTGTGTGTGCTCGCTGTCAAGACTGCGCGTCCGGCAATTCATGATGGATGGGGAACGGTCGGGGGCCTCTCCTGTCGGTGGCCGGAGCGGACGGACAAGGCTGACAGGGTCGGCCGTCGCGTTGACCTGTATGGAGAAAGCGCTGCTTGAGCTGCAGGAATGCATCCCGGGGACGCGTCCTCGGGCGTCTGCGGCACCCGCTTTCGTCCGGCCACGGCCCCGAGGCCCTATCCCATCGGAAGCGATTGACGCCGCGGGACCTCTTGACGTGCGACCGGCGGATGCGTAGACATTGACCGCGCGGTCAGACCGCGCGGTCATGTAAGTGACCTCGTTCGATGGAGAACACACGGCCATGGGGAGACGTCATGACATCAGGGCTGGAGCGCGGTGCCGGCTCTTCCGCGCCGCGCAGTGAGGACGTGGCCAGGCTGGCCGGCGTCTCACGCAAGACGGTCTCCCGGGTCCTCAACAACGAGCCGTACGTCTCCGAGGAGTCCCGCCGCCGTGTCCTGGCGGCCGCCGAGGAACTCGGCTACCGGCTCAACCACGCCGCCCGGGCACTGGCCTCCGGCCGTACCCGCTCCATCGGTGTGGTCGCTCTGGGAACAGCCGGGTATGGAACCGCCTCCCTGCTCGTGGGCATCGAACAAGCCGTACGGGACGCCGGTTACGCGCTTCGCGTGCTCAACACACCGGACGGCAACCCGCAAAGCATCGCCGCCGCGCTGGAATCACTCCTGGAGCAGGGCGTGGACGGCATCGTCGTCTCGGAACCCTTCGTCGAAGGTGACGTCCCGCTCGGCGTCGACGTGCCGGTCCTTTTCCTCGGAGCCCCGCCCGCCTTCACTGCCGCCCGGACTTTGAGCGTCGGTGTGGGCGCGCATCAGCTGGCGCGCGCGGCCACCGATCACCTCCTGGACCTGGGGCACGCGACCGTCCATCACCTCGCCGGTCCGCGGCGGTGGTACGCCACCACGGACCGCATCGAGGGATGGCGGGCGGCGCTGGCGGCCCGGGGCGCGCATGAACCCCCCGTGCTGAACGGCGACTGGTCGGCGGCTTCCGGGTACGCCGCGGGCCTGCAGCTGGCCTCGGACCGCTCAGTGACCGCAGTGTTCGCCGCAGGCGACGAGATGGCCATCGGACTGATCCACGGCCTGCGGGAAAGCGGTCGTCGGGTGCCGGAGGACATCAGTATCGTCGGTTTCGACGGAAACCCCGTCTTCGCCTACGTCTCCCCGCCTCTGACCACTGTCCGTCAGCCTTTCGAGGCCGCGTCGAGCGAAGGGATCAGGCTTCTCCTCCACGCCGTGGAGAACCCCGGCGCCGACCTGCCGCCGGCGAACGACCTACCCGTCGAACTGATCGTCCGCGGCTCGACCGCGCCGCCACCGTCCCACAAGGGCCAGAGCCCTTTACACACCACCTGAGACCGCCCCGAGCAACCGGCCGATGCGGGAAACACGTCGCACGCACCGCTGCACCCCGCGCACAACGGCCATCGATCCCACAGCCGTCCCACCCAGGGCTACCGCGCCGCCGTCCCATCACACGGCCGCTGACCATGCCCTTTTATCGCGAGGCCGCCCGGCCCTACCGCCGACCGACCCGCCCCTGAACCCCGCCGCCCCCAACCTGGTCATCCGGGGGCGGCGGGCCCGTACAAAGAACCACGCCCCGCCATCGGAGCCGCACATGTCCCCCGCACGAACAGGCGCCAGACCCGGCGCCGCTCCGCGTTCCCGCCCCGCCACTCTTCTCTTCCTCCTGCTCTCGCTAGTCGTCGCCGCGGCGACGCTGGTCCTGCCCGGAGCGGGAAGGGCGGACGCCCTCTCCCGCCCCGCCCAGACGCTCTACACCCCGCCGTCCGACGCACTCTCCCCCGGCAGCTACTACCCGCGGGCCATGCGCCTGCAGCACAACGGCTCGGCCAACGGCACCCTGCTCGCCACGTTCGAGCAGTACCGCGTGGACATGCCCGTCTTCCCGATCTACCGCAGTACCGACAACGGCGTCTCCTGGACGAAGCTCTCCGAGGTCGCCGACACCCAGAACGGCTGGGGCATGCGCTGGCAGCCCGAGCTGTTCGAACTGCCCAGGGCGATGGGTGACTTCCCCGCCGGCACCATCCTCGCCGCCGGCGACTCCGTGCCCTACGACCGGGGCGGCAGCAAGATCGACCTGTACGCCAGCACCGACCGCGGCCAGAGTTGGACCTTCGTCACCAACATCGCCACCGGCGGCAAGGCCACGGACACAAACGGCAACACGCCCGTGTGGGAACCGTTCTTCCTGGTCTCCGGCGACAAGCTCATCGTCTACTACTCCGACCAGCGCGACCCCGACCACGGCCAGAAGATCGTCCACCAGGTCTCCACCGACATCCGCACCTGGGGACCGGTCGTGGACGACGTCGCGATGCCCACCTACAGCCAGCGCCCCGGCATGCCGACCGTCGCGAAGATGCCCAACGGCAAATACATCATGACGTACGAGTACGGCGGTTCGGCCGCGGGCAACTTCGCCGTCCACTACAAGATCTCCGACGACCCGGAGGCGTTCGACTCCGTCACCGGCATCCCGCTGCGCACCACCGACGGCCTGGTCCCCCAGGGCACGCCCTACATCACCTGGCTGCCCACCGGCGGCCCCAACGGAACCCTCGTCACCACCGCCCACAGCAGTGACGACCTGTTCGTCAACACCCAGAACGGCGCCGCGGACACCTGGACGCGGATGCCCTCCAACGTCGGTGGCGGCTACAGCCGTGGTCTGCTTCCGCTGGCCGACGGCCACAGCCTGATGGTCTTCAGCGCGGGCTTCGGCGGCGACAACCGCCGCAACCCGGTCACGTACAGCACGGTCGACTTCGGCGGAAGCATCTCCGACGGCGCCACCTACACCATGACCAACGCGAACAGCGCCCTGAACCTCACCATCGCCAGCGGCTCCACCACCAACGGCACCACCGCCACCCAGCAGACCCCCACCACCTCCACCAACCAGCAGTGGCGCTTCGAGCAGCAGTCCTCCGGCTACTTCAAGATCTCCAACGTGGCCAGCGGCAAAGTCCTCGGCGTCCAGAACCAGTCCACCGCCAACGGAGCCACCGTCCTGCAGTGGGACGACAACGGCACCCTCGACCACGAATGGGCCGTCGCGCCCCACCCGGCCGGCGGCTACAGCATCACCAACCGCATCAGCGGCAAGCTCCTCGAAATACCCAGCGCCTCCACCACCGTCGGCACCGGCGCCGTGCAATGGAGCGGCACCACCTGCGGCTGCCAGCGCTGGAACCTCGCCCAGACCGCCCTGCCGCCCCTGGGCACCGGCCAGTACGTCCTGGTGAACAAGAACAGCGGCAAGTACCTCGACATCCCGGCCGGCTCCACCACCGCCGGCACCGCCGTCGGCCAGTGGCAGAACACGTTCTGCGCCTGCCAGCTCTTCACCTTCCAATCCGCGGGCAGCGGTTCCTGGACCATCAAGAACGCCAAGAGCAACCTCAACCTCGACATCCAAGGCTCCTCCAGCGCCGCGGGCGCGGCCCTCGTCCAGAACACCGCCTCCAGCGCCGACTCACAGAAGTGGACCCTCACCGACGGGGGCGGCGGCTACTACAAACTCCGCAACGTGAACAGCACCCTCGTCGCCGGAGTCGCCCAGTCCTCCACCGCCAACGGGGCAGCCATCGTCCAGTGGGGCACCGCCGGCCTCGACGACCAGCTCTGGAAGATCGTCCGCGTCAACTGACAGCTCTCCCCATCCAACGCCCGGGCGCAGGAACCGCCGACGAAGCGGTTCCTGCGCCTGGCGTCTGCCCCGGTCGACCGGCCGAGACACAGCTGACCGCTCCCCTACAGTTACCGATGTGAACCTCCTGCCCGCGACAGACGTCCTCACCACGACACGGACCCGTCGGCAAGGATGCCTGCGCGTGTTGGGTATCACCACGCTGGTCCTGCTGGCCGTGGCGGACGTGCTCATCGCCGTCGCCAACGGCAAGACCCTCTGGGCACTACTCCTGCTCCTGACGCCCGGCCTCGCGGCCGTCCTCTGGCCCTCCGCCCGGCAGCCCGCCTGGCTCACCCCCCAACTGCGGACCGCCCTGCCAGCAGGCGGCTCCCTGACCTTGACCGCCGTGGCCGCGACGACCGAGCGCATGCGGACACTCGGCCCGGGTGAGGTGGCGGTCCTGCTCTGCCTGTTGCTCATCGCCGTCCGCACCTGCCCACCACGGTGGGCGTTGCCGTGCGCCGTCCTCGCAGGCGGGGCGGCCATCGCGACGCCGCTGCGCTTCCACGAGGTCATCGCCAAGGAAGACGCGCTCCTGTTCATGCTGCTGCTGTCGCTGCTCGCCTGCGTTTTCGCCGGCCTCGGCGGTTACCTGCGCACCCTGGACCACAGGCGCGGCGTCGCAGTCGCCGAGACCCGCCGCTCTGAACGCCTCGCCATGGCGGCCGACTTGCACGACTTCGTCGCCCACCACGTCACCGGCATCCTGGTCCAGACACAGATGGCCCGCATGATGGCCGCCACCGAACACGACCGCCTGGACCCGGTCCTGGCGGGAATCGAGCACGCCGCGACCCAAGCGCTCGACTCCATGCGCGTGACCGTCGGCATCCTGCGCGGCGGCCCGGAGGAAACGGCCAGGCTGCAGCCGAGCAGGAGCGACCCGGTGGGCGACCTGACTGCTCTTGCGGAACTGGTCGACCGATTCGGCGGCCCGACCGGTCCGAAGGCCGAACTGCACCTCGACGCCTCGGTGCGCCCGAGCCTTCCCCACGCGGTGCAGGCTTCCGCCTACCGAGTCGTCCAGGAAGCCCTCACGAACGTACGGCGTCACGCCGCCGACGCCACCGAAGTCACCGTCACCCTCGCCCACGTCGACGACACGCTGCACGTGACGGTGCGCGACAACGGCCGCGGAGGCGCCTCCATGCCGTACGCCGCCCGCGGCGGAGGCTTTGGCATCGTGGGCCTCACCGAACGCGTCACCGCGCTCGGCGGCACACTGCGTACCGGCCCCCGTCAGGACCACGGCTGGGAGGTCGTGGCCCTCCTCCCCGCCCCGCGGCAAGCGGACTGACCCGAGAGCCGTCTCGCGATCCCGGCAGTCCGGTGCCGCTCCGCCGCAGGTCGGGACAGAACCCAGGCCCGCACGGAACAAGGTGTTCCGCGCGGGCACAGGATCAGCGACCGAGCAGGCGCTTCAGCCGCTTGCCCTCGGCGGACTTCCACAGCGTGTCCCACAGCTTGGCGGAGCCGGTGTAGGCGTACACGCCCGGAGCGCCTTGCGCCGCGCAGCCGTCGCCGTGCGACACGACGCCTATCTGGTACACGCCCTTGCGGCCCTTCAGCTTGCGGAAGAGCGGTCCGCCGCTGTCACCCTGGCAGGAATCCTTCCCCTCGACTCCCGCGCATACTTCGGCCTTCCTGTCGTAGGACGAGTACGACGCCTCGCACTCGATGTGCGACACGATCGGGACGTCTACCGCGCGCAGCCGGTCCGCGTTGGCCGGCATCTCGGTATCGGTGTTGCCCCAGCCGGCGACCGTAGCCTTGGCGCCCGGGCGGATGAGCGCGTCCGTGCCCGGGGTCGGCAGGTTGACCGGGGCGATGCCGTAGACGGGTTTGGCCAGTTCCAGGAAGGCGACGTCGTACTCCCCTTCGGGGTGGACAGTGATCGTGCGGACGTTGCGCAGATGGCCCTGCTTCTTGTTCGACAGCACGGTCCGGCCCACTACGGTCTCCATCTGCTTGGGCTTCACGTCATAGACGCAGTGGGCGGCCGTCATCACGAGATAAGGACTGAGCAGACTGCCACCGCAGAACTGCCGGTCGAGCGGCTTGCCCTTGCCCTTGACCAGCAGCGCCGCCATGAACGGGTAAGAGCCGTTGGGCTGCGCGCTGCCACCGATGATCTGCACGACCGGGCGCCCCCGGTCCGTCGACGTCGCGGCGTGGGCCGTGCCGACGGACACGGCAAGGAGCCCGAGTGCCGTGCCGGCCGCGACTGCGACGGAGGTGCGCCGCCGAGTCGCCTCTCTGTGGGCGGGGGCGTTGAAAAGATGCATGGGATCTCCAGTCTTTCGAATGATTCAGCACCCCGGTGAACCCGCTCTCGCGTCCCCATCTCCTACACGTAGAGGAACTATGGGATTTCCGCACCAATATGGCGCTATGCCGGGCCGAGTGCGGGCAAAGGGGTTGGCCTTGCCACGAACTCGTCCGTGGACAAGGCCCTTCCGGTCCCACCGCGCAGACGCTGTGGCCGGAATCCTTGGGGGTGTCTCCCGAGCTACGGCGTGACCGTCATGGGCGATCCGCTGCACTCGTCTTGATGGCCGTGACCAAGTTCAGCCGGGCCGCGGGTTCCGCGTGGGACTGCCCGAAGCCGACACTGCCCGATCGAGGGCGGCCACCTAGGTATCGCCCTAGCCTTCGAGCCTGGACAGCTCGGTGGCGACGGTGGGAGCACCAGGAGCGGTGGGCGAAGTTGTCACGAGATCTTGCTCCGATCAGAGCGCGGACAGCGCAGGACACAGATCAGAACCGCACCTGGCTGGGGGGACTGCTTCATCATCCGGTGCACACCGCCCCCTCGGATCAGCCGAATGACCGACCACCTGAGGCTGATGCGCGAACGGGCCTTATCCGCCTCTGGTATGTCGCTGCGTCAGCTTTGAGGATGAGGCGCTGGGAGGGGAACATGGTCCACTTCCGCCGGGAAGGTGTGGGTGCCGCGGCTGCTGGTAACACCCGGCCGACGACGATGTCCTGTCGTGGGCGAGGGGCGACCCCTCATGGGCGAGAGCACGCCCCGGCTTGGAACTCTGCGTCCCATCCTCGAACGGCGCCTTCCGACGCCGCAGGCATCGACCGCCGCCCTGGGACTACCACTTCCCCGTCGGCGCGTCGAAGGCCGCGACCATCAAACCTACTTCGGCACAGATCGACCTCGCTTACGCTCCTTCTCCGTCCGCCCAGGAACCCGATGTCGCGCCGAGATCATCGACACCCCGATGTGCCGGTCACCGAGCTCTCAGAACGGTGATGGCACAGACCGGTGCCTGCACCCCGTCCGCGACACCACCTTCGGCGAGGAAGCCTCCTGACCAGCTGATCGACCGGGGCCTTCTCACCACAAGCCACTGACTTCGCTGTCTGTGAGCCCTCCACAGAAAGTGGACCAGAGCCGCGACTCACCGACAGAGCCACCCGGGACTCGATGACTCCGTCAGTCACCGCACACTTTGCGGTAGGCCACGTCAGGGAGGTACGTGCGCCACTGAGTCCTGGTGAGTTGCGCGCCGTCTGTCCGAGCGCAGACCTCAGTGAGGGCGCGATGGGTGTCGATGGTGTACCGCTGTAGTGGGGCGTGGGCGCTGCCGGCGTAGAGGGTCTTGTTGTCGGCACTGAAGGCGAGGGTGTCGACGGCGTCGCCGGGCGTGGTCACTGAGCCGCCGAGGGGTTGCTGGGTGGCGGTGTCCCACAACTGGAGGGTGCCCGCGTCGCCGCCGACGGCCAGAGTGCTGCCGTCGGGGCTGAAGGCCAGCGCGCTGACCTCTTCCCTGATGCCGCCGAACCCGGGGGGAAATTGGTTGGGCAGGATGCCCTCGCGGTGGCGGAGCTCGCCGTCCCACAGGGCCACGCGACCCGTGAAGTCGCCGGCCGCCAGGCGTCCGCCATCGGACGTGAACGCGAGGGCACCGATCAGGTTTCCCCAGAGCAGCTCGTGGGCGACGGCCTTGCCCGCACGAACGGATTGTGTGTCGTTGACGAGGAGGCGGCCGTCGGGACGGACAGCCATGATGAAGCCGCTCCGGCCGGGCAGTACCGCGGTTCTGCGGTGGTGCACGGTGTCCCATGTTTCGTTGCTCAGTTCACCGAAGGTCGCGGTGCGGTCGGTGTGACGGGCGGTATAGAGAGTGCGGCCCCCAGGGCCCAGGGCGATCGCGCCCACTGCTTTGGCGGACCTCGGGGTCGCCAGATCCAGGGTGGTGCGGGCGCGGTCGTGGGTCAGATCCCAGAGCGTGACGCGCTGCGGTGCCGCATGTGAGTCGGGGGCCGAGACACCGTACGCGAACGCGGTGCTGTCCGTGCTGAACGCCATCAGGGCCAGGGTGTCCCGCGCGACGATCGGCTGCGCAGGGTCACGGGAGACCGGCAACGGCTGGGCCGGCAGTGTTTGCAGGACGCGGCCGTCACGGGTGTCGCGGAGTTGGAATCGGTAGTGGGTACTGGAGCGTTCAGCGGTGGCAAGGATACGACCGTCAGGGCTGAGTAGTTCTGCGGAGAGTGGATGGCGGTGCCAGGTGGGGGTGACGGCCGCCGCGAGGTCGAGGGAGTGGACGGTGCTGCCTTCGATGTAGCGCAGCACGGGGCGGGTGGGGTCCCAGGCAAGGCCGCCGTACGGCACCAGCTGGTTGTTCAGGGTATGCCGGAACACCGGCATGGCGGGGTCCGACAGACGCCACACCCTGATCTCTTGGTCGTCCTCGGTCGCGAGGAAGTCCCGGTCCTCGCTGACGGCAACGCCCTTTACTCCCGGGCTGGCGATGTCGGCGACCCGCTGTCCGGAGGTGGCGTCCCAGACCCGCACTCCGCGTGGGGAGAGGGCAGCGAGCCGGGAGCCACTGAACACGAGGGAGGTGTCGTCGTCGCAGCTGCCACGGGCCTCTTGCCAGTCGCCGGGCAGGGTGCGGTGGCTGGTGATGTCCCAGATCTGGGGAGTCTTTCCGGTGGGGCAGACGGCTACCAGCCGGTCGTCGGCGCCGACAACCGGTGTCGGACGGCTGGTCGACCTCATCTCGAAGAGCACTCTGCCGTCCGTGATGGAGCGCAGCCGCACCCGGTCGTCGTCGAAGTCGGTCACCAGGTAACTGCGGCCACTTGCACCGAAGTTCACGATCGCGCCCGCCGGCTCGGGGGCGCCGGTCCAGCGGCCCGTAGCCGTATCCCACAGACGTACCCCGTCGCCCTCGGCGATCGCGAGCACACGGGCGTCCGGACCGGCCTCGACCACGGTGCCGTCCGGCAGTCTGCCCGAGGCGGTGCGGCGGCCGGTGGTGACGTCCCAGGTCCGCCAGGTGCGGCCGACGACGCTGAGCAGAGTACGACCGGAGTCGGCGAGGAAAGTCACGGAGGACGTCCCGTCCGGTGCCGGGTCGGAGAAGGTGGCCTCCTCCGGCTGGGCAAGGGCGCCGAGCAGGGCACGGCGCGACTCCGGCAGCGGGGAGACGTCCCAGGCAGCTACGGAGAGCAGCATCGCTGTCCGAGGGTCGGTGGTGCGCAGGGCGTCGGCGACGGCGGCGACACGGCGGGCCGCGGTATCGGCGCGATGCCGCTCGATGTCGCGGTGCTGCTGCCAGGCGGCCAGGCCGACGACCAGCGCCACGACCAGCACGGCGGAGAGCGAGGTGAGAAGCAGCCGGGAGCGGCGAGCGATGCGGGCCGCGGCGCGGCGTTCTCCTTCCCGGGCCTCCAGCGAAGCCAGCAGGAACGACCGCTCGGTCACCGTCAACGAGCCGCTGTCCGCGAACAGTTCCTCAATGCGGGTCAGGCTCGTGTTCCTGTACAGGGCGCCGGGGTCGCGGCCGTGCTCCAGCCACGTACGGGCGGCCTCGCTCAACGAGCGGTGATATCGCAGCCGTTCGCGGTCCCGGTCGATCCAGTGTCGCAGCCTCGGCCAGCTGGTGATCAGTGCCTCGTGGGTGAGCTGAACGCCGTCCTCGTTCACGGTCAGCAGCCGGGCGCCGGTCAGCTGTTCCACCACCCGCGGCACTTCGGGATCCGCCCATTCGTCCATGTCGGTCCGGGCGAGCGGCCGCCGGGTGTCGGGGGTGCCCTGGCCGGGTTCGACCATCCGCAGCAGCAGTTGCCGGGCGGTGCGCCTCTGGCCCGGGGACAGCCGGGCGTACGCCTCCTCGGCGGTGGCGGCGATCGCGCCGTGCACCCCGCCTGCCGCCTCGTACGCGGCGAGGGTCAGCAGCCTGCCTTTGCGGCGGCGCCAGGTCTCCAGCATGGCGTGCGAGAGCATGGGCAGGGCGCCGGGCTGGTCGAGGACCTCCTTGAGGATCCTGGCAGTCAGTTCCCGCTCCACGATGAGCCCGACCGATTGCGCCGGTTTGACGACCGCCTCGCGCAGTTCGTCCGCAGTCATCGGCGCGACCGGAAGGGCCGCACCGCGCAGGGACTCGGCCAGGCCCCGGTGCTCGGTGCACCGGGCGTAGAAGTCGGCGCGTACGGCGACGAGTACCCGCAGCCGGTTGCCCGGGGCGCGGGCGGCGAGCAGCAGATCGATGAAGCGGGCACGCTCGGCAGGGTCCCGGCACAGGGTGAAGACCTCTTCGAACTGGTCCACCACCACCCAGCTCTCCGGTTCGCCCTCGGCCGGGGTCAGTAAGTGCCCATACGTCGTGGCGGGCTTTCCCCCGGGGGTCAGGATCCGCAGCACCGCCGGGCGGTCGCTGCGCTCGATCTCCTCCCGGAGGCGGGGGATCAACCCGGCGCGCAGCAAGGAGGACTTCCCGCTGCCTGACGCTCCGAAGAGCACCACGAACCGGTGCCCGGACACCAGCTCGCCCAACTCCTCGAGCAGCCGGTCCCGGCCGAAGAACAGCCCACGGTGGTCCAGTTCGAAGCGTGTCAGTCCTCGGTACGGCGGCGACATGTCCTCCTCATCGAGCACCAGAGCCCGCGCCGCCTCGGCCTGCGCCTCCTTCCACCGCAGCTCCCATTCGGCCGGATCGCCGCCACATGCCCGCACGTAACCCTGGAGAACGGCCAGTGACGGAAGCCGCTCTCCGTTCGCCGCCTTGGCCAGGGCCGCCGTCGAGAATCCCGCGAGCCGGGCCATGGAGCGGTACGACGGCCCGCCGGCCGCCCGTCGCAGCTCGCGCAGTTCATGGGCGAACCGCTGCACGGGACCGGCCTCCGGATCCACCGGTCTTTCGGGACGCCCCATGGGATCCCACTCTCCCCATAGCCGAAGAAAAACATTCCATCACCGCAGACGCATACGTCACTCGGTGGCGTTCCGCCGACGCCCGTGCCTGTGCTCAGCCCGCACCTTGGGCAGCCGGCACCACCCACACCGTGGCCGAACGGCGCGGTCTGCGTCCATAGCCTGTCCCCCGGCGCCCTCTGACGCCACTTCGGGCAGTGTCTGCCCGACCATGCCGAGTGGGACTTGGCCGACGGCACCAGGAATTGTCTACTCCCTTGACCTGGCTTGATCGACAACCTCTGTGCCCGAAGAGTGGGCCGTGCCGCAGGAGACACGCCTTACCTCCTGCGCAAAAAGGATCATCCTGCGGCGCTCGTGGTCGTGGTTCGCGGCTCGAACGCCCGCCCTCCCCTTCAGAGGCAGGAGAAACAAGGTGACATCCCGTAGTGCGATCAAGCGGGCCGGTATCGCCGCTGCACTGGGCCTGGCTTCGGTGCTGACGTGCGCCTCGCCCGCCAGCGCCGCAACCG
This sequence comes from Streptomyces sp. SP18BB07, assembly GCF_036322545.1. Lineage (NCBI taxonomy): Bacteria > Bacillati > Actinomycetota > Actinomycetes > Kitasatosporales > Streptomycetaceae > Streptomyces > Streptomyces sp. SP18BB07. The sequence goes on from NZ_JAQYWT010000260.1 coordinate 15,471, forward strand.
ACATCATGAGAGCCGAGCCGTTCGACGCCAACAAGCTGATGTTGTCGATCTGCAATGGCCGCACAACCACCTCGTACTGGCGGCTCAACGTCCAGACCGGTCAGCTCGTGAAGCTCACACCGGAGCAGTGGCGCCTCATGTTCAACGTCGGCTCCACCACGTTGAAGCACCCCTGGGAGGCTTTCCACGGCCACTGCTCCTACCCCAAGGCGTCCAGCTGGACCTGGAACGGCCCTGAAAGCCAGGTCAGCAACACGCTGGTGAACTGTAGCCACAGAAGCACACTGAACGAGACCGTTCAGCAAGGTGGAATGACCACCAGCACCACGACCCACAGCGTGACCGCCTCTTTCGGTGTCGAATGGACCGCCATCGAGAAAGTCCTGGCGTTCGAGGCGGGCGGTAGCTACACCCGCTCCTGGTCGTACGCCAAGTCCGACAACTGGTCCAGATCGCACGGAATCACCGTCCCCCCGCGTCGAAAGGCCTGGTTCTCGCACCGTCCGGTGATGCGTACGGTCCGCAGCAACCCGGTCTTTCATGTCCACGAGTACCGGTGGGGCAACACCAAGGTCAATTCCTGGCGCGGCCGCGGATACAAAGACATCCTCTCCTACGGTGCCTACTACGACGCCGTCGGTAACGTGCTCAACTCCGATGGCAGCCCCAGCGGCCAGATAGTGGCCCGCGACCGGGGTGTGAACAGCAGCGCCGACTGCGGGTAGACGTGCCGCTCGTCCCGATGGGACGGAGGGGCCGGGACCTCAGTAGTGTCCCGGCCCCTCCGTAGCTCACTGTGCCGCGCGGACAGGACCGGCACTTGAAGAGATGCGGATGAGCAGTGCGCTCTCAGCCAGGGTCAACGGACCGGGTTCCATCCGTCGGTGCCAGTCAGGTACTTCCGGGCGGTGTAGTCGGCGGCCTCGGCGTCGGTCAGCTTCGGCGCGTTCGTGCCCTGGCCGGCTCCGAGGCCGGAGTTGTTGTACTCCCTCAACCGGGCCGACTGCCAGGGGTAGTCGGGCATCATGTTGGTCCAGGGTTGTGTGTCGTTGAACTGGCCGACGATCGTGCTGTCCCGGACCAGCGCCTGAGGCCATGTTTCCGCTGTGTTGTGCCACGGCCGGCCGAGGTACTTCGTCCTTGTCAGCCCGTGGGCAGTCAGATTGCTGTGGGTGATGAGGATCCCGTACTTCTTGCGGTAGTCGGTGTTCGGAGCCACGACCGTGCCGCCGGGCCAGTCGAGCATCTGAAGGGTGGACCGGTCGATCACCGCGGTGGCATTGCCGAAGACGAAGTCCACGTCGCCCCGGACGAAGCAGTTGTAGAAGTACTGCCGGGCCTGGGTCGTGGGCGTCTCTCCCTTGACGAGCAGGGTGTCCTGACGGCTCATGATCGCGACGTTGTCGTACACCTGCCGGTCGCCCATGGCGGCGACGGCGACGGCCTGGGTTTCGTACGGATCGATCTCCGGGTGGGCCGCGCGGTCGAACCCATTGCTGATCGTGAGGTCCTTGACGGTCAGGTTGGGCGGCCTGAAGGTGGCCACGGCGCTGCCCTGAGTGCCGTACTTCAGACCGGTCGCGGGGTTGATCATCCCGTGGCACCTGGTGTTGTAGATGATGACGTCCCCGCGGACGCCGGTGAGGCCCTGGATCGTCAGCCAGGACTTGCTGCTGGAGACGCTGATGACCTCGTGGTAGACGCCCTTGTCGATGAGGATGGTGTTCGCGCCGCTGTCGGGAACGTCGTTGATCGCGTCCTGCACGGTCCAGTGGTCGCCGGTGCCGTCCTGGGAGACGAACAGCAGGCCGCCCTCGGACAGGTGTTTACCCCGGCTGTCGATGTCCGAGTGGTGGGCCGTCATGAGATAGGTCGCGGCGACCGCCGTTGTCCCGATGATGATGCCGGCGATCTCGACGGGAGCTGCGAAGACGGCGGTCCCTGCCATGACCGCGAGGAGGAACGACCTGCTGAGCCTGCCCCAGTTGTTGTGGAAGGCCTGGTGTGTCGCGGTGATGATGAGCCCTGCGCTTCTACTGAACGCCATCGCGGTGTCTGTCGCCTGCTGCCGGAACCGCGAGGCTTCAGCGACCCCCACGATCACCTGGAGGACTGCCTGGGCGACCTCCTGGGTCGTGATTCCCGTCAAGGGGCCGTCGGCTCCGTGGAGCCTGCGCACGGCGTCGCTGAGGCTGGCGGGACTGATCCGCATGCCGTCGCGCGAGGCACCCTGCCGCGCCAGTTCGGTGTAGGTCCCCAGGGTCTGGTAGTTCGTTCTCGTGTCGTCGACCGTGGCGCCCGGCAGCGCCGCGGAGCCACCGGGCGCCGCAGCCGGGTCCAGTGTGAAGAATCTGCCCCACTCCACACCGTTGACACCGTCCTCTACGCCGACCCGCCATCCCATGATGTAGGAGTCCGACCGGCGCATGAACAACCGGACGAACACGACACTGTCCTCGGCGTGCAGGTCGATGGTGACGTACTGGCTGCCTCCGCTGCGGTCGGTGACGTCTACAGGCCGGCCACCCAAGGAGTCGACTCTGCCGCCCCTGACGGCCTCTCTGATAGCCCCGAGCATGCCGGCGTAACCCTTCATGGCACCGTCCTGCGCATCACCGGGTTCGCTGGTGATGTGCCAGGTGATGTCCGCACCGGTGGCGGCGCTCGCGCTGGGAGCGGCCGCGACCACCGCGCCGCCGGCCAGCGTGCTGGCGGCCACCACGGCGATGGCACTGCTGAGAAATGATCTCCGGGGGAGATGCCCCCGCGCTTTGATGTCAGTCATGCCGAAAGGCTCAGTGCGGGGTCCTCCCCTTGGCCATGGGCATTTCCACGGGCATGGGCCCGCCCCGGGTCCGGGTATTTCTACGGGGTTGTCCTACGCGGTGTACGCCTGGTTCGCTGTCCACCAGGACGCGATCTGGGCGCGGCAGTTGAACTCCAGCTTGGCCAGGATGTTCTCGACGTGGCCGTCGACCGTGCGTGGGGAGCGTCCGAACGCGGTGGCGATCTGCCGGTTGCTCATGCCCTCGGCCACCAGCGCGGCCACCTCCCGCTCCCTGGGAGTCAGCGGGCTCGGGGCGGGGGCCGTGACGACGGGCTCGGACCTGCTGCGCAGGGCGTAGGCGATGGCCTCGTCGGGTCCGCAGTGGTTGGCGCCCTCTGCAAGGGCCTCCTCGTACGCCGTCCGGCCCAGTGACCGTACGATGCCGTCCTCACACCGATCGTGCTGCTCGACCATGTGCGGGCCGAACGTGGAGAGGACGGTGCCGGTGTCCCGCAGCAGGGTGCGCGCGCCACCCAGCAGGCGTCCTGCTTCCTTGTGGTCGCCGCGTGCGGAGGTGACCCAGGCGAGTTCCTCCAGCATCAGCGCGACCTTGATGGAGTCGTTGAAGCCCTGCTCCTTCTCCAACGCGGTCCGAATCAGTGCCGATGCCTCGTCGAGGTCACCGCGAAGCCAGGCGTTGTTGCCCAGGGCCCACAGCGCGAGGGAGTGGGCCCGCTGCTCACCGTGGGCTTCCGCGAGGGCGACCGCCCGCCTGCAGATCTGCTGGGCATGCGGATCTCCGAGGCGGGACTGGGCGATGCCCAACTGCAGCAGAGCGTAGAGCGCGCCGATCTCGTCATCCGTATCCGTGTGAGCGGCCACCGCCGCCTCGAAGAAGGGCACGGCCTCGTCCAGCCGGCCGCCGAACACCGCCAGTGTGCCGCGCAGGCTCTGGACGTGGGCGCACACCACCGGATCACCCAGCCGCTCCCCCAGGTCTCCGGCCTCCTCCGACAACCGGCAGGCCGCCTCGAGATCGCTCTGCAGCGCCGCCACCCAGGCGGCGACCCACAGCGCCCGGGCCCGGACCGGAGTGGGTTCGAGTGCGGCGGCGAGCGCCCGGTCGAGCCAGCGGCGACCCTCACTGACGTGTCCGCCCTCGCACCAGTGGAAGCGCAGTGCGGCGGTCAGCGCCAGGGTGGCTTGCGGGTCGCCGCCTCGGGCCAGCGCAGCGCGCAGATTGGCGTGTTCGGCACTCACCCGGGTCATGCTCTCCAGCGGTCCGGGGCCATGCCAGCCGTCGGCGATGCCCTCGGCGAAGGCCAAGTAGAAGCCCTGGTGGCGACGCAACATCCGCTGCTCCTCGCCGGCCTCGACGAGCCGCTCCCGGCCGTACTGGCGGACGGTCTCCAGCAGCCGGTAGCGCGGCAGGCCATCACGCTCGTGGGGCAGGGCGACGGACTGGACAACCAGCCGGTCCAGGAGATCGAGCACCTTGGTACCGCCGATGCCGTCGCCCGCGCAGACGGCTTCGGCCGCGTCCAGGCCGAAGTCGCCGACGAAGACGGACAGCCGGCTCCACAACAGCCGCTCGGCCGGTGTACACAGCTCGTGGCTCCAGGCCATCAACGCGCGTAGTGTTCGCTGATGCGGCCGAGCGATCCGGTTGCCGCTCGTGAGCAGTCCGAAGCGGTCCTCCAGACGGTTGGCCACCTCACTGACGCTGAGGGTCCGCAGTCGGGACGCGGCCAGTTCGATGGCCAGCGGCAGCCCGTCCAGGTCGCCGCACAACCGGCGGACCTCCGCGCGGTTACCGTCGGTCACCTGGAAGCCCGGCCGCACGGCGATGGCGCGGTCCCGCAGTAGCTCCATCGCGTCGGCCTGCGCCAGCGGAGGGACAGCGATGAGGTGCTCGCCGAAGATGCCCAGAGCCTGGCGGCTCGTCGCCAGAACGCGCAGCCCTGGGGAGGCCGACAACAGCGCGTGTGCCAGCTCGGCGCAGGCGTCGATGAGGTGCTCGCAGTTGTCCAGCACGATCAATGGAGCGCGGTGGGCCAACGAGGCGGCGAGCTGATCGATCACCGCTCCAGCGCCCACGTCCGGCAACCCAAGAGCGGTCGCCGTGGCGTCCGCCACCGAGGACGGGTCCCGGACCGCCGCCAGATCCACCAGCCACGCCCCGTCCGCGAAATCGCCCGCCGACGCGGCGGCCGCCTCCAGCGCCAGCCGGGTCTTGCCCACCCCGCCCACCCCTGTGAGCGTCAGCAACCTCGTTGCCCCCAGGAGCCGACGGACTTCGGCGAGCTCCCGCCGCCTGCCTACGAAAGAGGTCAGCGGCGCGGGAAGATTACCTGCGCCGGTCCTGCGGGGAGTCACATGGGTATTGGTGGTCACGTTCCCTCTCGCCTTCCGACGGCTCGCGACCGTGCTGGAACATCAAGGACGCTTGCCTGCGGAAGCAGCTCGCTGCGTTGCGAACGATGGAGGCGCAGTCCTGTCGGCTGCGTACCCGGCTACCGTGCCCAGCCCGGCAAGTGGCATCACGAGCTTCGTCAGTGACAAATCCTGGGTGCGGCACTCAGAGCGACGGATAAGGCGCGCAGGCGCGTTTATGTCACTGATCAGTATCCAGGGGACTTTCCGCCCCAGGCGAGAGTTGTGAGAGACATCTCAGTGGACGTTAGGTCCGATCCTCCACCAGCGGATCCAGGAACTCCTGCGCTGCCAGGTACGCGAGAGAGCCCGCCGATCAGAGGACCCGTCTCTCGTGATCATCGGCACCCAGGCCGTCCGCGTAGCCTCGCGTGTCCCGCAGACCACGACGGGACTGGACGCCGACAAGAAGGTGCCGGTCCGCAAGCGGGGCCTGGCCGTGGATGTGATGGGGCTGATCATCGGGGTGGTCGTACTGACCGCACCCCCGCGCACGCCGCCACCGCAGGCACCGCCCTGCTCGACCAGGCCGCCGAGCGGTGCGGGATGCGCCTGGAGAGCGGCCTCGGAGTGCGGTACCAACGCCGTCTCGTCGCTGTCCGCTCCGCCAGGGAGCGAAGGTCATTTCCCCGGCTCCGCCGATCCGTTCTCGATGAGCCCGGCTCGGCTCGCGATAAGGGCCGCCTCCACCCGCGTGCGGACGTCGAGTTTGGCCAGCAGTTTCTGTACGTGCGTCTTTACGGTGCTCTCCTCGACGCGCAGTCGTCGGGCGATCTGTGCGTTGCTCAGGGCGTGCCCGACGAGGGCCAGGACTTCGCGTTCCCGTGGTGTCAGGCCGTCGGGCAGATTGACGAGGCCGATGCCGTGGCCGGCGGTTCGGGTGATCAGTCTTCGGGTCGGGCCGGGTGAGACGAACCCGTCACCGCGGGCGACGGCCCGGATGCCGTCCAGCAGCGTGGCCGCGGGGTCGTCCTTGAGTACGAAGCCCGTGGCTCCGGCCTGCAGCGTCCCGAAGAGGTACTCGTCGAGGTCGAAGGTCGTGAGCGCGAGGATGGCCGGCGGGCCCGTCTGGGCCATGATTCGCCGGGTGGCCGCGACGCCGTCCAGCCGGGGCATACGTACGTCCATGACCACCACGTCGGGGCGCAGCCGGGCGGCCAGTTCGACCGCGGCCTCCCCGTCGGCGGCCTCTGCGACGACCACAAGATCGGGCTCGACATCGATCATCATGCGCATGCTGGCACGCACCAGCTCCTGATCGTCAGCGAGGAGCACGGAGACGGCCACTGCCGTCATGCCGCCGACGTCGGCAGGGGCAGGATCGCCTCAACCCGCCAGCCGCCGCCCGGCCGGGGGCCGGCGGTGGCCGACCCGCCGCACAGCGCGGCGCGTTCCCTCATCCCGATCAGGCCGTGACCGGCGGTCGGGCTGCTCCGCGGCCAGTGCTGGGGTTCTCCCTCGTCGTCGACGCGGATGCGCAGTCGATCCCCGCCGTAGTCGAGAGAGACCGTCGCGCGGGGTGGCCGGGCGTGCCTAGCCACGTTCATCAACGCCTCCTGGAGGATGCGGTAGGCCGCGAGGTCGACCATGTGGGTCAGATGGATCGGCTCGCCGCTGGTCACGAAATCCACCCTTGCGCCGGCCCTGCGCGCCTGGTCGGCCAGCGCCTCGACCTCCCGCAGGGACGGCTGCGCCACGGAGGCAGGTTCGTCCCGGTCGTCCCGGAGCGTGCCCAGCGCGCCGCGCAATTCACCCAGTGCGCTGCCGACTTCGCGGCCGATCTCGGCCAGAGCCTCGCTCTCTGGCGTGTGCCGGTCCCTGTGGACATGGCCGACAGCCGTGACCCGCATCGCGACGGCGCTGAGTCGGTTGGCGACCGCGTCGTGCAATTCGCGGGCCAGCCGTAGCCGTTCGTCGTGAACGGCCGCGCGGGCGTCCAGCTCGCGGAGCCGTTCGGCCTGTTCGGCCTGTGCGGCGGCCAGTCGGATGCGGGTGCGCGCCGCGTCGGCCAGCGCGACCAGCATGAGGGGCATGAGGCCGGGGAGGGCAGTGCCGTAGATAAGCGTCGTCGGCTCGAAGACGGACGCCCCGGCGTCCCGCAGGCCCTGGTAAGTGTCGACGGCGACGGTCGTCCCGAGCACGGCGATGGCCGTCAGCCGGAGCCGGGCCGTGCCTTCGGCGATCACGGCGAACGCGACGATCCAGACACCCGCCTGCGCCAGGACCGGCGCCGACTCGGCCTCCTCGCCCGGCCAGGCCGATGTGACCAGGTACCCCAGTCCGGCGACGGCCAGGGCAACCGCCGGACACGAACGGCGCCGCAGGAGGAAAAGGGCGAACCCGGCGGTGGAGACGGCCAGGAACACGCTCCAAGCCGTCGTCCGCTCGAACCACAGCAACTCGGCCACATCGATCGAGGCGGCGACCAGCACCAGCCCCGCCACCGCCACGGCACCGCTATGAGGCGCCGACAACGGCCCCGTTCTCCGCTCCCGCTCGCTTCGCATCCCCATCACGTTCTTCCCGCCGCTTCTGGTCGACCCGCCGGAAGGGGGCGTCGACCGCCCATCGCCATACTCCCTCGAACGGGCCCTGCCGGAAGTGCCGCAGCCACCACCAGGCGAAGAGCATCAGCAGAGCACTGATCACCGCCCAGGCCAGGACCGTACCAACGGGCCCGAACGCTCCCACATCCAATCCCCCCTCGGTGAAGGCCATGATCGCGACCACGTTCTGCAACATGTAGCAGGACAGCGCGGTGCGGCCGACCTCGGCCAGGCGCCGGCCGAAGAAGCCGGAACCGCCGCGCCGGCGCAGCAGGACGAGGATCAGCCCTAGGTAACCGAACGCTACGATCGGAGCGGAGGTGTAGCGGAACAGGGAGACGAAATACTCCTGTCCCGGCAGGGGCAGAATGACCCACACGGTCAGCGGCATTCCCACGACCAGTCCGCCCACCGCGAGCCGGCGGCTCAGCACGTGCGCACGTGCATCCCCCCTGAACAGCCCCGCCCGCCACAGCAGCGCCCCGGAAAGGAAGAGGAACGCCGTCAAGGGCGCGGAGAAGACGAGCAGCCCCTGGCGTATCTCCCAGAAGTTCGTCACCCGATGGGCGACTTCACCGAAGTAGGTGGCCGACACGAAGTCGTCCTGCGAACTCGCGCCGAAGGTCACTCCTGTCAGCAGTTCACGGAACTGCATGGTCATGTGCACTGACCCCGCGAGCACGGCCGCCGCGACCAGCCAACGGGTACGCAGCAGCAGGAGCGGGGCGACCACCATGGCGACCAGCGCGTACCCCATGAGGACGTCGAAGTCGACGACGAGCGCGAAATGGATGAATCCGTCGACCAGCAGCAGCAGCGAGCGCCACTCGTACCTCCACGGCCAGCGGCGCCCGTGCCGGAGTGCGGATTCGCACTGGATGGCCATGCCGACGCCGAACAGGATCGACAGGAGCGCGAGGAACTTGCCGTTCGCGACCATGAACGCCAGTTGGTCCACGTACATCTCGGCTCTCGCACCGAGTATGTACACGGGAACTTCATCCTCAGACAGAGCGACGAATGTTCCGATGTTGCTCAGCAAGGTTCCGATGATGGCGATGCCGCGCAGCACGTCCAACGACCGCACACGCCGACTCGCGGCCTCCGCTGCCGGTTCTTCCGGCTTGATCTTCTCTGACACCCGGCGAGGCTATGGCGGCGGTAATCGCCGGCACGTCAGACCGGCGTAGGGCACCGTCTCATCACTTCGACGGAGACGCGGCCATCAGGAGGGATGACGCCACCCGAGCTGCTCAGGACGTGGCGAGGCGCCTGCCCGGGGTTCGGACGGGGCTCGGTGACGTCGGTACGTGTCGGCTCCCCGAAGGGGATTGCGGTCAACTCACATCTGAGGACGCCGAGTTGTTCGCATCGCGAAAGCTGCTCCGTCCGAGTGCGGACACGTTCGTGCGGCGCGGAGGAGAACAGACCCTGATTCCGCCACACCGGGCCCCGAGCGGGCAGCCTCTGCGACGGCGACGCCCCCTCCTTCGGGGGTGCTGGTGGGGTGGTGCGTCGTGCGAGAGTCCGGAATCCCCCGACACCGCACGACAGAAGGACCCGGTACATGCCCGACGTGACGGCCCGCTACGACGTTCCCGCCACCATGCGCGACGGCACCGTACTGCGGGCGGATGTGTATCAGGCCGACGAAGGCGGCCCGTGGCCCGTGCTCCTCGTCCGTCTGCCCTACGGCAAGAACACTCCGGCCGTGCACGGCCACCTCGATCCGCTGGGCTTGGCACGCCAAGGATTCCTCGTCGTCATCCAGGACACCCGAGGCCGGTTCGCCTCGGACGGCGTGTGGGAGCCGTGGACCCACGAGGCGGACGACGGTTATGACACGGTCCGGTGGGCCGCCGCCCTCCCGGGCTCCAACGGCCGCGTCGGGATGTTCGGGCAGAGCTACTTCGGCAACACCCAGTGGATGGCCGCGCTGTCCAAGCCGCCGGAGCTGAAGGCCATCGCTCCGCGCGAGACCTTCTCCAAACCGGACGACGGGCTCTTCGCGCGGGGCGGAGCCCGCGAGCTCGGGATCGCGCTGCCTTGGTCCCTGCAGCAGGGAGCGGACACCATCCTGCGTCGGCACGCCGCCGACCCGGCCGGCCTCCCGTCGGCGCTCCAGGCGTTGATCCACGAGCTGGACCAGGCCGCAACGTCCGGATACCGGGAACTGCACGCGGGCTGCCACCCGGCCTTCCAGCGCCACGGCATACCGGACATAGGCTATGAGTGCTCCCGCCAGGAACCCGAGTGGAGCGCGGCCTGCCGAGTCGCCGGGCGCCAGGCAGAGGTCGACCTGGGGCGTTCCCAGCGAGGGAGAGTCACCGCTGCGGCATGTGCTCGGCCGCACCATCATGCTGGGGCGTCTCACCTGGGGAAGGCCGCCGGGGCTCGACCGCCGGGGCGAGGAAGGCTGCGAGGACGACGCACGCGAGGACCACCAGCATCGCGGCACGCAGGCCGATGTGTTCACCCAGGAGGCCCAGCCCCGGTGGTCCGACCAGGAACGCGACATAGCCGATGGTCGCGACGAGGCTGACCCGAGCCGTCTCGTCGGAGCCCGACTCCCCCGCGGCGGAGAGCGCGAGGGGAAAGCCGAGTGAGGCACCCAGCCCCCACAGCAGCACGGAGACGCCGGCCACCACCGCGTTGTCCGAGGCGATCACGAGGAGCAGACCCAGTGCCCCCGCGACGGCGCTGACGCGTATGACCGACGCACGGCCGAAGCGGCGCAGGAAGAAGGGTGCCGCGAATCGCCCCAGGGTCATCGCGGCGGCGAAACCCACGTAGACAAGTGAGCCCAGGGTGGCGTCCATGCCGTGTCCGTCGACCATGAGCAGCGGCAGCCAGTCGTTCGCCGCTCCCTCGGCCAACGCCATGGCCAGCACGATTCCACCGATGAGGACGAGCTTGCCGTCCCTCCACACCGCAGGGCGGGATCCGGAGCCATGCGTCTTCGCCGACTCGTCGACGGCGCGGCCGGTACCCGCCGGCACGGCGCGCGGCGCGAAGAGGAAGATCGCGACAGCCAGAGCCGTTACCGCCGCGAGGTGCCAGTGGACCGGTACATCGGCCGCCGTGGCGCCCATGCCCGCGCCGGCTCCGAGGACCGTGCCCAGGCTGAAGCATCCGTGCAGGGCAGGCATGGTCGTCGTGCCGGATGTCCGCTCGACGTCCGTGGCGTCGATGTTCGCGGCCACATCACTCGCGCCCATACCGACACCGAAGGCGCATAGTCCGGCCGTCACCATCGGTACGGACACCATGAGGCTGCCGGCGCAGATCGTGGCCATCCCCAGGATGAGCAGTGCCGTGGCCCAGAAGATCACCGGTCGCGTCCCGGATCGGGAAACCAGCCGGCCTGAGGCGAGGATTCCCAGCATCGAGCCCAGCGACAGCCCGAAGAGGATCAGGCCCATCTGCGCCGTGGAGACATCCAGCGCATCCCGGATCGCGGGGGTGCGTGTCACCCACGAGGACATCGCGATACCGGCGAGCAGGAAGAGCAGAAACAACGCCTGACGACGCCTGCGCACGGCCTGGTCCATGAAAATGCTTCTCCGATGGCGGGAGGCGGCAGTCCAGCAGGCCGGGTATCGGCTCCCACCCAACCTGGACCAACGTACACGCCAGGCCACCGCCGCGAGTAAGCGCTTACGAACGATGATGCGATCTTCTTCATCACCAGCAGGTGCCGGCGGCGGTAGTACGCAGGTCGTGTGTACGCAAGAGAAGTCGGCCGCAGCGGCGCCGACCGCGGTTCCGAACCGGAGACGGGATGGTCGGGCCGGCACGGCGGAGGTGTGATCACCTTCGACCTGCACGCCGGCCCGCGCGGCACCGGAGCCACAGTGCGGCGCGGCTCCGGCAGAGCCGCGCCGCACTGGACGTCGGCTCGACACCGGCCGCCGAGTTCCCGCTCGCGACGGTACGGCCGTAGGCACGGTGTGCCTACGGCCGTACGGCGACCGGCTCCGCCTACTCGGTCTTGATGGCGGTGAGCATGTTCAGCCGGGCCGCGCTGCGGGCGGGCCACATGGCGGCCAGCAGGCCGACCAGCGCCGCCAGCAGCAGGAAGAGCCCCAACCGGCCCCACGGCAGCGCCAGCGCGTATCCGGGGACGTCTGCCTTCGTGGTCTCGCAGAGGGCCCAGCCGAGGAAGGAACCGACCCCGATACCGATCACCGCGCCGAAGAGGGAGATGACCACGGACTCCAGCTGGATCATCCGCGTCACACCCCGCCGGTCGAGCCCGACGGCGCGCAGCATGCCGACCTCCCGCTGCCGTTCGAAGACCGACATCGCGAGGGTGTTCACCACCCCGAGCACCGCGATGACCAGGGACATCGCGAGCAGGCCGTAGGTGACGTTCAGCGTGGTGTCGACCTCCCCGTTGAAGTGGGCGCGGATGTCCTGCCGGTCTCCGATCTTGATCCCCGGGTGTCCGGCGAGGGCATTGGCCAGTGCCTTCTCGGTGGTGCCGCCGTCCGTCTTGATGTAGATCCACAAGATGTTGGTCTCGTCCTCGTGGGACTCGAGCACGTCCGTGGGGACGACGACCGGCGAGACGACCTCGTTGCTCTCGAAGACGGCTCCGACGGTCACCCTGCCGGTCTTGGAGTCGTCGTACTTTACCGGCAGGGTGTCCCCCGCCTTCCAGCCGTTGGACCGCGCGACATCGTCGGCGACGGCGATCTGCCCCTTCGTGAGCGTGTCGAGCGAGCCGGAGACGACCGTGAGGTGGACGACTTCGGGGAAGTCCGCCGGGGTGACGCCGGTCACCTGCTGCCAGCTGCCGTCGATCGTCATCAACCCGGACTCCTCCCGCGACACCGCCCTGACGCCCTCGACCTCACGCAGGGCGGCGACCGTCGAGGCGTCCATGCCCGCGCCGTCGTCCGAGATCATGTAGTCGGCCTTGACGATGTCGGTGGTGATCGTGTCCGCGGAATGAGCGAGGGTGGCGGCGACCACGGTCAGAGCGCTGACCAGCGTGAGCCCGATGGCCAGCGCGGAGGCGGTGGCTCCGGTACGGCGCGGGCTGCGTACGGCGTTCTGGCCCGCGAGTTTCCCGGAGACCCCGAAGCCGCGCCGCAGCAGCGGCTGTATGACCGCGATCACGGGCCGGGACAGCAAGGGGATCAGCACGATGACCCCGATCACCACCAGGAAGGCACCCAACCCGACGACCTGCCCGCCCGTGGAGCCACCGGCCCCGGCGCCCGCGACCACGACCGCCGCGCCGAGCAGCGTGACGATCGCGCCAAGGGAGTTGCGCAGCACCAGGGACTTGGTGGTGGCCGGCAGGTGTGCGCTGCCGATGGCCGCGACCGGCGGGATCTTCGCGGCGCGGCGGGCCGGCAGCCAGGCGGCCACCATGGTGACCAGGACCCCGACGACGGCCGCGACCAGGACGGTCGTCGACGTGACGGTCAGCGGCCCGTCCGGGATCTTCCCGCCGCCGAAACCGACCGTGGAACGCGCTACGGCGGCCATGGCGGCGCCGAGCCCGAGTCCGGCGGCCGCGCCGGCCGCGCCGAGCATCATCGCCTCGATCAGCACGGACCGGGTGACCTGCCTGCGGGAGGCGCCGACCGCACGCAGCAGGGCGAGTTCCCGGGTGCGCTGGGCGGCCAGCATGGTGAAGGTGTTGGCGATCAGGAAGACGCTGACGAAGAGCGCGACGCCGGCGAAAGCGAGCAGCAGGGCGTTGAGCGTGGAGGTGTCTCCCGTCACCGCCCTGATCTTCTCTTTGGCGAGTTCCTGTCCCGTGCGGGCGTCCGCGTAGTCGGGAAGCAGCTTCCTGACGGCGGCGGCGAGCTCGGGGCTCGACGTACCGGGGTCGGCGGTGACGGTGACGGACTGGTAGACGCCCGGCCGGAGGAAGAGCCGCTGGGCGACCGGCGTGTCGAACAGCACCAGACTGCCGCCCTCGGCCACCGAGGTGGCGTCGGTGGTGAAGATGCCGGAGAGCCTGTACGTCTTCGCCGGACCCTTCAGGGCGACGGGCACGGTGTCGCCGACGTCGTAGCCGCCCTTGTCGGCGGTGGCCTTGTCGAGCGCGACCTGCCCGGGTCCGGTGGGTCCGTGGCCGTCGGTGAACGCGTAGAGGCCGTCCTTGCCGTCCTTCCCGGGTGAGAAGTTGGCGGCCGCGTTGTTCAGGCCGCCGCCGATGAGCCCGCCGTCCCTGTCGGCGACGGAGGCCACCCCGTCGACCCGCCCGGCGGCTTCGGCGACCCCGTCGAGTCGGGCGATCCCGTCGAACGTCTTCCGGCTGATGCCGGGGAACTCGGCGGAGCTGTCGGCGTTCTCGCGGACCTCGACGTCCACGTGGGCGTAGCTCTTGGCCGCCTGGCTGCGGTAGGCGTGGCTGAGGGTGTCGGTGAAGATCAGGGTGCCGGAGACGAACGCGACGCCGAGCATGACGGCGAGCACGGTCATCAGCAGTCTGGCCTTGTGCGCGAGGACGTTGCGCAGGGCTGTGCGGAACATGGTGATGTGGTCCCGGTGAGGTGAGGGGAGGACGGGGTCAATCAGGGAGTGCGGGTCGTTCGTACGGCTCGGTCCGCTTCGGCTCAGCTCGTACGGAACGGGGTGTCGAAGGCCTTCATCCGGTCGAGGACCCCGTCCGCGGTGGGGTCGTACATCTCGTCGACGATCCGCCCATCGGTGAGGAAGACGACCCGGTCCGCGTAGGAGGCGGCGACCGGATCATGGGTGACCATGACGACGGTCTGGCCCAACGTCCGTACGGAGTCACGCAGGAAGCCGAGGACCTCCGCACCCGCACGCGAGTCCAGGTTCCCCGTCGGCTCGTCGCCGAAGACGATGTCAGGCTTGGACGCGAGGGCCCGGGCGACGGCGACACGCTGCTGCTGGCCGCCGGAGAGCTGGGCGGGACGGTGGCTCAGCCGGCCGGACAGCCCGACCATCTGGATGACGCTCTCCAGCCACTGCTTGTCCGGGGCCCGGCCCGCGATGTCCATCGGGAGCGTGATGTTCTCGAGCGCGGTCAAGGTCGGCAGCAGATTGAACGCCTGGAAGATGAAGCCGACCTTGTCCCGGCGGAGCCGGGTGAGCTGCCGGTCCGTCAGGGAACCCAGCTCGACGTCACCGACGCGAACCGAACCGGAGGAGAAGCTGTCCAGCCCGGCGACACAGTGCATCAGCGTGGACTTGCCGGACCCGGAGGGCCCCATGATCGCGGTGAACTGGGACTGCCCGAAGCCGACACTGACCCGGTCGAGGGCGACGACCTGGGTGTCGCCCTCTCCGTAGACCTTGGACAGCTCGGTGGCGCGGGCGGCCACGGTGGGGACGGTGGTGCGAGGGCCGGTGGG
Source organism: Streptomyces sp. SP18BB07 (assembly GCF_036322545.1). Taxonomy (NCBI): domain Bacteria; kingdom Bacillati; phylum Actinomycetota; class Actinomycetes; order Kitasatosporales; family Streptomycetaceae; genus Streptomyces; species Streptomyces sp. SP18BB07. Next base: position 30,560 of record NZ_JAQYWT010000260.1, read on the forward strand.
CGAGGCGGTGGTCACAGGTACTACTCCGATCGACGGCAGATGCAGCGCGGGGCGCAGGCGCACAGACGGCCACAGACAGCACATGGACGCGGGGGCCAGGCCCCACCCCGCTGGGTACTCCTCCATCGTCCGGTTCATACGGGTCCCGTGTATCAGCCGAAGTGCCGACCACCTGAGGCTGAGGCGAGAGGCGGTCTCGTAAGCCTCAGGTATGCCGTCGTGTCAGCTTCGAGGATGACGCCCGGTGGAAACCCCGTGGGAAACGGGCCTGTCGTGGGGCCGCCATCACTGCCACCGGCGAGACGCGCCTCATACGACAAGACCCACCCCGTCGCCGTCTCGGCCATACGGCCGATGCGCAGCCAAGCCGAGCGATGCGAGGCTCGTCCAGGCGGGCGGAGCGTGACCCGAACGGCCAACCGTCCTGCATGTTGCTCTGCAACACCGGCAACCCGCCGGCAACCAGTGGCAGGAGCTCTACCTGGCGCATGTCGACACTCTCGGCGGCACGGTAGCCCCTGCGGCGACGCCTCACGGCGGCCTGCTCTCATGCTCAGTCCCCCAGAGTCCTCCTTCTCCCCTTCCTCGGTTCGGCCGGAGGCTCCTCACGGCCCGATCAATCGACCCCCAAGTAGCCAACATATGATCATCTTTGCTCCTGCAGGCGTCTTCTTTCTGGTGTTCGCCTGCAGCTTCCTTTACGACCGACGACTCGTACGCAACGGCGTCTACCTGTTCTTCGGGCTCCTCTCCCTGGCCTTGGCGCTGCTGTACAGACTGGCGTCGGCGTCCGAGACCGCGACCTTGATTCTGCTGTTGACACTCTGGATCCTCCTCATCCTGCTGCCCTTCGTGCTCGCGCTCTTCCTGATCGCGAACGGCGTGATGATGTTGCGCCGTGAGGGCAGGAGCCTGGCGAATCTGCTGTCGCTGGCGGCAGGTGCAGGCATCCTGCTGTTCATCGCGCTGAAGGCGCTGGCCAACCGCAGCAGATGGGGTCGGCTGGATACCCCGTTGGATGCGGTGGGGTTCGTCCTCGGTTACATGTCGCTGCTCTTCGTATGCTTTCTGCTCTACTCGTTCGTCTACGGCAGGATCCGGCACCGGCGCGCTGTCGATTTCATCGTGGTGCTCGGTTCCGGACTCATCGGAGGTTCGCGGGTACCGCCGCTGCTGGCGAGCCGATTGGACCGGGGACGCGCCGTCTTCGACGCTGAACGGGCCAAGGGCCGGGAGCCGATGTTGCTGATGTCCGGCGGGCAGGGGCCGGACGAGGACCTCCCCGAGGCTCGGGCGATGGCCGACTACCTCATCGCGAGCGGTGTGCAGGCCGACCGGATCCTCATCGAGGACGAGTCCCGCACCACCCAGGAGAACCTGCGGTTCAGCAAGACGCTGATGCAGGACCGCAAAACGGACTACCGGGCCCTGGTGGTGACCAACAACTTCCACGTCATGCGCGCCGCGCAGATGGCGCGCAAGGAGAAGGTCGAGGCGCAGGTCATCGGCGCGCCGACGGCCCGCTACTTCTGGCCGAGCGCCACGATCCGCGAATTCGTGGCCGTCTTCCTGTCGCACCGGGTCCTGAATCTCGGCATCTGCGCGCTGCTGGCCGTCACCGGCATGCTGCACCTTTACTGATCCCATTTTTCGTGTGCCGACGCCGACCAAGGCACGGCGCTGAGAGGAATCCGCTCCTCATGCTTCAGAGAATGGAGCCGGCCATCTGGGCCGCCCTGCTGATGTCCGTGGCCACGTTCGCGCTGTTCGTTCCCTATATCGCCGTGCGGTACCGGCGACGCGGCGAACTGGGCCTGGGCAACATGGCGTTGGCATTCGCCGGGCCTCTCTACGGCCTGGCACTGTTCTTCTATGTGTTCGCCCCGTTCCCGCCGGTGCGACACGATTTCTGCGCCGTCATCGGTGTTCGCCGACCGCAACTGATCCCCTTCCATTTCCTGCACGACATGGGAAAGTCCGCCACCGGCGATGGCCCTATGGCGATGCTGCACAACCCGGCTCTGACGCAAGTACTCCTAAATGTAATACTTTTCATACCTTTGGGTATGTTTGTTCGGTACATGTTCGGGCGTAGCGTGCCCGTCACCGCGATCATCGGCCTGGGTGTGTCACTGCTGATCGAGACGACACAACTGACCGGAGACTGGTTCATCTACCCGTGCCCGTACCGGCTGTTCGACGTGGACGACCTGATCGCGAACAGCCTGGGAGGTCTGCTCGGCGCACTGGCCGCTCCGCTGCTCAGTGCCGTGCCCGGTCAGCGGGTCCACGCCGAACCCGGAGAGCCTCGCCCGATCACCTGGCGCAGGCGGCTGCTGGCGTCCGTGTGCGACCTGATGTGCTTCGGGTTCCTCTATGTGCCGACGGTCGCCGCCTGCGCGGCGCTGATGTGGGTGTGGCAGGGGGGTATATCCGGCACTGGTGCCCTTCCTTACTCGCACTTCTTCTTCAACGCGACCGTCGAGCGTGTCGGGTTCTGGGGGCCGTGGCTGGTGCTCATGGTCGGAATTCCCCTGGTAGGCAGCGGGGCCAGTCTCGGGCAGCGCATCGTCAGGTTGCAGGCAGTCACCGCCGACGGCCGTCGCCCGGACGTGAAGGCAAGACTGGTACGCGGTCTGACGGGTGTCGGCGGTTTCCTGCTCCTGAACCATTTCGGCTCGTTGTCCGGCCCTGCCGCCATCCTGGCCGTCATCTCACTCATCGCACTGTTCAAGACATCGCAGCACCGCGGCTTCTCCTACCTCTGCGCAAAACTGACGATGACGGATTCCCGTATGCCGAGTGGGCAAGCGGCATCCACCGAGCTCGTGCCGTAACTCGACCCCCGCGATAAGGTGCACCTCCGGCGCCAGACCCTTGCGGCCTGAGCGCCCTTGTCGGAGAAGGGCAGCAGGCCGATGCCGTCGGCGACGATGAGGTCCGAACGGATCAGCCGGGTCATGGTCTCTTCTAACAGAAGGATGCTTCAGGCCGGCGTGCTCGACGCCGCCCCGATCAACACCACAGCCACCTACATCGGTGACTCGCTGTTCGTGAAGCCCGCGCCGATCATGATCGAGAAGGTCCGGCTGATCAACGAGGCCGGAGCCAAGGCCGAGATCGCGGTGTACACGGACGCCGACGTCTCCAATGCCGACCGGTTCCTGTTCAGGAGCGGGCTCATCGAGAAGGGCGCGACCTGGCTCGTCCTCCCCGCGCTGCCGGGCTGCAGCCCCATGGAGAACCCGCGCCAGATGATCGAGGGCCTGACCCGCACGGTCAGCGCGATCCGCGACGTAGACCCCGATGCGTTCATCATGGTCTGCGCCGCCGGCCGCGTCTCCACCCACGTGGCGACCCTGGCCGCCCTGATGGGCCTGCACATCCGCGTCGGCATGGAGGACACCTACTTCCTCTGGCCGCACCGCGACGACCGTATCGAGAGCAACCTCCAGGCGCTCCAGATCGGTCAGCAGATCGCCGCGGTCACCGGACGCGCCGTGGCCACGCCCGCCGAGTACCGGGCGATGCTGGGACTTCCCGCGCGGCACGGCGCCGCTTCGCCGACTGTCTGATCAACAGTCACGGTTCGTAGGTGAGCGCCCGGGACCGGCTCCCGTCTCCTCCCCTGGCGAGAGCCGGCACCGGACGCCACCACCGATCCACGCACAGTACCGCCACCGCCCATGTCGCCGGCTTCCGCCGTTCGGGCCTGGCGCGCGCCAGGAGGACCACTTGCGCGAACTCGCGCCAGACGTCACGACCGACCAGATAGACAGCAACACCGAGGCCGAGGTCGTCATTGCCCTCACCGGTGAAGTCGCGGCCTGAGAGCAGGAGTTACACATGAGCTTGAGGATCGTTGTCACTGTGAAGTACGTGCCCGACGCCACTGGCGACCGGCACTTCGCCGATGACCTGACCGTCGACCGTGACGACGTGGACGGTCTGCTCTCCGAGCTGGACGAGTACGCCGTCGAGCAGGCGC